>NZ_CANDOD010000013.1:0-176495 GCF_947387585.1 Grimontia sp. SpTr1
ATTCTTGCCTTTTGTGCGGTAGGGGCTGACATACTTAGCCGCCATGATGCGGGTATCATGGCCTAATTGGGTGAACGCTCTGGCCCAATAATGCGCACCACTACACGCTTCAATGCCTATACGCATAGCTGGCATATTTGCTAATGTAGTCAGCAATTTAGCACGTGACACGGATTTATGAAGGATGACCTTTCCCCGGTCATCAACTGCGTGCAATGAGAAGTGGTGTTTGGCGAGGTCAACGCCACAAAAGAATATAGAAGACATGGTTACCTCCGGTATTTAACGCGACACTTAAGTGTGGCAAATCCTCATGAGGGGGAATCCATGTCATTCGTTAGGCAGCTTTAATAAACTTTATGAACTAATCCAAAAAATGTCGGTCGTATTTTAGATACAAATAGTATGGAGCTTAACTCAGGGATGAACAAAGTTAGACAATTAATAAAAAACAATTTCAGTGTCATTATCACTATATTTTCTATATTTTTCCTTCGTACAGCTGTTGCAGACTGGAATCATGTACCAAGTGGATCTATGGAGCCAAATTTATATGATGGTGACTGGCTAATAGTTAATAAAACAGAATATGGCCCAACGATTCCGTTTGTAAATGTACGTCTATTTATGTCTGATTATCCAGAACGTGGTGATGTAATCACTTTTGTTCCCCCACATACTAATGATTTGTACGTCAAAAGAGTAATTGGTATACCGGGGGATAAAATTACATTTTCCGGACGAGAAATAAGTGTAAATGGACAACAGATTGAATCGACAGTGATTAGTCGTGACCATGTTAAAGAGGTAAGTCTTGAACTAATAGGTAAGAGAAAGCACCTTATTCAATACAGTAAAACTGGCAGGCTTCCAAGCAGCGAGCAGACAATAGTTGTTCCAGAGGATAAATATTTTGTGTTGGGTGACCACAGGAATAATAGTGCCGATTCTAGGTATTGGGGATTCGTTGAAAGCGATAACATTATGGGTAAAGTCACTTATGTGGCATTTTCCACTTCAAATGAACGTGTTAAAGATCGATTTGCGATCGCTATCCAATAGTTAAGGTGGTGAAATCTGCCTAACACATATGACCCCTTCTCCGGTCAATAGGCAATAGTTTTCTTTTGGCTGCGTCAGCAGCCAATCCTCTCTAACAAAACCATCTACTTCATAGTGTTCTCTTGCCACTAAGTCGCAACTTAACCCTCTCATCAATCGCGACTTTGGATGATTATCAGTTTTGATTCGAAACAAAATTTACAAAATACGTATTATGTATTTTTATGCTGTTACCAAGGAGGGCCATCATGATTTTGTATTTGCTTAAGCGAGACTTTAACGACGGTGGAAAAAAGTACTTTTGCCCCTACTGCATGAAGGTTGAAGGGCTGATGGCCATGTTTCCAGAGATTCGACATAACGTAGAAGTCAGGTATGTCGATTTTCAGAAACCACGCGGTGATCTTCCCGAGCATCTGGGGAAGGGTAATCAAGTTTGTCCAAATCTGGTCTTAAATGAAGGCGACCAGTTTGGGTCGGAAAAGTTCTCTGTGTCAGCTTCAACAGGTATGCGTCATATTGATAAGACGGATGACATCATTCAATACTTTATTGAACGCTTTAACCTGCCTGAAAAGCACTAATGGTTCAATAACAAGAGCCGCCTTGTTATCCGGCGGCTCTTCGGTTTCCTACTACGTCCAGCCAAGCTATTTCAACGCCCAGCCATCATTCCAGATTTTGGTCATATGCGTGACCTTACCTTGATCAGATAATTGCATCACCTACACATAATAGCTTGCACACTTTTTCCTTTTGGCGGCTTTACTTATGCGTTATCAGTCAATTTAAAGTAACTCAAAACGCTCAATGAAAAACTGGATAATGTCCTCAGTTTTATCAATATATTTTACGCCCGTAGGGGCCAACGTTGAGAATTTTTCTGAACCAAACTGGTCACCTTCATTGAGCACCAAATTTGGACATACTTGATTTTTTTCCCCCAGAAACTCCAGGAGTTGATAACGAGGTTTTTGAAAATCGACATACCTGACTTCTACGTTATGTCGAATCTCTGGAAACATCGCCATCAATCCTTCAAGGCGCAGGCAGAAAGGGCAGAGAGACTTGTTGTCACTGCTGTTTAAGCTGCGCCGGAGCAGATACAAAATCATGATTGCCTTCCTTGATAGCGGCTCGACAACAAATATTCTGTATATTTGATTTTGAGTCTGAACCGAAGGTTCTATTTAGTGGTTATAAGTGGATAGTGAGTGACTTACATTTCCATGATTTGCCAGTTAGATGTTTGAGCATTCAGATGCATATTTCTGGCTCATGTCCGCCACTCCTATCCATCATTTGCTAATAGATATATACCCGCCCAGGTTTTAGATTTGGACTGTTATCCTTCGTCCCTCCTCTCCAACTAGGGGCTCCTACCGCTAGGGAGTTGCCATCTTCTGACAGGGAGACTGACCAACCGAACCAGTCATCTTTTAGAGGCTCTGTACCTTTGATATAGCCATTTTTCTCTTGTTCCCACTCACCATCTTCAAAGCTCAATATATAAACTGCGCCGGAGTTTCTTTCGTCGTTATTGTCATCAGCCTCATTTCCGTTAAAGGCAATTTCACCAGAATCCTGCCCTGGTGCTCCCACGGCAAGAGTGTTGCCATCACTGGATAGAGACACGGACCAGCCGAATGCATCATGGCCTGTGCTTGAATCCTTTAGATCATCAGGAATATTGCCGAAACTTTTATTGATGGTATTGGGCTCGCTAAGGTTTCCATCCTTATAGCGATACACATACACAGTGCCCGTGCTTAATAAGGTAGTGTCATCATTAATTTTGGTGTCTGTTACAGGAGCTCCCACCGCGAGGGTGTTACCATCGTCAGACAAGGATATCGACGAACCAAAATTGTCGCCTTTCCTAGGGTTAGGTGCTTTTATGTAGTATTCCTGTTTCCAACTCACCTCTGTGTCTGAGGTGCTGAACAGATATACTGCGCCAGAATTTAAGGCGTCTTTGTTATCATGACGTGCAGCCACGACCAGTGTGTGACCATCTGCAGATAGCGCTACCCTGAGGCCAAACCTATTATACTTCTCGACATACTCTCCCTTAATGAGGGTCCCATTATCCCAGGCAGCATCAGTATAACGATAAACAAACGCTACCCCTCCGGTATGCACAGAGGCATTCGCATCTGGGTGCCCCACAGCCAAGGTGTTGCCATCTGCCGACAGAGAGACTGACAAGCCAAAACCTTTTCCCAAGTTTGCTTCTAGCGCCTTTATTTTGGCGCCTTTCAGCTTCCAGAGACCCTCACTTTCGTTATAGTGGTAAACATAAACAGCACCAGAGTTATCTGCGTGTGGCGCTCCAACAGCCAGAGTGTTAGCATCCTCCGATAGCGACACAGAATAGCCAAATCGGTCGTCTATGCTAGGTTGATCGGGCTCTAGTTTTTCTTCTTTGGCCCAACTCCCTTCTTTAAGGCGGTAAATAAAGACAGCTCCGGCGTTTGTGATCTTGTCATCACCACTGTAATTGGTAGTTGGTGATCCTACAGCTAGAGTGAGACCATCTTTAGACAGGGATACAGATCTGCCATATCTATCATGATGCTTCTCGTTGTCTAAATCTTTAATAGACGTAACAAGGTCTTTCAGTTGTATTGGAGTGAGCTCCTGTTCATTAGATGGTGTGACTCCATTATCATTTGTGGCAAGTACAAAGTATTTTGATTTACGCGCTTTGAGAGGACCCGAAAGTAATGGAGTCTTAAGCATCGTTTCTGTGGTTTTCCCTATGGGGTCACAATTATTCTGGAGACTGTTATCAAAACGGCATACGGTGTAACCGTTTGCCCCTTCTGAGCTGTTCCAGGAAAAAACAACCGGGGTATCAGCATCTCCTGCTCCAAATGTTCTGTTTTCGCCGCTAACGACCAATTTTGAGAGGCTCAGTGAACCTGGTGGTGTCGCCTGTGTTTTTGGTGGTGTTGGTGGTGTTGGTGTTTTAGCGCTAAACGCCCCTTCTGAATTACAACCGCTGAGTGTCAGTGCGCCGAGGAGTGCGCCCAGAAAGACCACGCGACGCTGAATCTTTGCATGTGATACACAAGTTTCCAATACTGATTTAAGCATTTTAATGTTCATGATTAGCTCCCTTAAAATGAATCGCCCAGCGAGTAGACGACACTCAGCACGACACCATGACTGTCATATTGACCTGTCTTGTCATCACCAATCCCTTCGATAAACTGATAGCCACCGCTAAGGCTTAGGCTCGGTGTTAGGTCATACAACACACCGACTTCTGTTAGAAAGGAAATGCCTTTGGCCTTTAGCATGGCTTGATTAGGCGCTGTTTTGTCCATATCCCAGTAAGCTGCGCCCAGTCGTCCATATCCAGCCCAGCCCGTCTGCCAGTGATACTCATATCGGAGTGCTGCAGAAATTAGCTGAGTGTTGACATGCACACCCGTGGCTTTTGCGTCGAGTTTGCCGTGCTTCTGGTAGTCCAGGTCTAAGCCCCAGGACGGGGTAAGCATGACCCCAGCTGAAACACCGGCAATGGTGCTTGTGGGCTTACTGGTGTGATAGCTATCATCTTCAGCCCATTGATATCCGGCTTTGATGCCCAGGTTTAATTCTTCAACAGCATTCGCGTGAGCACTGAAAGCCATTGCTATACAGATAACCGCCAGCGAGCTGACGAATTTCTTTATTCTCGCTCTTTTTGCCGCCATGTTATTTATGCCTCATTTTTATTTAAGTAATAACAGCCCCCTATGGGTGTATTCCCATAGAGTGGTAGTTTGTGGTTGCACATTTAGTGTCCGCAAGTAACAGTATTACGATTGTTATACTTAATATTTGATATCTAAACCGACCAGCAAGAAATATCCTATTGCTAACTATTAATTAATAGGAGGGCTCTCTGATCTTGGATTTATTTACTATTTTAATTTAATTGTCGGATGCTAAATGATCAACCTGTAAAAAACGAAAATAAATAGGTGTCTCGAAAGTGAAACATCTATGTAATTGAACGATGTTCGAATTTTATTTTCACACTTTTTTGTCTATTTATACGTGCAGTAATTCTTTTTCTTAACTGTATGAGTTTTATTTCTTTAAAGAAGTTGAGCGATTTTTAATGTCTCTAACTGTATGTATAATAAAGATTATGTTTTCTTTGTGTATTGATTTTTCATTAGGGTACATTATTCCGTATTTAGTTCAGTGTGACTTTTTATACACTTATGATTAAAATGTAATTTTTCAGTTTTACTGTGATTTTCTTATTCAGTTTAAGAGGGGGTGGTGCTATTTATACATATTTGAATGCTGCATTAAAAAATATTATGAAGAGGGTGGTTTAACTTCGGATTTTTATTTTTTTATGATGTAATACAAAACTAATATCATCTAATGAATTTTTAATATAAAAGAACTGGAATCTTCTAATGTGCGATTTTTCGAGTTTGGGGCCCGGGGTTTAATAAGTCTTGAGTGTGATTAATTTTGGATAGTGCCTTTACTTGAAGGTAAAGTTAACCCCACTATGCTGATACGATAGCGGTGCAGGATGTCTTGGTTTTATCAAACTTAATTTTTCTCTGTAACCAAAGGTCAACAGACTCTGGGGCCTTTACGGTTCGGATGTGGTGAGAATATCGAATCTTCATATCGTTTTGCTGTTTTGTCGGCGTTTAACGGTCGAGAAAACTGGTTCGGAAAGCGTTCGTTGGAGAGTCTTAAAACAACAGCTGCTGATTTCACATGATTTGGTTTGGAAGCCAAAGAACGATTTGAGGAAACCAAGTGATCATGGCAATGCCAGCGAGTAGTATCAGCCAATAGGGGATAGTGGCTATCGCAATTTCTCCAACACTCACTTTTGAGCAAGCAATTGAAGATAGCACAAATAAATTGGGTCCAACGGGAGGAGTGATCATACCTATTTCTATCAAAATGGTTATCAGCACACCAATCCAGATAGGATCGTAACCACAGCTAATGAGTAAAGGAGCGACAAACGGTGATGTCAGTAAAAGTATAGAGATACCGTCAAAAAGGCAGCCTACTGCAAGATAGAAGACGATGATGGCTATCAACACATAAGTCGCGTCTGGGGATATGGAGGTAATTGTATCTACAGCCATTCTGGGCAAGCCAAGAATACCAACTGCTTGTTTAAGGATGATAGCTCCCATCACCACAAAGACAATAGCGCCAAACTTGATCATTGTTGCCTGCAAAACTGAAATAAGGCGGCAGACAGTCAGTTCGCCAACGGTGAAACCAAGTACAAGCAAGAACATAGCGCCAAAGGAAGCTGACTCGGTAGGTGTCGCTAATCCAAAGTATAAGGGTCCCAATATTGAGGTCATTAAAATCAAAAGAGGCCATATGTTTAGCAAGGAGCGCATGATTTCTGCACTGCTATGCTGAGCTTCTTGTTTGGGAGTAATGCCTTCTTTCGTCAAGGATAGAATGGCAATATATGCCATGAAAGCTAGTCCAAATAAAATGCCTGGGAAGATTCCCCCAAGGAACAATTTGGCGATAGAAACGTCCATCAATGCGCCGTATAAAATCAAGGCTATGCTTGGGGGGATCAATAAGCCAAGCGTTCCAGCTCCGGCTAAAGATCCCAAAACTGCATAGCGATTGTACCGACGAGAAATAAGCTCTGGATAGGCGGAAGAACCCACGGCTGCTGCTGTTGCTGTGGAGGTACCGCTGACTGCACCAAATAACATGCATACAGCGACATTGGTATGTAGAAGTTTGCCGGGAATACGCTGAAACAGAGGGCTTAAGGCGCGATAACTTTCAGATGCCATACCGCTCTCGAAAAAAAGATCGCCCACTAAGATAAACATTAAAATGGACGCTAGTGTGTATTTGGTTAAATCTGTCCAGAGCACTTCAGCAGCCATCACTCCGGCGCCTTCACCAACCAGGAAATGTAATAGGACTAACCCGGTTCCACCAAGTATGAGCCCCAGAGTGGCTCCAGCAATGGCCAAACTGATTATGGTGGTACAGAGAGCTCCCCATATCATGGTTTAGTTTCCTTGGAGGGCAATATAGAAGGTAGATCTTGGTGTTTGTTCACCATTAAATAGCATTCAACGATAGCCATGCTTCCCAAGCTGAATGGCATGACAAGCATCCAAGGATAAAGCGCCATTTTGGTCATTTCGCTTCGAGATCCTAAAGAATGGGTGAATACAGCATTTTCTAGCCCATAGATGACTAACACACCAAGCATGATAATGAGGCAAAGCGCTGCGAGTTTTTTTAAAGCAGCTCTCAGCGGGATAGGTAAGACGTTATCGAATAGAGATATTTGGATATGTCGCGCTTCCCAAGTTGTCGCGGGTAAGCATAAAAAACAACTTGAGTAAAACAGAAACCCAACCAGTTCTTCCGTCGGTGACCAGGGAGCATAAAAGAAGTACCGCATCAGTGATGCCGTAAAGACAAGTAACACCATCAGTGCGGCAGCGCAAATAGCGAGCCATAATTGAATTTTTACAATCCAGTAAATGGCGAAGCCGGGCCATTTCAATGTTATTTTTTGATCACCTTTTAACATGACTGAGTGCTAATACACTCTTGCGGCTGGGTCATTAAGCTTTCATATACTTTCAGAGAAACCTCACCTCCTTCCTTCGCCATACGAAACCATACCTCATTCGCTGCAGTTACAAACTTCTCTACATCCTGTTTAGAAAAAGGAGGAAGTTGTTTGATGCCTCCCTTAGCTCGAGCTTCACGATTGGCAGTCTTAGCTGCGACATCGTTCAGTGCTTTCTTAAGCGTCTCGGCGCTGATCCATTGTCCGGCTTCACGAACTGCAGCCTGTTGTTCATCACTAAGGCGATTAAAAATATTTTTATTGACACCCAGGGCTACAGGTAATGAAGCAAATGGCACCAAAAAGGCCTCGTAAGGGGCAACCTCATGCAGTGATGCAAAAATACCAATTTCTCCAAGATACAAGGCGCAGTCTACTACACCAGTTTGGAGTGCCATGTACATTTCTGAACTTGGGATAATTTGTGCTGCAATACCTAGGTTGTTGAATGTTTCAACCTGTGCCGAAGTCCAAACTCTTAGCTTTTTTCTTTTTAGACCTGCAATCGTATTGATGGGGTTTTTACAAAATACAGATACGTCATACAGTGGTGGTTGAGCATAACCAACATACTCGATCCCCCAATTATCGAACACTGTCCTGTATGAATCTTCAATAACAGAAATTGCGGGTTCATGCGATTTAAAGTCTAAAAGTGCTCCTTCTATATATAAGGCACCAAATGCGGGGACATCACGTGATAAATAAGGAGGATACACAGCACCAGCACCTACATAACCACGCTTTAGTTGCCTGAGTAACTCAGTATTATCAAACCCTAATTCACCCATGTAGTGCATATTAAAATTGACAGATCCAGCAGTTAATTGACTGACTTTTTTAGCAAAGCTCCGCATGTCTGCAGATTCACTTCTTCCTTCTTTTATTGGAGAGTAAAAGGAAATTTCTTCAGCCTTGACTTGGAATAATGAGCTAATGTTAATTAATGTAAGGGTGAAGATAAGAACGCTCTTTTTCATTACAATACCCAAGTAACTCATTGTGGAAAAAACCATTTTAATTCAAGTGTCTTGATAATTATAGACACATTTTTTATCGTTGTTATGCAAAAGTGAATGAATGGAATCTAGAAAACTATATCGTGAAATCAGTGCTTTTTTAGCGCTTGCTCAGCATGAGAGCTTTACTAAGGCTGCAGAGTATCTGGGGGTTAGCCAACCAACCCTGAGTAGGCATGTGGCTAGATTAGAAAATAAAATAGGTGCGGAGCTTGTTTTAAGAGATACCCGAAATGTTGAACTGACAGAGTTGGGGAGAATTTTTGCGTCCGATTTAGCCAAGGGGGCGGATCGTATTCAATTGGCGTACCAGAGTGCGCAGAAAATGATAGAAGGTAAGAAAGGTACTTTAGCGATTGCTTACAATACAATTCCAATGAATACCTATGTTTTACCTATTCTGTTGAGAGATTTTCGAGCGTACTACCCAGATATAGAAACATCATTATATTCTATACCTTCCCATGAACAGCATACTGCGTTAGCTTCGGGTGATATAGATATAGCCTTTTGCAGCTCGCCTTTTTTGGAAAGTGGATATGACTACAAAACAGTTTCAAAACATAAGCTTATGGCAGTCATCTCGTCATCGGATTCATTAGCACAGAAAAATGAATTGAGACCAGATGATCTCTTGGGAAAAACGTTAATTCTTGGAGAGTCCAAAGCGTGGGAACCGTTCAACATCCAGATATTAGAATTTCTAAACTCATACTCTATTGAAGAAAATCCTATTATCAGAGCTTACGATTTCGATAGCCTTGCTGCATTGGTGATGTCCGGGAACGGCATCGGATTTTTTGTGGAAATTGCCAAAGAAATGCGTAGGCCTAGTTTGAAAGTTTTACCTATTGAAGGCTTCGACAAAGAGATATCCCTTTACATAAACTGGAAAACTAACTCTCCCAACCCCGCCCTTAGGTTATTTATAGAGCATGTTCTGAAAACAACGAACTCTCATGTCACTGAGGAGGGGGTTATTGATGAAATCTCGGGTTTATAATGATAATTACCGAATATTATAGTGTATGATATACAATAAAAAACGCGCCCAAAGGCGCGTTTTTATTTGATGGTAATTATCATTTACCTTAAATGAATATAGATGTTATAGCAATATCGACTTAGTGCCATTATTCATATTCACAGCCTGCTGGACCTTGAGGAGATGCATATTTATATTCGGTATAACCGCCCGATGAATTACATATTGCTCTTATGATGGTTATGCCGCAGCTATTAGTTCCATCTGGAAGTAATGATATGTTGGATTTAATATTGTAGTATGCAATTGCACCCGCGTTACTTGAATTACAGCCAAATTGTGGCTGGGGACCTCTTTCCCAGTCATCATAATAGTGTGCATACGGATATGATTCATCAGTATAATTCGCGTGCTTTTTATAAGTTCCGTTAGTTATCAAAAGTGCTTTCGCATAAGGTGCTTTACAGTCAAGTCTAAGCGTTGTTGATTGCGGATCATTGGTTGCTGTTACGTAAACAACTCCATTAGGTCCACAGCTATATTCATCGTCATCAAGGATTGTCGCTGTACCAATCAACTTGCTTGAGGTGTCATTGTTCATCCAGACTTCAAGCGAGAAGGTTTTCGCCGATTCCTTATTGTAGTCGCTAGTTGTGGGCACGAGCACTTGAAATCTATCCACTCCTTCTGGAATTGGGGCGGCCGCGTTATTGACTAAACTTATACCAGAGCTGCCTCCTTCGTACTTCACGACGACATTATCTGTATAATCTGTCCCTCGGAGTGCTGTACCGTTTTTTAATGCAAGAGTGACCTCTGTGTCTTCTGGAAGTGCTTTATCAAACGTTACGGTAAAGGTTGCATAGCTGCCTTCGTAAACTTTATTTCCAGAAACACCAGTTAACTCAGCTTTTTCGTCACTTTTGAACATAGTTCTGTCATAACATTCAGAATATTCAGTAGTGACCGTACCCATTGCGCTAATGCGGGTGGGAAAAAGACCAACACGTTTGGTTTCCCCGGTGGAAGGCTTAAGACGGAAAAGGTGGTTGCTGTTCACGTTACCAGATACGTTTTGGTTTTTGGCGGTAATCAACACTTGGCCATTTTGGTCTATTGCTGCTCCTGTAACAAAGTCCACATAGTGGAACGCTTTCAGCGTTTGAGCACCGGTTTCGGTGTTAATAACAAATGTTCTGCCGTTAGTAATGAACAACAGCTCTCCTTCGTGGAAAATAAAATCTCCCCAACTACTAAAACCTCCAGCCCTTAAACCGATATCAAAGGTCCCAATATCAGTAATCTCACCAGTTTCAGGGTTTACCTTAAAAATACTGCTGTTATCTGAGGCGAAAAGCTCTCCGGTAGCAGGATTAAAAGCCATTCGAGTAATCTGTTTTGTTGTTGTTGGGCCGTTGATATGTTCACCACTCTCTGGGTCGTAGTAAGCCAGTTGGTAACTTTCAACGGTTTTGGCGTGTAAGTCTAAGTTGTTCATTTGTTGATCAGTTAAAAGGCCTTCTGGCACTTCAACGTGATATGACTTGGGTTGAGGGGCGTTCGCATAGTAGAGACGATTAGTTATTGGGTTGAACGACATTGTTGGCGAACTAAACTTCGCGAGAGAATTAAATGTAGCTCGTGAAGATGCATCAGAATACGTGCTGTTGTCCATCACCTGTTTTTCTTTGATATCGATCAGCATTCCGACGTTTCCACGTCCCGCATTCATAGAATATACGTTACCTAAACATGTATCAGATGCTAGCGATGAAAATGGGTAGGCGCTGACGAGTGCTAGCGCAATACCATACTTCCTGAATGTCATAGTTAAGCTCCTTTACAAAACTGCCTAAATGATATTAAAGGTCAATAAGATTATTCTTATATTGATGTTTTTATGATCCCTATAATAAGGATACTTCTACTACTAGCAGCTAATTTGTTTTTTATAAATATAAATTAATTGATTTTAAGATCTTTGGTTTTTTATCATTAAAAAAGCATTAGACTTAATCTCATTGCTCCTCATTCCTATTTGGTATTAATATAAATAAATTAACCTTGATATTCATTATTGCATAAAATAATTTAAATCTGTTATTCAAATTTAAATAAATTTCATATGGGATGGTTTTTATTTTGAATGGACTTTATTTATGTTGGTTGATAATTTAAATATCTATTGATGCTTGCTTAGCTTTTGATGATTTCATCGACCCCAACGTATTTATATACTCACCTATGAACCAGTCTTTTGCCCACAACAATGATCCAAATGGAAAACGTAACGTCTGGCATTTGGGTAAACGAAGCAAAGGTGATGGCTTTATAGGCTGGATTGACGACTTTAAAGTAATTTCCAGAGCTTTGACCCAAGAAGAGTATTGCAATCACGCTCGTGGCACCCTGGTCCGCATCAGAGAAAATGTGTTTTGGAATAGAATTGCAAGTAGGTATCCAGAGTCATCACATAAGGCAATTGCTGAACAAGTAGGTGATGATGGACCCGTTAGATATGCCTGTTATGTTAATTACAATGTAGAGCGCGGAGCAAACATGGCCCAAATCCCGAGAGGAACCGAGTCACTGCGTGAGGAAGTATTGGATATTCATAGGTTGGCATTCAATGAAGCGCGCCCGGATTCAAGTGAAAATGCGTTCTGTAAATCTTGCCATGTTGAAAGTGATGGGCCGCTGTCGCTTCAAGCGCTGAAATATTTAGGTTTGCCTGCGCAGGAAGACGATCGACGTCAGCCAATGCAACCCAACCCATTAATTTATGGGATTATACCCCCCAATTTGTTCGGTCCTGGTTTACCTGTCCGTAGGATTAATGATGACGTTAGGCAGAAAAAACCTAGAGGACACTTCGTTGATGAATGGGTTCTCGACAACAGCCAGTAATGGGACATCTAGAAAAGAACCCAAGATTAAATAAAGCTAATAGAAGCCGCCCTGATGGGGCGGTTTCTTTTATCTCGCTTATACCCAAACAACCTGAAGATGCAGGATTCGGCGAATATCTTCAGGTCGTTTGGGTATCTGTCCAGCCTAGCTCTTTCAACGCCCAGCCATCATTCCATATTTTGGTCATATGCGTGACTTTGCCTTCATCAGATAATTGCATCACATACACATAGTGGCTTGCACACTTTTTCCCTGTGGCCGCTACAGGCCCACCTTCTCCACTGTGGATACCGAAAAAGGTGCCAAAGAAAATCGCGGTGTTTTTCTCATGGTCAAAAGCAGAGGTGGTGAGTTCATAATGGCTGCCTGCCATAGGACCGTTGGTGATACCATGCATCCATTGGGTGTAGGCTTCCAGTGTTTGAATGTCAGTGAGGGCGAAAGCTTGGGAATCAAACCCTGCGTTGGGTTCAGCAAAGCCTTTGCAGGCCTCCCAACCTTTGCCTGATTCACAAGCATGAAAGAACTCGGTTGCGTTTTTAAAAGCAGACATGATTTCTCCTTCAGTTAAATACCACCTGAATATCGGTGTATTCGGCTAATCCTTCTTCTCCAAATTCGACACCCAGACCTGAGCTTTTGACTCCGCCAAACGGTGCGTTGGGCTGGATCATGCCGTGGCGGTTTATCCAGACTGAGCCGCATTCGAGGCGTTTCGCGACATCTGCTGCGGCTTGCGTGTCTGACGACCATACGGAGCCGCCTAAGCCTGAACTGCTGTCATTCGCGGCTTGAATCGCATCTTCAATATCGGTGTAACGGATAATGGGGAGAGCGGGCCCAAATTGCTCCTCATCGACCAGTGAATCGCCATTTTCCAGCCCAGAGATAATGGTGGGTGGGAAAAACTGACCGTTTGCGGCTGTACCACCGAGATGCACTTTGCCTTTGATTGCTGCTTCCGAGACGAGGCGGCTGACTTTTTCAAACTGAAAGGGAGTACATAGCGGACCAAGAATGGAACCTTCATCCATGCCATCGCCATACGGAACCTGTTTGGCGAATTCCACCAATGCGTCGCAAACCTCATCATGGATGCTGTCATGCACGTAAAGGCGCTTAAGTGCGGCGCAGGTTTGCCCATTGTTGATGAAGGCTCCCCAGAAAAGTCCTTCAGCGATGGCGTTTGGATCGGCATCAGGGAGGACGATACCCGCATCGTTTCCGCCCAGTTCGAGGGTCAGCCTTTTCATGGAATCTGCGGCGCTGCGCATGATGGATTTGCCCGTTGCGGTCGAACCGGTGAATACCACCTTACGGACGTCAGGGTGTGATGACAGCATTTGTCCCACGCTGTTTTCGTTAGTGTCTTCACCCGCAACGGCATTCACGACGCCGGGTGGCAATACCTGATTCATTAACTCAACGAGCTTTAAAGTGGAAAGTGGGGTGTAGGGGGAGGGTTTTATGACGACGGTATTGCCAGTAACAAGCGCTGGCATGATGTGCCAAATAGCGATGAGTACCGGGAAATTCCAAGGCGTGATGGAGGCGACGACACCCAAAGGCTTACGGTGCAACTCAAGCCGGCCTTCTTCGTTATCTTGAAGGACCTTCACGCCCAGATTCAGGCTGGTGGTGTATTCGGCCCATGCGCAAGCGCCACCGATTTCCCAACGGGAGCCCAAGCCATTCAGCGGCTTGCCTTGTTCTTGGGTGATCAGTGTGGCTAAGGCCTCACTGTTGTTTTTGATTAGAGTGACGATTTGTTGGCAAAGTGCGACACGCTCTTCATGTGGAGTTGATGACCACGTTGGGAAGGCGTTTTTAGCGGCGGCGACTGCAGCGTCGACATCTTGTTGCTTTGATTGTGGTGCCAGTCCAACGATTTCCTGCGTGGAAGGGTTTAACACCTCAAAGTAGGTATCAGCACTTCTGCCTTGCCCATTCACTGTCATTAAATATGGCTTTGTTGGGTTCTCTGTTTCCGTACTCATGTTTCCAATCCTCGTTGATGAGTATGATTACCCCACCTTAGGATGAGTTAACTTGAGTGACTTGGAACAAACCGCCAAACTCATTGGCTATTGGCGACAGTTCACCATCGCGCCCGGTGCCATATCAAAACGCTTGTGGAACTCCTTGTAGAAGTAGGAGAGATCGCTGAAGCCGCAGTGGTAGGCCACGTTGGTCACAGAGCTGTGATCGTCGCTTTGAGACATGCCCATTAACAGCGCTTTTGCGTTATCAAGTCGGGTATTGATGAGTTTTCGGGTAGGTGACTCCCCAAGGGATTGAAACTGGCGTTGAAGGGTTCGACTGGATATCCCTAGCTTATCGGCGAGTTGGCAGGCGTCGAATGCCGGGTCGTTAAAGTTTCGGTCGATCAGAGAGAGTGCCCGTCCAAGTACTCCCTGCTTTTCACGCTCGCTTTGGCTTTTCTGTTTTTCCTTCCCGTCGATGTAAATTCCTAAAAGGTCAAAAGTGGAATCCATCAATCGGGCGCAGGAGTCTGGCATGCCTTCTTCCATTGATTTTGCTACCACAGCAATCAGCGCGGTTCGCAAAGGATCGTCATGCTCAACCATCACGCCACCAGTAATGGCTTTTCCGTATCGGTGGAGCATCTCTTCCCTTGGAAGGTGAATAGAGATTTGTCTGGAGGCATGACCATTCAATATAAAGCGGCTTGGTTGGGTAGAATCGACGACATATATGTCGCCGGGCAACAAGGTGTGTTGCTTGTGATTTTGCTCGACGACGCAGCGACCTTCATCCTGTACCAGCATATAAAGATGATCACCAGGATCTTGTTTAATCATGCGTTCTGACCGTGTTACCTGACCCACATTCATGCAAACACTAATGGCTTCGTAGCGGGACAGCATGAAGGGCTCGAGCGCGCCTTGGAGAGAGGGGGTGTCGGTTTGTTTTGGCTCAAGTGAATACTGCCCGCATGATGCAGTGATCATGGTTTGTAACTCGTCGAGGTGCACGAGGCTTGGCTTGGTTTGGCTCAATCTAAGATGGGATAACACGACAGCCCTCCTTGGTTGCGCGGTTACTCAGATTTTTCTGGTTCGAAATTTGGGTCTATTGAAAAAATTCGAGTCATCAAGGCTAAAGTGCAAAAAGTCGCCATGCCATTCGCCTTCGTTATTTATCACAAAAAGTTTACATCCTGTCGGCTGTTTAGCTGTTTCAGTACTGTGCTTCTCAATCACTCTTCTGCCTTTTACTCGTCTACCACTAACATGTTTTGTCTCTAACCTGTTGTTTTTAAATGTGCGGTATGCAGGGCTGTTTCAAGAACGAGAATCAACGCATTTATCGTAATGTTAGTTTGTTGTTATGACATGTTACGTTATATGTTAAATATTGTCATTATGTGTATCGTAACGGATTGTGAGGTTGTAATGAAACGAGTGTTTTGGCGAGTAGCAGTAGGTTTGCTTTTCCTGCCTATGAGTGTGATGGCAGAGGTTGAACTTAAGATTGCCACATGGCTTTCCCCAGCAGCGGCGATGAATAAAACCGTGTTGCCAACATGGGGGAAATGGATTGAAGAAGCGACTGAAGGGCGCGTTAAGATTACTTTGGTCTATGACCTTGGAAGTCCCAACAGTCTGATTGACTTGGTGGAAGATGGCGCGGTAGATGGTGCCTGGACTTACCACGGCTATTTCCCTGGTCAGTTTAAACTGACGAGCCTCGCGGAATTACCTAACCACAATGCCGGATCAGAAGCGGTATCTGTCGCCCATTGGCGGATTCATGAGGATTACCTTGCTGAGGCAGGGGAACATGATGGCGTTGAATTAGTAGGCGTTTTTACTCATGGCCCCGGCCAGATCCATATGCGTGAACCTTTGGAGAGCCTTGAGGATATCAAAGGCAAAAAAATCCGTGTGGGTGGCGGCATTCAGTCTGCAATCGGTGAGCGCCTCGGTGTTACCGGCGTCGCAGCGCCTGCTAACAAAATCTATGAAATGCTGACGCAAGGTGTTGTAGATGGTGTGTTTAACCCGATGTCGACTAAAACGACACTGAAACTACATGAAGTTGCACCTTATACACTGAAGCTGCCTCATGGCATGTATTTGGGCAGTTTCGGTATTTTTCTGAGCCAAGATACTCTTGATAGGCTGTCTGAAAAAGACAGAGACGCTATTATGGCGGTATCCGGCGAGAAACTGTCCGCAATGGCGGCGAAAGCATGGGCTGATGCTGACGACTATGCAGAAGGTATCGCCCGCGAAAAAGGGAACCAGATTGTTGATGCATCTGACCAGGATTTGGCGTATTTCGCTGCGGTCACCGGCGACTTAGATAAGGCTTGGGTTGAGTCAGTCAAAGATCGTGACGTGGATGCCAAAGCTGCTTTGAGAGCATTCCGCGAAGAGGCTCAGGCATATGAGGTCGCTAATGGTCAGTAATAAAACAGGCATTGGCCAACACTACTGGTCATTGTTCCAACAAGGATGTTGTTACCTGTTTCCCTTGATGCGTTGGACAAGTGCTGTGGCACTGATAGGCATGATGTTATTAACCGTCCTTGATGTGTTGGGCAGATACCTTCTCGGCACTCCTATCTTGGGTGGCAGCGAATTGACCGGCTTCATGCTGTTGGTATTGGTTATGCTGATGTTGCCATTACTTGTTTTTAAAGATGATCAAATCCGGGTGGATTTACTCACGGATGCCATCAGCCCGGCGTTTGCCAAGTGGGTTGAGAGGATTTATTCCCTTGGACTCAGTGTTGGCTGCATCTATCTGGCGATGAGCGTCCATAAATTGGCAGCACGTGCTGACAGAAAGCAATTGGTGACAGAGTACCTCGACATTCCGGCCTCTTGGGCGATGTATGCGATTGCTTTCTGCTTGCTGTTGAGTGCTTTCGCCTTTTTGTTCCGGGGAATCTGCTCAACGGCGACCTTAGATAGCCATGTTGAGTCCTTGGAGGGGGAGCGTCATGATTAGTGCCCTGATTGGACTCACGATTGTTTTGCTGCTGTGTGTCCTGCGAATGCCTTTGGCTTACGCCATGACACTGGTAGGCGTCGTAGGATATGCCTCTTTACTGGATTTCAATTTCACTGCTGCCTTGACGATCAGTGCCCGCCGAATTGTCGATACCTTACAAGACCCAGCGTTGAGCGTGATCCCCTTGTTTATTTTGATGGGTAACTTAATCAGCCGATCAGGGATGTCTGTTGAATTGTTTCGGGCTTCTAATGCGCTGGTGGGACACCACCGCGGTGGTATGGCCATGGCGACCATCACGGCGTGCGGCGGTTTTTCCGCGATTTGTGGATCCAGTCTGGCGACGGCAGCAACGATGGGTCAGGTGGCTATCCCTTCTATGCGTCGGTTCGGTTATGCCGACAGCCTGGCGTCTGCCTGTATTGCCGCTGGGGGGACGCTTGGCATCCTTATTCCTCCCAGCGTGGCGTTGATTATCTACGGTATTTTGACAGAACAAAGTATCCGTGAGTTGTTTGCGGCAGGTTTTGTGCCTGGGGTGATGGGAATTTTATTGTATCTGGCGGCGGTGAAGTACGTAGTGTGGCGCTCGCCAGAAGCAGGCCCCCGTGGGCATGAAATGACGTCTCAGCAGAAGCGGGAGGCCTACAAAGGTATTGCCGGTATTGCCTCTTTGTTCACCATCATTATGGGTGGGATATATCTGGGGATTTTCACACCCACCGAAGCCGCAGGTATCGGGAGTTTTGGTGCCTTGGTGATCGTTTATCTGCGTGACCTGCTTACCAAAAAGCTGCTGAAGGAAGTCCTTTTTGAAACGGCGGTGATGAGCGCAAAGATATTCTTTGTCGTGCTGGGCGCGTTGATATTCTCAAACTTTATCAACCGTGCGGGTCTTCCTGAGGGATTGGTGCATTTCCTGACCACTCAGGATCTTCAGCCCATGCTAGTGTTTTTGATGATCATCGTGATTTACCTGATGCTTGGCACTGTACTCGAAAGTATGTCGATGATGCTGTTGACCGTTCCTGTGTTTTACCCTGTGGTTCAAAGTATGGGCTTTGACCTGATTTGGTTCGGCATTGTGGTCGTGGTGGTCACGGAAATCAGCTTAATTACGCCGCCGGTTGGCATGAATGTTTTTGTGCTGAGCGGTATGTTCAAGGACCTTGATAATCGCACGGTATTTCGCGGTGTGATGCCATTTTGGGTTGCAGATATGGTGAGGCTTTTTGCCATTATTTTCATCCCCGCTTTGGCGCTGGGTTTACCTAATTTTCTTTATGGATAAATTTGTGTAACAGGGGGACGTTGTGAACCTGTCTATGCGAGAAACTCATGCAGTATTCCAGATTGCAGAGTGTTTGAATGCGGGCATGGAATGCTCGGAAATGCGCCAGCAAGTGGGTAAATGCTTGCTGGATCTTCTTGGTGCTGATTACTTTGCTTCCTATGTATGGGACGGGCCGCGGTGCGGCTTTTCTCATCGCGTGGCGATAAATATGTCTGACGACAATCTCTCTCACTATGAAAGCTATTTTCAGTATCACGATCCTATTACGCCCAAGCTGCAACAACGTAAACAGGCGACGGCAGTGAGTCAAATCATGCCGCACAGTGCGCTGAAGCAGACGGAGTTCTTCAACGACTTCCTGTCTATTGATGGACTGACTTATGGATTGAACTTCCATGCCCATGATGGTCGCCAGAATATCGGAGATATCAGGATCTGGAGAAGTCGCAGACGCAATGACTTCACCAAAAGAGATGTGGAAATTGTCAACGCAATGGGCGCGGCTTTCACCAATGCCATGAAGCACGCAAGACCTGGTGCTTTTTCGAAAGAAGATGTCAGACCCGATGTTATCCCGGACATCAATGCATCTTCGGGGATGGATGAAGACTTTCTGGTGGAAGAGTATCACCTGACCGCGCGTGAAGTGGACGTGTGTTTGGCGGTGATACAAGGGCTTTCCGACAAGGAGATTGCCCGACGATATAATGTTTCATTCACGACAGTGCGGACTCACATGAAGCATCTTTTTGAAAAGCTCAATGTGAGGGGGAGAACGCAGCTGATTCATAAAGTTCTGACCCACTGATGAGAGAGGGATATACCCAAACAACCTGACCTTTTTCCTCAGGTTATTTGGGTATAAGGTGCATCTAAAAGAGGCGGCACGGGCAATTATTGGGTTGCAGCCACGATGGCTTGTTCCAGAATTTCTTGTTCGCCGATATGGTTGGCGAGAAGCAACACCAACTTGGCGTTTACCGTCATGACCTCTTCTGGAGGAAGAGAGTTATAAATGTTGGCGAGTGCTGCATAGAATGCATCTCCATCGGTGAAATTCGGCTCGATATTCAATTTCATTGTGCTTCATCCAGTTGGTGACCAAGTGCGCGCTGCATGGCTTCTGTTATGTCGTTAATTGCCGGCTGTCGCCAGCGTGCGGTGATCACTTGATCAGGGCGAAAGAGATAAGCCGTACCTTCAGATAAGTCATATCTCTGGTGGAGCAATCCCTGTGTGTCTGTCAGTTGAGTGATTCCTCGGAGGTTTGCAGATTGCTGATCGTGGCTGATTAGCAGTACTTCCAAGTCGCTTATCTTTGCCAGTTCAGCCAGAAGCTTATCCTGTTCTGTACTACTTTCTGCAATCATGATTACGAAATGATTGCCCACCCAATCGAGCAGCCAGGAAGCCATTTCATGTTGGTTTACAGGCGCATCCAGAATAGGACTACCCGGAATCAACACATTATTGAACGTGTCCCTGTCAGGCGTATTTAACGTTGAATTGCGGTATGTGCAGGGTGTCGATAATCTGCCGCTGTTAATCAGTGGACGCGCAAAAGGGTAGTTTTTTGCCAGTTCCAGTGTCGCATTTCTCAGCACCTTGCTCATGGTGCTTTTGGGGGTGATGAAGTCGGTCGCGCGGGTCGAATTCAGGATGTTTTCTTCTGCCGCGAACTGTCGCTCATCATTATAGGTACCAAGCAACAAGGGGGAGGCCGTTTGGTTCAGTACCCGGCATAGCTTCCAAGCTAAATTTTCAACAGATTGGACTGCACCGTTTGCGCCGCGTGCACCAAAAGGGCTGACTTGATGTGCTGCATCACCGACAAAAATCACCCGTTTATGGATGAAGTCATCCATTTTCCGACACTGGAAGGTATACACACTTGCCCACTCCAGGTCGAAGTGTTTGTCTGGCCCCAACATGGCTTCGATACGGGGACGAATGTTCTCTTCCCTTTTTTCCCATTCGGGGTCTGCATCCCACCCGAGCTGCAGGTCGATGCGCCAAACGTTGTCGGCCTGACGATGTAATAATGCGGACTGCTCAGGGTGGAAGGGTGGTTCAAACCAAAACCAGCGCTCAGTAGGAAAATCGGCTTTCATGACCACATCAGCGATCAGGAATCTGTCCTGAAAAACCTGTCCTTTACTTTCCAAACCCAGCTTGGTGCGAATAGGGCTGTTTGCGCCGTCCGCAACAATAAGATAATCACAGGAAATCTGATAAGTGCCGTCGGGTGTATCGACGGTTAGCAGGTTGATGTCTGTTTGCGCATCAACAACCTGAACGTTGTTTTTCCAGCGAAGATCGACCTCCGATAGCGTCTCAATCACATCGACCAGATATTCCTCAAAGTAATATTGTTGAAGGTTGATAAAGGCTGGGAGCTTATGGTGTTTTTCAGGTAGTAGGTCGAACTCATAGACCTTTTCGTCACCAAAAAAAACCTTGCCCTTTTTCCATGTGATGCCTTTTGAAACCATCCGCTCTGCGCAGCCATACCGATTCATGATTTCGAGTGTTCGTTTGGCGAAGCAAATGGCCCGCGACCCTACGCTGACAGTGTTGTTGTCATCGAGTATGACGGACTCGACGCCTTGCTTTGCAAGATCAATAGCCATGGATAAGCCCGCTGGCCCGCCACCGATAATCACGACCTTGTGATGGGTCACTGTGCCTGATTGTTGGTCTTTACTCCTCGAATAGGAATAAACCGGATTGGTATAAGTTGATAACATAAAAATCCATCTAAAAATGTTCTCATGTAAGAATATATTTAGAGGTGATTAAATGACAGAATCAAGAAAATGCTGTTTCAATTTTGGGAGGATCTAGCTATTTATTAATAAGCCTGTTTTGTCTTAAATTATTAATGCATTGTAAATTAAAGATTTAACCTTATGTTTTTATCTCTCTCATTGATGAGTGAAAATTTTAGTGTCTTATATTTGATATGACGATGGATATTTGTAAATCTCACGTGAGAGTATTTGCTATCTTGGTTTTAGGAAGTCAATCACGCTAAAGGAACCAACATGGCAACGAAACCATTCGCATCATCCGCCGACTTAGGTGAAAAACAGGAAACACTTGAGGTATTAGCCGAAGGCGTTTACGCGTTAACGGCAGAGGGTGATCCCAATGTAGGCGCGATAGAAGCAGAAGACTTCGTTATCGCCTTTGAAGCAAGAGCCACACCCAAAGCTGCTCAGGACTGGCTGACTATGCTGAGAGAGCATACGGACAAGCCTGTGAAATACTTGGTTTTGTCTCATTACCATGCAGTGAGGGTATTAGGCGCATCAGCTTTTAACGCGGAAACCATCATTGCGCATGAGAGCACGAAAATGCTTATTGAAGAACGTGGCCAGCAGGATTGGGAAAGTGAATTCGGGCGTATGCCTCGCTTGTTCAGAGAACCAGAGGGCATTCCGGGTTTAACGCACCCGGACGTTGTATTTGACAGCCGCATTGAAATCCCGCTCGGTGGTGATCGCGGAAGCTTGGTACTTGAACATTGTGGCCGAGGGCATACTGCAGGAGACATTGTTGCTTGGTTACCTAAGCAAAAAATACTGTTTGCAGGGGACTTGGTTGAGGCCCAGGCAGCACTTTACACTGGGGATGCCTTCCACTTTGACTGGTCATCTCAAACTCTGGATAAAGTGAAGTCATATCAAGCTGATATATTAGTCGGGGGGCGCGGCGCGGTGGCGCGGGGTAACGATGCAGTCAATGCTGCGATTGAGCAAACCCGCGGCTTCTTAACGGGTATGTTGGACACCGTCGGAGCAGTGCATAAGCGCGGTGGAACACTGAAAGAAGCATTCGAGGAAACCCACACATTGCTCGCTCCTAAGTTTGGCGCATGGCCGATATTTGAGCATTGCTTACCGTTTGATGTAAAACGATTATGGGACGAATTTGAAGGTAAGGACTGGCCCGAGATCTGGACCGCAGAGAAAGATCGGGAAGTCTGGGACGCTTTACAGGATTAGGAATGACACAGAAAAAACATCGCACATTAATGCTCAACCAGTTTCTTCCTTATCGGATGGTGAATTTGGCTGATGGTATCAGTAACGCCTGCTCGAAAATCTATCGGGAAGAGTTTGATGTTTCTATTCCCGAATGGCGGATTCTTGCTCGGTTGGCTGAGCATGAAAAACTGAACGCCAAAGACATCGGTGATCTCACTTTTATGGATAAATCCCGGGTCTCCCGCGCGGTCAAACTGCTTGAAGAAAAAGGTCTTTTGCTGAAGGTAAAAGACAGCACAGACAACCGTGTGTCATTCCTTTCGCTCAGTGAGTCAGGCCGTGATCTCTATGCGAAAATCGCTCCCAAAGCGCTGGATTGGGAAGCTGAGCTTATTGATGTACTTGATACCGTTGAGTACCGCGACTTCCTTCGTGTGATGGAAAAGTTGGATGCCCGACTGGAGCAAATGAAAGGCTAGGGTCAGCAGACTCTAGTCCTGCTTATCCTGACTTGTTAACTCTCCACCTTCTGCCGCTTCCTACATAATCCGTTGGTTTGGATATAAGCTTTTAAAGCGAATCGAATGGCCATGGAGTAACGGCTGATGAAGGGTAAAAGCGTTTCAACGACTGAAGATATATTGCAGTTTGTCGCACTGCTTTATCAGGCATCCAGCCATATGCAGCCTGGTGATTTCAAGCAATGGACCATTACGCAGCTTCGTCAGCTTATTCATTTTGACAGCGCATGGTGGGGACGCGCTCTTTTTCCCGAACTCTCTGATACGCCTGAAGTACACGGCAATTCGCTGTTTCAATTACCAGAAGATTACTTTGAGCAATGGCAGAAAATTGCTGACTGCGACACCATTGCAGAAAGTCTCTACAACGATGCCACCACGCCTTTTATGTCAGAGGTTCAGCTCGAAACAATGAGCGGGGCATTGTGTGATTTTCTTTGGCAGCACGACATTCACCAAGTGCTCTCGTTCATGAAAGTCGATCCTGAACTCTTGCTGGATGCCAAAGGGAACATGGGAGAGAGTTTGCTGGTGGATTTTCTCTCGCTGTACCGAAATAGGGAAGGTGAAGCGTTTGAACCGCAAGACGGGAATTGCCTTCGCCTTGTCATGCCCCACATTGTACTTAGCCTCAATCATTGCCTTGAATTCTCGGTGTTGACCAACCAAAGTGCGCAGGCAAACCGCGTGTTGGAAGCAGCGATGTTTGACAGTGGGTTTATGCTGAATACACCGTCGATTGGCTTTATTGAACTGCTCAAACGAGACTACCCAGACTGGGATGGATGCGTTTTACCGGATGAGATTCAAGAAAGTGTTCTTGGGAACATCTCGTCATGGAAAGGAAGACATTTCACGCTGACATTTGAATCTATAGACAGTTACTGGTTTTTGCGGGCTTACCCTTCATCTTTGCTATCTGAATTGACCGAAAGGGAGGCACAGGTTGCCGAGCTGTTTGCAAAAGGGAAAACCTATATGGAAATTGCTCAGGAGATTAACCGTGCTCCCACGACGGTACGCAATCACCTGCAGTCTATCTACCTGAAACTTGGCATCAGAAACAAAGTTGAGTTGGTGGAAAAATACCGTTCCCTTATTTGATACACCATAAGGGAAATCCTCTGAAAAAATGTAAAACAATGCATTTGCATCATTCAAGGTTCTGCTTCTAGCTCCTAGCTTGTTGGTTAATCACCTGATTCAAATGACTGATCAGGTTATCCAAGGAGGAGCAAGATGAGAAAGACTGGATTGGTGACACACGAACTCTACTTCTGGCATAACACCGGAGAAGCCGCTGCTTTTCTGCCACCTGGGCTCACTATTCAACCCGATAAGCATGCGGAGAATGCGGAAACGAAGCGACGCTTGCTTAATCTTCTGAATGTGGCAGGCCTTGCTGATTCTCTAACCACGATTCCCCCACGACTAGCTAACAATAACGACTTGCTTAGTTTTCACTCTCAAGCCTACATCGATAGCATTCGCGAAATGAGTGATGCCAATGGCGGTGATGCTGGCGAGCTTACTCCCTTTGGTCCAGGTAGTTATGAAATAGCCCTGATGAGCTTGGGAGGTTGTTTAGAGGCGATGGATCGGATGATGGAAGGGCACGTCGACAATGCGTATTGCTTGGTTCGTCCGCCTGGTCATCATGCAGAACCTGAAATGGGGCGCGGGTTTTGTATTTTTGGCAATGGCGTTATCACGGCGAATTATGCCCGGGATGTCCACGGTATGGGACGTATAGCCATCGTTGATTGGGATGTTCACCATGGAAATAGCCAGCAAGGCGCTTTCTATCAAGACTCAGGTGTGCTCACTATCTCCATTCATCAGGATAACTTTTACCCGCCGATGTCTGGTGCATTGGAAGAACGCGGTGAGGGAGAGGGTGAAGGCTACAATATCAACGTTCCTTTACCTCCGGGCTCTGGTGATGGGGCTTATCGCAAGGCCTTTGAAGATGTTGTACTTCCCGCGCTGGAAGCTTATCAACCTGAACTGATCATTGTGTCATCCGGTTTTGATGGCAGTGCGATTGACCCGCTTGGCCGCAATATGGCGACGAGCGAAACCTATAGATACATGACTGAGTCTTTGGTGGCTGCAGCCGAGAAGCTCTGTCACGGTCACTTGCTATGTATTCATGAAGGCGGCTACTCCACAGCCTATGTGCCGTACTGTGGTTTGGCAGTCATGGAGGCGTTAAGCGGCTTGAAAACGGAGCTTGAAGACCCCTTCTTACCGATTGTTGGCGGAATGGGTGGGCAGGAATGCCAACCCCATCAGGCAGCATTAATCGCTTGGGTCGCTGAGTCTGCGCCACTACTAAAACGGTAGGCCCCAACAGCGGATTGCCTGCAATCCGCTGTTCTCCTGTCGTTGACCTCCAACGGGTCTGACGCCCAGTACCAAGAAGTGAAATCCTTCAACCTTTAAGGTGAAAACACCCTGAAAGTGAAAAGGATGAAAGGAGATAAGAGATGATGATAAAAAGGATTGTATTTCTACCTCTTGCTTTGGTGGCATTGCTATCGATGCCATTGAGTGCCCACCCGCTGGATGGCCTGACGGCCGAAGAATATAAATCGATACAAAGCATTCTGCGTGGTTCTGAGCTAGCCGACGAGAATACGCTGTTTCCTCTCATTGATTTAAAAGAGCCGCCAAAAGAGAAAGTTCTGGCGTGGAAAAAAGGCCAACCCTTGGATAGACGTGCCACAGTGGTGATGACTGGACCTGAGGGTTTTTATGAAGCGGTGGTCAACATCACTCAGAAGAAAGTAGAGTCTAATCAACTTATCAAGGGCAGCGGTCAACCCATGATCCTGTTTGAAGAGTTTATTGGTGCATTGACCGGCGCGACTTCTCATCCAGACATGGAAAAAGGGTTAGCCAAACGTGGTTTGAAACCAGACGATGTCTTTTGTCTTCCTCTAACCGCAGGTAATTTCTTCACAGAAGCCTTTGAAAACTCGCGCCTGATGAAGGTGCCATGTTATGTCCTCCCTACCGGGTCAAATTATTACGCGAAGCCTATTGAGGGCTTATTTGCCACCTATGACATTGGCAAAAAAGAAGTCGTTGAAATCATTGATACTGGCGCAGTGCCGCTTCCCACTGACGATTGGGGTTACACGGAAGAAGAAGTGGCGAAAAGAGTTCCACTGAGACCCAAAACGAATCCGGCGGTTGTGACTCAGACGGGTGAACCGAATTACACCATTGAGGGGAGTCACCTTGAATGGGACATCTGGCGTTTGAATTTCCGTACCGAGAAACGCGCGGGTCTCGTGGTGTCGAATATCGACGTGAACGACCAAGGCACGTGGCGTCCGATTATCTATCAAGCGCATTTGTCAGAAGTCTTCGTTCCCTATATGGACCCGACAGAAGGCTGGTACTGGCGTACCTATATGGACAGTGGTGAGTACGGGTTTGGGCTGTTTATGACACCACTTGAGGCTGGGATAGATTGCCCGGTTTATGCGACGTTCTTACCCGCAATGATTGCGGATGACCAAGGTAATCCACTCGAAATTCCTAACGCGATTTGTATTTTTGAGCGCAATATTGGCGATCCTGCATGGCGTCATTACGAAGTCTTTGAGCAAGGTCCAGATAAGTTTGTCCCTGCCGAAGGGCGTCCTGAAACGGAATTGGTGATTCGCACTGCATCTGAAGTGGGTAACTACGACTACCTGATTGATTACCGTTTGAAGCAAGATGGCCAACTCTATGTCAAAGTCGGCGCATCCGGTCTTGATGCGGTGAAAGGGGTAGCTTCGGTGAGCACTGACAGCGAAACCTACAAGGAAGATACCCGCTACGGTACCCTGATTGCCCCAAATTTAGTCGCGGCGAATCATGATCATTACTTCAACTTCCGGATTGACTTCGATATCGATCAACCAGTGAACCATGCGGCAACGATGGACATTGTTCCTGCCTCAGTTGATCCCGCTGTACCGCGACGCTCAATGTGGGAAGTGAAACACACCATGCTCGACTCTGAGCTGGATGCGAGATACAAAACCTCAACCGCTAAGCCAAGATACTTGCATATCAGTAATGCAAAACGCGACGGATATCTGGGGCATAAACCAGGCTACATGCTACACCATGGTTCGGTGGCTTATGGGCCATTCGATTTTGAAAATGATCCGCCAATGAGGCGAAATGCCTACATCCAATATGCCGTTTGGAACACGGTTTATGATCCGGACCAGCGCTATGCCGGAGGCAAATATGCTGTGCAAAGTGATGGCTCGGACACGTTGGCAGAGTGGGTGAAAGAAGACCGCTCCCTGATGAATGCAGATATCGTGACTTGGTTTACGGCTGGCTTTCATCACATCCCAAGAATGGAAGATTGGCCTGTGATGTCCACTGAGTGGAAAACGGTACACATCATGCCACACAACTTCTTTGCCCATAATCCAGCGCTGACAATCCGCAATGCAGAAACCCCTTCTGAGAAGTAATTGAGTTCACGTCTTTGCCGCCATCCTCATTGTTGAGGATGGCGGTTTTTTCGTGCTCGTCTCATGCTGAGAGGGAAAGGAAGCATAATTCTCAGGAGCAAAAGATGACGGATAAGAGAGATGTACCGTTTACGTTAGAAAAGCTGCAGGCAGCATTTAAATCGGGTGAGTTAACCTGCGAATCCTACATCGACGCGGTTATCGAGCGCGCGGAAAGTCTGAAACACCTTAACGCTTTTATTACGGTTGACTGGGAGATGCTTCGAAAGGCAGCGAGGGACGTTGACCAGAGTGGAAAAGCAGGTGAAGGGCTCAATGGCATCCCACTTTGCTTCAAGGATAACATTCAGACTGGTGTTCTTGCTGCGTCTGCTGCGACTAAAGCATTAGCGGGAAATATCAGCAGCGCTTCCGTCGTGGCTGAGCGGCTGTTGAACAGTGGTGCCTTAGTGGGTGGCATGGGAAACATGCACGAGCTGGCCTTTGGTATTACGACTAACAATGGATATAGCGGCGCGTCGAAAAACCCGTGGAATACAGAGCGGATCCCTGGCGGCTCCAGCGGTGGTGTCGCTGTGGCGATTGCAGCTGGCATTATGCCAGCAGGCATTGGGACGGACACAGGAGGCTCCGTAAGGTTACCTTCTGCACTCTGTGGGATCGTTGGCTTTAGACCTTCTATGATGCGCTATCCATCAGAAGGGCTGGTACCTGTCAGCCATACCCGGGATACGGCAGGTCCAATGGCGAATACTGTCAAGGATTGCCGAATCTTGGATGCCATCATGGCGGGTAAAAACGATTCCGCCATTGATGAAGTAGCGAGTCTTTCTTCTATCAAGCTGGGTGTTCCCCGAGCCTATTTCTTTGACAATCTAGACCCTGAAGTCGGCAGATTATCTGAAGACGCCCTAAAGAAACTTTCTGATGCGGGCGTGACCTTGGTAGAGGCGGATATTCCCAATGTTGGTGAACTTGATGAAGCCTGCAGTTTCCCGATTGCGCTTTATGAATTTATGCAGGACTTACCTGCCTATCTTACCGCTCATGCATCACATATCAGTATTAAAGACGTCGCTGAACATGCTTTAAGCCCTGACGTGAGTGGATTGATGGCTTCGCTGATGTCTGATGGCGCGATGCCAGAATCCGTGTATCGAGAAGCTGTTAATGTGGTTCGTCCTAAACTCCAACAAACCTACGCAGACTATTTCTCGAAGCAAGGCGTGGATGCTGTCATCTTCCCAACCACTTTGCTGCCTGCCGCGCCTATTGGTGATGATGAAACCGTTGAGCTTAATGGTGAACGCTTACCTACCTTTCCAACTTTTATTCATAACACCGATCCAGGCAGCAATGCAGGCATTCCAGGAATAAGCCTGCCCATTGGCCTAACCCATGACGGCTTGCCTGTTGGTATCGAAATTGATGGACCTTTCAACAGCGATGAGCGGTTGCTATCGATCGCGGAAGCGCTGGAGTCAGTCTTCAACTTTACGCAACGCCCCTGATCCACTCTTCATAGATGTAAGGAACACAACAATGAAAAGACGCGAATTTTTAACTTCGTCGATGAGTGCTGCGCTGCTGGCAGCGATTGCACCGACTTTTGTCTCAACCCGGGCTCTCGCTGCGGAGACAGTTAAACTCGGTGTGATGATTCCCCAATCAGGCCCCGCGGGTCTGTTTGGCCCGTCCTGTAAAAACTGTACAGAAATGGCGGTTGAAGAAATCAATAAGTCGGGTGGCATTTTAGGCAAGCAGGTTGAAGTGTTTTATGCCGATGCTGGCGGTTCTCCTTCCGATGCGCTGAAAAATGCGGTGCGCCTGTACAAAGGCGAAAAAGTGGATGCGTTTATTGGCATGCATGACAGTGCTGTGCGAGGTGCACTCACCAACTTGTTCAAAGGCGAGGTGCCTTACATCTATACGCCAATCTATGAAGGTGGTGAATGTGCAGAGGGAACTTATGTACTCGGTGAGACCCCTGCGCAGCAATTGGCGCCGGTCATTCCTTGGTTAGCAAAAAACAACAAGGTCAGTAAATGGTATTTGATTGGTAATGATTACAACTGGCCACGTGACTCGAATGCTGCGGCGAAAGAATACATTAAAGCAGCAGGTGGTGAGGTAGTCGGTGAGGAATATCTGCCATTTTCAGCCGATAACTTCGACTCCAGCTTGGCAAAAATCAAAGCCAGTGGCGCTGATGCAGTACTGATCACTTTGGTTGGTGGTGCATCAGTGAGCTTTAACCGCGCATTTGCAAACTTCGGTTTGGACAAGCAAGCCCTGCGATTGGGCACCTTAATAGAAGAAAATACCCTAGCAGGTATTGGGGCTGAAAATGCTGCAAGACTTTACTCTTCATCAGGTTATTTTCAGAACATTAACTCGCCAAAAGCCGCCGCATTTGCTGAGCGCTACTACGAAAAGTTTGGCAGTGATGCACCTGCACTCAATGCATTAGGTGAGTCCTGCTATGACGGTGTCTATCTCTTCAAAGCCTTGGCAAACGAAGCAAAAGGCGTAGCGGCTGAAAAAATTGCCAGCGCTTCTGAGGGCGCGTCATTTTCTTCTCCTCGCGGGAACATGACGCTGACGAAGGGGCATGTTGATAAAGATATCTATCTTGCGGAAGCCGTCGACGGCAGATTCCGCGTTGTTGAAACTTTTGAAAACGTGCCTAGCGGCAGTACCTGCAGTTAAAGGAGAGAGTGACGCACATGGATGTGTTGACCTTGTATATTTTGAACGTCATCTACAGCCTCTCAGTGTTGGCGTTAGTTGCAACAGGCCTTGCCGCTGTGTTCGGACTACTAGGTGTGATGAACATGGCGCATGGCGAGTTTGTCATGCTTGGCGCTTATAGCGCGCTGCTCGCAAGTCAATGGTCACTGCCTTGGCCTGCGGGCCTTTTTTTGGCTGTCATTGTGAGTGCTTTAGTCGGCGCACTCATGGAAAAGGGCCTCATCAGGCACCTTTATCAGCGGCCGTTTGACACCTTGTTGGCAACTTGGGGTGTAGCCATGCTCATCCGAAAAGGGATTGAGGCTCTTTTTGGTAGGGAGTATCAAAACGTTCCTCAATACTTGCCTGGTACCGTCGATGTTGTTGGTGTTGATTACCCAGTTTATCGATTGCTCTTGGTGGTGTTGATTGCCGCCTTGATGACCGGCATCTACCTATGGTTCAGAAAAAGCCCTGCCAGCCTCAAAATTCGTGCGATGGTAGACAACCCTGCACTGGCGCAGGCTGTCGGAATAAACACTGAACGCGTTGCCTTTTACACGTTTGTTTTCGGTGTCAGTACGGCAGGGCTCGCCGGTGCATTGATTGCACCTCTGGTGAGGGTCGACCCCTACATGGGGCTGGATTACTTGCTCTCCTCATTTTTCGCCCTTGTGATTGGCGGCCTCGGCAGCGTTGAAGGCCTGATTCTGGGAAGCGGCATGATTGGCGGCTTAGATCAGTCCCTCTCCAACCTGTTCGACAAGGTCGTCGGCTATACAGGTGTGCTTCTGCTGTCGATTTTCTTTTTATGGTGGAAACCCAATGGCATCATTTCGCAACGTTAATTTTTACGCGATCGCGTTTATCTTCGCACTGCCTCTGTTTATCGATAGCTTTACTGCATATGAGGTTGGTCTCTATTTAATCTTCGGACTCGCAGCATTGAGTGTCGCGTCTTGTTGGGGGCAGGCAGGTTTCTTACCGCTTGGCCAAGCCGCTTTCTTTGGATTGGGCGCGTATCTTTATGGTTATGTGAATGTTGAGCAGGCATCGGTGTTCAGTGTCGTAGAAGGACTGTCTTTAGCACTTCTGGTACCAGCGTTGTTAGCTTTCGCGTTGGGAAAACTGGTGTTCTCACGTACTTCGAGTTCCGGCCCCTATTTTTCTTTGATCACACTGGCGGTTGCCATGTTGGCAACGCAACTGGCATTGGTTTTTGATGGCCTCACTGGCGGGTTTAATGGCCTTAACGGCATTAACGACATTCCAGGAACAGATCGTTACGAAAACCTGTATTGGGTGATTGCAGGCGCAGTGGCAGTTGTGCTTTTGTCCCTTCAGTATTTAGAAAACACGCCATTCGGACTTTTGCTTAATGCCATCCGTGATAATGAACAGCGTGTTGACTTGCTGGGTTACAAAAGTGACCAACTGAAAAGTATTGTCTTTGCTATAAGCGCTGCGGTTTCTGGGTTGGCCGGCGCATTGTACAGTGTCCATCAGGGCATCGTTACGCCACAGGCACTGGGCTTTTTCCTTTCGGCAGAGTTTGTTATCTGGGCTGCAGTGGGAGGACGTTTTACGCTAGTTGGTCCTATTGTTGGTGCTTTGGTGATGGGAATGGTGTCCAGTGAGTTGAAAGCGTCTTTCCCTTACTGGGAAGTGATAGTCGCATCTATTTTCATTGTTGTGGTGCTCTTTTTACCAAAGGGTTTGCTAGGTTGGTTGCCCGCGACGAAAAAGCGTATTGAGGAAGACAAGTCAGATGAGGAACCTAATCCCTACTCGCCTGAACGGCGCGTGACGCTCGCCATCAATGATGTCTCCGTATCGATAGGAGCAGTTAATATTCTATCGTCCTTGGATATGAGATTGGGTGGAAAGGGTATTCAGTGCCTAATCGGCCCAAACGGCGCAGGAAAAACATCGGCATTCAACACTATGACTGGCGTGCTGCCGCTTTCTTCCGGAACGCTTGTATGGAATGGAGAACGCTTTAGTCCACGTAAGCCTTATGACGCTGCACGTCAGGGTATAGGTCGGAAATTACAAATTCCTTGTGTGTTCCCATCGCTAAGCGTTGAAGAGAATATTCATTTGGCGATGTGGGCAAGCCGTTCGAATAAGAAATCATTATTCCGAGTCGCCAAATACGGAAAACGTTCTGCATCTTTAAACGCGCTTTACGAAGCGATGCCATTTCTTGAACAGGGTGAAGTCTTGGCCGGATCGCTATCGGTAGGGCAACGTCAAATGCTGGACTTTACGATGACCTGTCTTGCTGAACCTGACTTGTTATTGCTGGATGAACCCTGTGCGGGACTCTCACCTGTCGAGACAAAAACGCTCATCGACATCATCAAAAATTACATCGCCAGAGAGAGAAAACCCTGTGTGATTATCGAGCATGACATGCAAGTGGTGGAGAAATTGGCTGACGAAGTGCTGGTGATGAATCAAGGTTCTATGTTGTGTTTTGGCAGCTTTGATTTTGTTCGTGAGAACGAGGAAGTACGAGCCATTTACGCAGGAGGAACCAAGTAATGTCAGACAAAATTCTGGATGTGAAAGGTCTTTCCGGTGGGTATGGCGATATTACGATCGTCAGGGATGTGAACTTTTCAATCGGGAAAGGAGAGGTTGTGTGCCTTGCTGGTCGCAATGGTGTGGGAAAAACCACTTTAATGAAACTCTTGTCGGGAGCGCTGGCGCCCGGCAAAGGTCATATATGCCTTAATGGAAAAGATCTGTCGGGCTTGAATGCTTTTGAGCGACAGCAAAAGCAAATTAGCCATGGATTACAAGAACAGTCAGTTTTTGGGGGATTGACTGTGCGGGATAACCTATCACTGACAGGTAAGTGGGGTGAAAACCCTCTTGCTCACCGCCTTCTTGAGGCTTTTCCGATCGTCGAAAAACGTTATGACGTGCAGGCTGGGAAATTGTCTGGTGGGGAACGGAAGTTGGTTTCCTTCTGTAGAGCCATAGCAGAAAATGGACTGATAACCTTGCTTGACGAGCCAACAGAAGGTGTTCAACCTGAAAACATCGAGCGAATGGGGGAGGTGATCCTCGAACAAGCTAAACAAGGACGAGGCTTCTTTGTGGCAGAGCAGAACCTTTCACTGATAGAGCAAATCGCTGATGCCTGTTGGGTGATGGATCACGGTGAATTGAAGTCATTTTATCCAGCATCTCACAACTTAAGGCATCATGTGGTGCGAGAGCTGGTTATTTAGGGTTTCTGATTTAATACTTTTGCCCTAACAACAAAGTTTAAATTATCTTCTAATCATTCAGTGCAGCCGTAAGCTGCACTGGTGGCTTTCACAACTGTAAAGGTAGCTTTTGACTACATCAAACAGAACTTGGTTACACTCGTATACGGTTGAAATTATACTCATTTCTGGATGATTTATTGAGCGGGCCAACTCAATGCTCATCTAGTTCATGCAATACGAATAGAAACCCAACCAACGAAGATTTTATGATTGCCTTACAAGCCGCTGATGAGAGTCAGCGACTTTTTGCATTTGACGATCAGTTACCTGAGACAATGTCTACCCGGCGGTTCATCCTACGACCATCTTCGCTCTGGTTATCGGCAATGGGGGAGTTCTCACCAAATGATTTCAGGGTTAACGCCTCTTGTTTCATTCCTGCATCCAGCAGAAACGTTTTCACCGTTCGGGCTCTCTCTAAAGACAAAGTATTGTTGTAAGTGGCAGAGCCTATGGCGTCTGTGTGGCCTTCAAGTGTCCAACTTGGGCTGCTGGTTTTCAGTCGGGTGACCAGTTTCAGCAGTTTTTCTTTGTCTTTGTTGTTTAGGATGGCTTCATCGAACCCAAAATAAATTCGCATCCCACTTCCGTCGGGAAGAGGAACTATCGACAGTTGCGAAGCGTCCGGGTTTTGGCAGGGCTTTGATTGACCGCTCTGATCAAACTGTTTTTGAATAAGCTGTTTCAGCCATATTTGATCTTCTTCTGAGAGCCGATGGAAGTCCTGCACAGTATGGCTATGAACCCAAAAGGGAGAATCACTCTCAACCTTGTGTTCGATACCACCTTCTAACGTTTGACAGAGGGAATAGGAAGACTGAGCTGAAACATTGAAGGTCAGTGCCATCAATGCTCCCAACAATGTGGTGGATTTCGTGTTCATTCATTCTTCTCCAAAGGCTGGCCGGTTTCAATTTGCTTGGTAATCGCGATAAAACAAATGCCCAACTGCTTCTGCGATGATGGGAACAATGGTGTTGTAAATGTCGTCATAATCCCGTGCGGTGTGAACGTTCTTTTCACCCACACAGGTTTTCAATCCTTGGTTGCGTTCAAGATCGTAATCAAAGCCAATCACAGCGAGTGTGAGTTGCGCGTCTTGAGCAATGAAAGCGTCGCGCATGGCATTGCACATGCCCGCGTTGTAGAGGTTTATTCCGTCCCATTTGTGGTTGTAATAGCCATAGTAATCACGACCATAATCTTCACCGTCTGAAAGAATGATCAGCACCTTTTTACGCTTTACGTCAGGTTCTAGTGACCCGTAAAGCATTCTGGCCCCAGCCACAATGCCTTCAAAAGAAGCGGTATATCCGGACGGGGTGAAATACTTCACTTGATTGATTAATGCAGGCAGGTCTTTGGTTAAATCAATGTTGTAGAAGGTTGTACTGTCACTGCTTTGGCTGGTGTAGATTCCGAAGTAACGGTCGTTAAACAGGTTATTCATCAGGGTGCTTTGAGCTGCGTATTTGTAACGCCAGTTGTCTTCATGGGCTTGATACAAATAGGAGCTTCTAAAATAGCGTGTGCCGTAGGCGGTATCTTCTTTGTGCACGACCCTGTCACTGAATACCGATACTCCGATCCGGTGTCGTTTGTTTACGTCCGCGATTTCCTGATTCAAGGTATGAATGTCGGTGGCCAAACGCTCGACGATGTCCAATACACCCTGATATTTGTCTTGGTCGGACCCCGAAGCTGACCAGGCATTTCCCATGGAACCGGACATATCCAGAACCAGGATTAAATCCAGCGGATCGAATATGTATTTCCGCGCCACGGCTTTGCCGTCGAAATTGATGGTTTCATCAAATCCAGGGAGCTTCTCTGTTATCGGGAACCAGCTTTGCTGGCTGACCGTGGCAGATATGCGAAACTCTGAAAAGTAGAATCCATGCCTGTCGTAAACACCGGGCTCACCACAACGTGCGCCATACACATCCTCGCAGGACTGGACCTCAACATTGATGTTTTCGAGTTGAACATTGGCATCGGGTAGGTATAAATCTGCATATCGTTTTACCAGCGCTTTGTTCGTGTCAATGTTTTTATCAACATTGCCGGACACCGCCAGAGCGGCAGCTTCCATGGCATCGCCGATCTTGGCTTCATCCTGCATGTACCTTGTCGCTTCAATGGTCATGTACATCATAGCGAGAAAACCGGGGAGCATGAGCACGGTAAAAAGGGCGGCTGTGCCTTGTTGCTTTTTGAGGCTGCGCTTCATTGTTACCTCCCTAACATGGCGGCCTGCGCGCTCACCTTGCTGAATATTTCTGGCATTAGGCGACTACTGACTGAGCTGCGTTCGTAGCAAAGAGTGACGCGATAAAGGGCGGTTAGGCTGCCAAGTTCGGTTTCCGGTGCGAGTAAAGAAAGGTCGCTTAAGGGCGGAGATTCTTGGCAGCTTACTTGCCCCTGACGGTAGCTGATCACCGGGTTTGGTGTGAGCTGGTACTGGCCATTTTGCATTTGGTAAGAGAAGGTCATGACCTGATAGAGCCCACCGAGTGCGGAAGCATCAAAACTCTTCATGGTGCGATTGAGTGAAGAGACCATGATTTGATGCACATCTGCGCTCAGGGAAGAGGAAAGCGTAAATTGGCGGTCGAACAGCTTGGTGCGTTCTTTGATTACCGATGTCGCACCGTATGCCGCGCGATCTAATTGTCCGATCATCGACTGCTTTTCCACCATGGCGATAGTAAAGGCGATGACAGCCGTCAGAATGAAGACCACGAGAGCAAATTCCACACTGAAGACGCCTTGCTGTGATTGTTTCATCGCCTACCTCTCGTATTCCTGAATGGTGATCACTTCGCGGGTCAGGCTGATATTGCTGTTATCGTATAGCCCACTGAACACTGGGGTGTAGTCATACGTCAGTTGGTAAACCGCCAGCGGTTTTTGCAAAGAACCACCATTGCTGCAAGCATTGAGACTCTGGCAGTTTTTCAACGCTTCAATGTTGGCGAAGGCAACGAACTGGGTCTGAAAAGCATCGGGATTGACGAATTTTGTCCAAACTGCATCCTGCGCGCGAAGAAAACCAGTGAAGGCTTGTTGGTATCCCAGCGCCGTGATGTCGCCATTGTCATTCAGCGTGTCGTCGGCAAACTGTGTGCGCGAAAAACGTGAGGATTCGGAAGCGGCGTAGTCCACTACGGAGGAAACAAAACCCAAATAGCTGAATTCCGCCCACGCCAGAAACAGGATGACAAACGCAAACGAACCCATGGCAAATTCCACCGTCAGGGTCCCTTGCTGTTTTCTACTTTGCATGCCTTAGCCCTCTTTGCTCACTGGCGGGGTTGCTGCAAGGCGAAATAGAGTTCGCGTTGATACTGCGGCGGATGCTGCGGGAACATAAGAATAAAACGTTCGGCATCTTGTGCATTGGCGAGCGCAAAAGCGAGGTTTGCCACCACGCTTTCATCTCTACTGCCATTTTGGTAAAGCGGCCAAAGCCGTTGAGTGGCGAGTTGGTAGTCGCCCGTCATGATGTCGAGCACGGCAAGGTTATTGAGGACTGAAATGTCGTCATGCATCAACGCCCTTGCTTGCAAAAAGGCGTGGCGCGCTTCGTCTAGCTGTAGGGTTTCTCCATGAAGTAATCCCTTTAAGTTGTGGGCTTCACCGTTGTTCAGGTCTTGTTTGAGAGATTGATTAATAGCCAGAAGCGCGTCTGAAAAGCGGGAAAGAGAATAAAGGCTTTTTGCACGCAGAAGATTCACGCTGGGCTTTTCCTGCCAGGAGGCTGGCAGCAAATCGAGATGGAAAAGTGCCGACTCTGCATCACCTGTGTGCTGGTAAGTTTGTGCTAAACGAAGCCGTGTTTCGGCGTCAGGGTGCGAGGCGAGTTGTTGCTTATAGTGCGCGATGAGCCCTTGATGATTGCCCGCCTGCAACATCACTTTTTCTTCCAATGCCTGATTTGCATCAGCCGTAGTAGCCACGGATTGGCAACCCGTGAGTGGCAGCAGGAGACAGGCGCACGTGATTAAACAAAGGGATCTAGCCATCGGGAAACATCCTCATAATGCCGGGGGCGACGATAAGCACCACCACGGGGAACATAATGAAAAGGATCAGCGGCACCGACATCTTGGAAGACAGTTTGCCGACCTTTTCCTCGAGTTGAAGGAGCTGGATTTCACGAATGTCTTTCGCCAGCGTGGTGAGCACGCCATATATAGAGGTGCCATAGTGAAGACTCTGACTGAGCGTGTTCACGAAACTACGCATTTCATTGGTGGGAACGCGTTTGAGCATGTCTTCAAGTGCAGGCTCCAACCCGACAACTTTGGCTCTGTCAGAAGTTTTCTTTAGAAGGTGGGCCATATCGCGGTCGAACTCAGCCATTTCTCTTGTGAGGTAGAACATGGCGGCTTCGATGGTCATGCCTGTTTGAACGCAAACACCCATCAGATCCAACAAGTAAGGAAGTTGTCCTGAAATCTTCTGGGCGAGCGCTTCCTGTCTAGCTCTAAGCCAGGCATCGGGGCCAATGATCGCCGCCACAAACACTGCCAATGCAATCAGAGTTCTGTTCTGTGTGCTTTCTACCGGCAGAAAGAGGTAAAGCAGAACAGGGAGGCATATCATCAGGAACATTTTGACCGGGGCAAAAAACCTTGCCCAATATTCGCTGTAGAGCCCAGCGGCCTCACATTTGTAGCGAATATCATCACGTTCAAAGCGGGTAAAGCGTTCAGAAAATCTCACCACCGTTTGTAACAGAGTGGGTGGCGCTTCACTGCTGTTTTCCAGATACTGTTTCACTCTGTGCTCGAGATGAAAACGCTGCACCAGCCATGTCGCGCCCAAAGCGAGTACTAATGAGACCAGTAAGGCATATAGCATCACGTCGACGGGGATGTTGATGATCGTCATCAGCGTACTCCCCGCATCAGCCAGGCAATGATGCCCATACCAATCGCTTCACTGGCCAGCAAATAGTAGAGAATGTATCGGCCGGAAGGGTCTTCCATCACGAAGCGAAGGTTTTCGGGGCTGAGGTAACGCATCAAAAACATAAATGCGAATGGAATGGCACAGACGATTTTTGCCGACATCCGCGCTTCCGAGGTCATGGCCATTTTCTTGGTTTCCATCGCCCGGCTGTCAAACATCAACCTGTTCAGGCGACTGATAACATCTTTTAGCTGTCCACCGCGACTGATGTTCGCGCGCAGGGTGATGGAGAAAAAAATGAATTCCTTGAAGGGCATCCGAAGGCTGGCACGCTGCAACACTTCATCGGGTGGCTCGCCAATCTGAAGGCGTTCGCCCATACGTTTGAATTCTTTTCCTACCGGCGTATCCAGCGTTTTGCCTACGAAAATCACCGAGTGCATTAAACTTTCTCCCGCTGAAATTGCACCAGTGAGGATGGTGAGGGCGTCTGGAAACGATTGCTCGAACTGCTTTCTGGCTCGGCTTTGCAGCATCATCATTCCGCCAACCGTGGCGGGAATCGGCCATAGAATGACAATCCAAATTGTCGGGAGGGCAAGATACTGGCTGTTGACCACGATCGCCGCAAACAGGGTCATCAGATAATAGAGGATGACTTTAGGAAGGGGGCGCTCGCCGAGTGGTAATAACAAGGCTTCACAATAGAGAGATAGGCGCTGTCGGACGCTGAGATTGCCAAGTAGCTGGAGATTCATGGCGCTGACTTCATGATGCTCATCATGGCGCGAGTCCATCGCCGCAAGGAAGTCGAGGCGCTTGCGCTGTCGCCACAAAACGGCGAAGAAAAGCACGCCAGCGAGGATGAGTAAGATCAGACTAAGACTAGCCATCATCCCTCCTGAAACACCGAGGCAATTTCACGTTCCAGTCCGAAAAAGCGGGCTTTTTCCATCACCACGGAACGTTGCATTAGGCCGGGGGTAGAGAAGGTGCCGAGGATTTTCCCTTCACTGTCCTGACCATTGCTTTCATAGGAGAAAATCTCCTCCATGACCACGCTGTTACCTTCAAGACCAATCACTTCGCAGATACTCATGACCTTACGGCTTCCATCGTGCAGGCGGCGGATCTGGATGATCAAGTCAATGGCACTGACGATAGTGCGTCGGATTGCTTCTAGCGGCAGGGAGGCGGTTGCCATCATCACCATACTTTCAATACGGGAGATGGCATCTCTGGGGGTATTGGCGTGGAGTGTGGTCATGGAACCATCGTGACCGGTATTCATGGCCTGAAGCATTTCGAATGCTTCCGGGCCACGGCACTCGCCGACGATGACTCGATCCGGGCGCATCCGCAGTGAGTTGATCACCAGCTCACGGGCGCCAATGGCCCCGTTTCCTTCTATACCGGCGGTGCGGGTTTCCAAACGGACGACATGGGGCTGTTGAAGTTGAAGCTCGGCAGCGTCTTCTATGGTGACGATACGTTCACTTTGATCGATGTAATGCGACAGTGCGTTGAGCATGGTGGTTTTACCGGAGCCCGTACCTCCCGAAATCACCACATTCAGTCTGCATCTGGCGACAATGCCCATCATCTTGGCCATTTGTGGGCTCATTGCGCCAAAGTTTGCCAGTTGCTCAAGCCCAAGCTTTTGCTTTTTAAATTTACGGATTGAAATGGACGTGCCGTCGATAGCCAGAGGGGGAATGACGATGTTGACCCGGCTGCCATCCTCAAGCCTTGCATCACACATGGGCATGGACTCATCAACCCGACGCCCGACGCGGCTGGCAATGCGTTTGGCGACTTCCTGGAGCTGGCGTTCATCCATGAAAACAACGTCAGATTTGCTCATCAGCCCGCCGCGTTCAACAAACACGTTATCTGGACCATTGACCATGATGTCACTGATGGATTCATCTTCCATTAAACATTGGAGAGGACCCAGACCAATCAATTCGTTGCAGAGATTGTTGACGAACTCTTCCCTGACCACTCTGGGCACAGGCAATTGCTCTTGAGTGATGATCAGTTCCACGGCTTGGTGTAGCTGATCCATCAGCTGGCCTTTGTTCAGGCTGCCAATGGCTTCTGCGTCGACAACATCGAAGATTCTCTGCCGGAGCTCGCGGTAAATAGAACGGCTTGCTGACATAGTTCCAAGGCCTCCTAGCGCTTACTGAACCATCGTGAAAAGAGGCTCTGAGGGTTGGAAGCGCGCTCTCCCAAAATCAGACTGGATAAAGCCTTCAGCGTTTTCGCTGTGCGATTGTTGCCTTGATACAAGTGATTGCCACGAAGTTTGATTTCACTAAAGCGAGTTGCGTGTGGAATGGTGATATCCGGTTTGTTTCCGAGATACTTTTCGATAGCGGCATCATTGATTTCAGCGCTGCGTTCGCGTCGGCTATGGTTTAGCACCACCAGAATGCGAAGGCGTCTTTCTTTATCAGCCATCGCTGCTTTGAGCTTCTTCTGGAATAACGCCGCTTCACGAAGGGCGGATACGGAGCCATCCAATACCATCACCAGACAATCTAGCTTGGTGGTCATCCAGTTGGCGTCACGGTCGACAGACAACGACGCGGAAAGGTCTTCGAGAATGAAGTGACAGTCAAAGCTCAGCCAGTCTGAAACCGTGTCGGTAAATTCGCGGGTGAGGTTGGCGTTTTCGTCTTCCTGTTCAAATGCCAGGTAATCAAGTCTGTCGGTCACTTTTGTGAGCAGGGTTTGCGCGACCCCTTCATCAAGGGAGGCGGCCGTCATATCAGATGGAATAGGGCGTTTGTTGAGGTCGAGTTTTCCCAACATCACATCCAGGTTGCCCCGATCCCGGTTATGGTTAACGAGCACACACCGTGATTGGTGATCGCTTGCTAAAAGCTGGGCAATCTCCGCTGTCAGGAAACTACAACCGACCCCGCCTTTACAGCCATAGAACCCTACGCGCTTGGCACGGCGTTTCTTCACTGTGAGGAGTTTTTGCGCGCGGTGGCTGATCACACGGGAAACAAAGTCGATAAAAACGGGCTTTTCGACAGGCCAGTAAAGGTAGTAAAAGCCAAGCTGTTGAATGGCACGCAGCACAGAGATGGAATCCTGATTGCCAATGATCACGACCGAGACACTGTTCGGAATCATTCGATTGAATCGCTCTGCATCTGCAATCAGAGCTGCGGTTTGGGTCAACTCAATAAAGAGGATATCAGCCTGGTTTCGTTCGATGTACTGACCAATTTCTGTGTTTTTGTTGGCGAGCAGGTCTGGGTCATTCCAACCTTCAAATCGAAATGCCTGTAGAACAAGATCGGCCACGGCTTCTGTTTGAGAAAAAAGTGCTGCTTTTAACGCGGCTTTGCCACCTGGTGAGGTTTTACTGCCACTGGGTGCTTTCTTTTGTTTTAAAAGTTCTGAGAGCTCAAACATTAGCGATGCTCCACAGATTGTGGTTGGCGATCACCTAACACCGAGGCCTGAAGGTTGGATGCCGAGCGCCAGAGCATAGAGGCAGAGGCGCATCCCCGATGTGGGGCACTCAGTGCTGGTGTTCGCTGAACTCCAACGGTATGAAGTTTTGAAGGCGCGCAATGGTGTGGGAGAGGCTTCATCTGTTGATAAGAAATCTGCATTGCAATGTGCTTAGGAAGATGTTGCTGTTCCAGCAAGACTTGCTGTTTTTCAAAGCCATTTTTCAACAACCACCTCTTCGCTTGGTCTGCCATCTTACGGCCTTGATGCCCTTGATATTCGATGCGTAACGGCTGGTGGATGAGACGCGACTTTTCTCTACTCAAGAGGGCTGTCACTTGATGGTTTGAAGAGGTTGCGGGTACTAACCACTGTTCCGAAAAGGGGACAAACGATGAGCTTGCCGCCACAGCAGATGTGGCTGCTACCAAGGACAAAAACAGTGAAGTCATGATGGATTTCATTGCTTGAACCCTCCCTGATTGACGATGGTTTCAACGTGGCGTGAAATTTCTGCATTCTCTGTTGGTGGCAATGCGAGCCAGCGCTCCCAAACTGAGGTGGGCTGCATGCGGGGCAATTGAACATCTTGGGGAGAGATAGCACGGACCAGATTGACTGTTGCGACAATCATCAGCTCAGTGTTGTTTTGGTTGGTCTCGGTGTGGCGAAACAGCGCACCCAAAATAGGCACGTCACCAATAAAGGGGATTTTCTGGAGAGATTCGCGCTCTTCACTGCTTAACAAGCCACCGAGAACAAAGCTTTCCCCGTTTCTAAGCTCCACCGTGGTGCGGGCACGACGCGTTTTAAAAGCCGGAATATTCAGGTCATTGTCGGCAATCTGGTAATCGTAAGAGCTGACTTCCGGTAACAAGGTGAGTTTGATTTTGTCGTCGCGCAGAACCTTCGCTGCAAGGTCGAGTTTCACGCCGAATTCTTTGTAGCTGATGCTGTGGCCGTTTCTATCAGAGACGATCAGGGGGAGTTCGCCACCCACAAGGAAACTGGCGGTTTCGCCTGACATCACAGAAAGGTTCGGTTCCGCGAGGATTTGGCCAACACTGTCGTCGTTAATCGCTGTTAGATAGCTGGCAATATCGGAAGCAGAGATGTTGAGCAGATCGTAGAAAACGCCGCTGCCACTGCCGGATGAATCGAGAAAACTCCCCCAACGAACGCCCAATTTTTCAGTAAAACCTGTCGAGACCTCAGCAATGGTGAGTTTGACATTGACCTGTTTGGTCACGGCGATTTCGAGTTGGTTTACCACTCCTTCATACTGGCGCTCAGCCATAAATGGCAAGGTGTTTGAGCTTCCTTCGTCGTTAAGTTGAAGGCTTCGTTCAGTCACCTCTTTGCTCATGAGCTTCCCGACCAGATCGACAATTTGCTGAGAGAGCGCGGCATTAGGGACAATGCCTGAAAGCACCACTTGGTCACCGATGTTGGTCAGAGAAATGTCGAGATCCGGGAACTGGAGTTTTAACTGCTCTCGGACGGTAACCAGACTTCGATTCACACGAAGTGTGTAATTCGCCAAGGTTTCTCCGCCTTTGCCAAAAACAAGAAGGGAAGTGGTGCCGACTTTGCGACCCAATACCACCAATTTGTTTTGGGCAATCACCTGATAGTCAGCAATGTCGGGATTAGAAATAAATACCGTATCTATCGGTGTAGAGAATGACAGCGGCTGTGCTTCATCCACACTGACCGATTTCATGGTTGCAGCGTTTGCAGACAATGCAAAGCAGAAAAAAATGAATAACAACGAGCGATAAACAGACATGGTCACTCCTTATCGCGGTGAAGACGCAGGCCTTGCGACGCCGCGTAGTTCTGTGACAGAGAGGTGGCCAGAGAGCACGTCCCGGGTTTCAGCCTGAGTTTGCTCAGCATTGACTATCCCTGCTGATCGGAATATTTCGATATCTCCCACCCGTTTAGCCACTAGCAATTTAGCCACCTGTTGTCGGGAAAGCTCCACCACAATTGCACTGGCGGTTGGTTGACCTTGAGCATTCTTCCCGGCGGCTTTAACCGCCAACACTTTGCAGTAACTGAGTAATGGGGCGACCTGAAGTGTTCGAAAGGCTTTGCTGACCTCTTCCTCTGCTAAATTGCGTTGTGGAGATGTGAGAGTCACGATATCGATATGATCCCCGACGGTGAGATTCACAAGCATAGGGCTTTCAGAGGGCAGTTCGAGGGGGTACGCAACATGCCCAACTGTGATGATCCAGTCGATATAGTCAGGTGCATCGGGATTGATTATGTGGTTCTGGCGAACCACTTCGCCGGCTTTTATTGAGGCGGTGAACAATGCGCCAGCATGCCAATCGAGTGACTGGTTACTGGTGAAACCCATCATGTTTGCCTGTTTCGCATCGAAGGCTTTTCTGACCAATAGCTGGCTGGACACAGGTTGTTTAGGCGAAATGGTTTCGCCGGCAACCCAAAGCGACACAGGTTCAGCAACCTCTTTTGGCGCCGGTGTTTGGCCTGTAATCACAGGAGCTGGGCGATTTACCAAGAAAGAAACGGCCGCAAAGAAAATGGCGATAAAGGCAAGAATAAAAACAAACCGGGAGCTCATGCGTTTGCTCCTAAAACAGTCAGGCTAGTTGCCGCGAAACCGCATGCGGCAATCGGCAAGGTATAAGGCACACCGCGTTTGCGGCTGACTTTGCCTAAACGCTGAAAAAGTAATATCGCAATGGCTTGTACTGCACCGAGAAGGGTGATGGAAAGGATAAGTAGTGCAGCGAGCTGCGCATGTACGCCCAGCATAATTGCGGCGAGGAGTTTTGTATCACCTCCACCCAGCATGTTCTTTCTGGAGAGAAAAATGCCGACAAGAATGATGCCTAAAGTCCAATAAAGGCTATGACCATCAAAATTTCTGCTGAACAGCAGAAAAAGCGAAACAAGCGCTATTGCCAGAACCAGCCGAGGTGGTACATGGCGTGACCGGAGATCGTGATAAACGATGATGGTCAGTAGCAGGGCAATAGCGCTTAGGGCTAGCATCTTGATGGCCTGGCACTTAGTTTGTTGTGCTACCGGAGTCGGTACCCGTTGTGCCGGTCATCTGAATTCCATCGATCGCTGTTTGGATCTTGGTAAACAGGCTACCGCCTTCTGGACCAAATACGGCATACGCTCCCGCAGCCACCGCAACGGCTATCAACGCATACTCGATGGCGGTAACGCCACGGTTGTCTGTAGAAAAATGTTGGGTAGAGGTTTTGGCTTCACAAACAACTTTCAAAATTAAATCATGCATAATGTCTTCCCTAAAATATGTCAGTACAACAACTGCTCTCTTGTCTTCAGAACGTGATGACGGAGTGCAGTTTTTTGGTGTCCTTAAAGTCTCTTTTTATTTATTGACCGTTAAGAATCTCGTCAATGAATCACTCGAAACGTTAATGAAACACTTTCAAGGCCATTTCTATTGTTAAAGGGCTCAATAACAATCTGAGGGGCGAATTTTTGGGCAAAGAATCACATTGGAGGGCCTGTAGCGTGGAGCGTGATCACGCAATGAGATGAATTTGAGACACCGTGTGTTGATGGATTTTTGCCGAAAGGCGGGGCCTTAAAACACAATAATGATGGGATATTATTTATTTAAAACAGGGTATTAACGTGACTTGTATGGGGTTTTGGCCTTTATGGGGCTACGTGAATGGAAAGCTGATCATTGGCGTAACAAGTTAACGTAGAGTGTGATTTTGATCTCAAGCTTCTGGCGGCCGTTGTTAGAAGTCTGTCTGGATTATTGGTTTGCAGAGGAAATGAGTATCTGAGCTGAATTCGTGACATCGCCATGATGAGCGTTGTCTATACTTGCGGTTCAAAAATGAAAAGCGCATGAAGTGCGGTTTAACTAGGGAGTATCAATGAAGGTGTTTAAGAAAGGGATCGGTTTGGCTTCAGTCAGTCTTTTCAACCTGTTTCCTCTAAATACGGCGAATGCAGTTGAAGGCCTTTCCGCCCACAAAGACAACTATTTCCTCCCTTTCTACCAAGAGCAGCGCGTTAACCAGCAGCGATTCGAGCCATTGAACCCAAACGGAACCGAAGCAAAAGATACCTTTATTCAGTTTCAGGTCAGCGCCAAATATCAATTGATAGAAATTGGTGAAGACGGACTCTATCTGGCTTATACCCAACGCTCAAACTGGGAAGCATATGACAGCTCTGCCTACTTTAGAGACAGCAACTACAACCCTGAACTCTTCTATCGACTCCATATTGAAAATTGGCAAATCGACCTGGGTGCTGAACATGAGTCCAACGGGGCAGGCGGTGATAACGAAGTCAGTTGGAATCGGATCTATGTGGATGCGCGACATGATTGGGAGTGGGGCTACATCAGCTTCAAGCCCTGGATTAGAGTAGGTAATGTAACGTACAACCCTGATATCGCAGATTTTCTGGGATATTCGAGACTGGAGCTGGGTTGGCAACCCACAGAGTTACAAGAAATTAAACTACAGGTCAGTAACCTGTTTGCAGATGAGTTTGACCATCTGTATTACGGTGTGAGTTGGAACTTTCCTATCTATCAGGGCTTGAGAGGCTATGTGAAGGCAGAAACTGGGTATGGTCTGACTATTTCAAACTACAACTTTGATGAAAGTGCTTATGGGGCTGGGGTTGCATTCAGTTTTTAGGTGTAAAAGATCATCAGACCCTAAAGCTCAGAATGGTATGAGATTTTGGATGTGAGCTAATTTTTCGTCATTAAAAATGTACATATGACAAGTTAATGCTTTTCTCATGTTTTAGGGTTAGTGTAACTCATCAAACGTTGTCAGATTTAGACAATGAAATCAGGGCAATAAATGACCAGTTGGGCAACTAGTTACCTGAAAAATGAGCAATTTATTGCTCAAACTGGTAAGAGCAGATGTCTAACTCTTTGAATATTTGGCGAGTAATTTATGGTCTACTAATTGCTTTGTATCACGGAGGAATCAAATTTATCAGGGTAGGAGCGTGAAATGGGAAATGCGGTAGTACTTGGCAATATTGGGACAGATCATGATGGTTTTCATCCTTCTCACGTTGTCGCCGCTCTTCCGATAGAAAAATGGATGGCATTCCGCTTGCGCGTCAAGAAGACGCATTAACTCCGCACGACAAACCCAATTTGCCCCCTCATGATAGAAGTATCGCCGCGGGCTTTCAGACGGTTTTTGCAAACGGTAAACCCGTTGCCAGAACTGGGGATCCGGTGAGTTGTGTTGGTGTGGTTGTTGGCGGAGGGGCAGGCAATATTGGTTAGAGTGTTTGAGTTATATCTCTCAAGCGGGTTAGTGCTAAATTAGATTATAGTTAAATCTATATATAGTTGGTTTTGTAATTAAAGTTCCATTTATTTTTCCTTACATTTATAAGTAGGGGTTTTGTACTAGATTGAATTATTAATACTTTCTTAATGCCCCTCGATAGGTCATGTGTCCAATAAATAATAAAGCGCGACTGAAGTCTAGTTTTATTATTTCATCTCTGTAATTTAGTAAATTATATCTTGTCTACGGTCGTACTATTGAATCATCATAATTATAAATTTTTGGCGCTTGTATAGTCTCCGGATCGAAGGTTATGCATATAGACGCTGTTAAAGAATACAATAGAGATCATCGATATATCATTGTTGTGAATAGTTGATGCTTTCAAAAAAATACTAATAAATACATAACGTTGGTTGGCAAGGTTCTAAGGTGGTACAAGCTTAACAAGTGATCATGTTTGAGTGTTATGCATATTGTCGCAAGCATTGACGACATAGTTATTTCTGCATTTCACCAGACTTTCCTTGTTCTCTTCTTTTTCCCTCCAAAGTTCTTTTTGCTGTACATATAGATTAATTAGCAATGTCTAACTTAACCGTTTCTTAATGCAAGAAATTCGGTTGGGATCCGTTTTCTTTAATTTCTCCTGCTTCTAAGTTTTTCAGGGGTTATTGGCTGCTTAATAGCATTTACATCTATCTGGGTGTTGCTTTTTCTGCGGTGAAAAGTCGAAACGTAAACATGTTTAATCCATAAAGTCTCTATAGCGAAAGGAGAGCGTAAAATGGCGAAAGAGGGAAGTGTTGCTCCTAAAGAGCGTATTAACATTAAATACGTTCCAGCAACCGGCGATGCTCAGGCGGAGATTGAACTCCCGCTGAAAATGGTCGTTTTGGGCGACTTCAAAGGTCACCCAGAAGACACCTCAATCGAAGAACGCGAAGCCGTTTCTGTCGATAAAAACAACTTCACCTCAGTCATGCGAGAGAGCAACCTTTCGGTGACTACTTCAGTGCCAAACGTAATGACAGAAGAGGAAGGTCAAGATCTTCCTGTCGAACTGTCGTTCAAGTCTTTGGCGGATTTCTCTCCAGATTCAGTAGCAAACCAGGTTCCTGAGCTGAAGAAGCTTGTTGAGCTTCGCGAAGCACTGGTTGCTCTCAAAGGCCCGCTAGGCAATATCCCTGCTTTCCGCGCCCGTCTCCAAGAGCTGCTGGCATCTGAAGATTCCCGCGAGAAGTTACTCGCTGAACTGGAGCTGGTGGGTGCTGAAGAGCAACCGGCTGACGAACAGTAATCAACGCAGAAGAGAAAAGGATTTTGTTAATGTCCGTACAAGAGAAAACGCTTGAGAGTTCTGCCTATGAATCTGGCAGTCTGCTCGACGACATCATGGCTCAAACCCGCATGGCACCTAGCGAAGAAGGCTATGATGTTGCCAAAAAAGGTGTAGCTGCATTCATTGAAAACCTGATTGGTTCAGACCAGCAGGAAGAACCAGTCAATAAAGCGCTGGTTGACCAGATGTTGGTTGAGCTGGATAAGAAAATCAGTGCCCAGATGGATGAAATTCTCCACAGCGAGCCTGTTCAGCAAATGGAATCTTCATGGCGTGGCCTGAAGCTGCTGGTTGACCGCACTGATTTCCGCGAAAACATCAAAATTGAAGTGCTCCATGCAACGAAACAAGAGTTGCTGGATGACTTTGAATTTGCTCCCGAGACCACGCAATCTGGTCTTTACAAGCATGTTTACTCAGCAGGTTATGGCCAGTTTGGTGGTGAACCAGTGGGTGCTATTGTTGGTAACTATGCGTTCACGCCAAGCACACCAGACATGAAGCTGCTGCAATATGTAGGTTCAGTAGGTGCAATGGCTCATGCGCCATTCCTGTCTTCAGTGGCACCGGAGTTCTTCGGCATCGACTCTTTCGAAGAGTTGCCAAACCTGAAAGATCTGTCTGCTACCTTCGAAAGCCCGCGTTACACCAAATGGCGTTCACTGCGCGAGTCTGAAGATGCACGCTACCTAGGCCTGACTGCGCCACGCTTCCTGTTGCGTGTTCCTTACGATCCAGTTGAAAACCCAATCACGTCTTTCAACTACCGTGAAAACGTATCGGATTCACACGAAAGCTACCTGTGGGGTAACACTGCGTTCGCACTGGCTTCACGTCTGACTGACAGCTTCGCGAAATACCGCTGGTGTCCAAACATCATTGGTCCACAAAGTGGCGGTGCAGTCGAAGATCTGCCTGTGCACTTGTTTGAATCACTGGGAGCGCTTCAAGCAAAAATCCCTACCGAAGTGCTTATCACTGACCGCAAAGAATTTGAGCTGGCCGAAGAAGGCTTTATCTCTCTGACAATGCGTAAAGGCAGTGATAACGCCGCTTTCTTCTCTGCAAACTCTATCCAGAAGCCAAAAGTGTTCCCGAACACCAAAGAAGGCAAAGAAGCAGAGACCAACTACAAGCTGGGTACTCAGCTGCCATACATGATGATCATCAACCGTTTGGCGCACTACATCAAAGTGCTGCAACGCGAACAGATCGGTTCTTGGAAAGAGCGCCAGGATCTTGAGCGCGAGCTGAACACTTGGGTTCGTCAGTATGTGGCAGATCAGGAAAACCCGCCGGCAGAAGTCCGCAGCCGTCGTCCGCTTCGCGCAGCGAAAGTGGAAGTGATGGACGTGGAAGGCGATCCGGGTTGGTACCAGGTTTCTCTGGCTGTTCGTCCTCACTTCAAATACATGGGCGCGAACTTCGAACTGTCTTTGGTAGGCCGTCTGGATCAGTAATCCATGGCTGTACCTGACGCAGAGGACTCCGCGTACGGCGTCAGCTTCTTCCAACGGTTAGAAGCTGACGCACCAAAGCGGTCTGTCACTCAGGGACCAGATACCGATGAGGTTCTGCAGTCGTTGAAGAGAAATGTCACCAACCTTCTGAATGCGCGAATGGGTGAGTCCCTGAGTGCACCGGAGCTTGGGTTAGTTGATTTCAACGATGCGTCCCTGAGTTCACATGACCTCGCTTTGCAGATACGCCGAGCCATTCGACGATGCATTGAAACCTATGAGCCGCGGATAAAGAGCATGGAAATTCATGTACTGCCGGATAACGGATCTCCACTGAATCTCAGGTTTCAAGTTACCGCATCAATCAATGCAGGAGCCTTGCACAGGAATGTGCAGATGGAACTTCTGTTGGATAGCAATCGAAAGTACAGAGTAGTTTAAGTGTCACGGAATCGATTTTTCAGGGATGAGCTGGCATTCTTGCGTGAGCAAGGCGTTGAGTTTACAGAAGTTTACCCTCAGCTTGCCCGCTTTCTGAACAGCAGAAATACCGACCCGGATGTCGAGCGTTTGCTTGAGGGTTTTGCATTTCTGACGGGAAGATTGCGTGAAAAAGTCGAAGACGAATTTCCTGAACTCACTCACTCGATTATCAATATGCTGTGGCCGAACTATCTTCGTCCGGTCCCCAGCATCAGCATTGCACAATTCTCACCAGACGAAAAAGCGCTGACGTACGCCCAACAAATCGAGAAAGGCACACAACTTGATGCCAATCCTGTGTTTGGCACTGTTTGTCATTTCAGAACCTGTCGTAATGTCGATATTTATCCATTGCGTCGCGACAAAGTCTCTACCGTTCATACCCGAGATGCATCGCTGGTTGATGTTGAGCTGACGATTCTCGGCGATCAAATGGCCGGGCAGTTGGGGTTGAACTCACTGCGTTTCTTCCTTGGAGGTGAAACCTACAGTGCTGAAATGCTTTATCTCTGGTTGAGTCATTACCTCGATAAAGTGGAAGTGGTGACTGGCGATAAAGTTGTCACTTTACCCAAAAACTGCTTCAGAGCCGTAGGCTTTGACAGTGATGATGCCATCTTGCCGTATCCGAAAAATGTCTATGAAGGTTACCGCATTTTGCAGGAATATCTCTCGTTTCCTGAAGCCTATCTGTTTTTCGATGTGCCAAATCTTGGCAAGTTTGTCCCCGAGGAAGCGCAAGGTAAAATCACACTGAGATTCAGCTTCTCAAAAACGCTTCCGCCAGATGTTCGCGTGAAAGATGAAAGCTTCGAGCTCTACTGCACGCCAATTATCAACCTCTTTTCTCACGATGCAGATCCGATTGATCTCAACGGGAAAAGCACTGAATACAAGATTACACCTTCCAGCCGTTATGCATCTCACTACGAAATATTCAGTGTGGATTTGGTTCAGGGCTGGCAGGAAAATAATGTCGGACGCATTCGCGGTCAGGTTCGCACCTATACGCCATTTGAAAGCTTTCAGCATGAAATCGAACGTGCGCGCGATAGAAAAGCGCTCTACTACCGAGTTCGTGTGAAAGACAGTGTTCATACCGATGGCTTTGATCACCATATCTCTTTCGTCCGAAGCGATGAGACCGAGTGTGTGGATTTCAGCGAGGCGATCTCACTGAGCTTGACCTGCACAAATCGCCAATTGCCTTTGGAGCTAGGAAAAGGCGATATCAGTATTCCGACGGATTCTTCGCCCGCGTACGCAAAGTTCAGCAACCTGACTGAACCGACAGCGCCAATGCGCCCAATGCTTGATGGCACATTACTTTGGACGCTGATTTCCAATTTGTCGCTTAACTATCTGTCGTTACTTTCCAAGGATGCGCTCTCTTCAGTTTTGCGAGCTTATGACTTCCGCGCCTTGGTTGACCGTCAGGCAGAACGTGTATCGCGTCAGCGTTTGGATGGCATTGTCGATATCCAATCCAAACCCATTGAAAAACTCATTCGTGGACTTCCGGTTCGCGGATTGCGTTCAGAAATCACCTTAACCCAGAGTGCGTTTGGCTCTGAGGGCGAGCTTTACATTTTCGGCACCGTACTCAGCCGATTCTTCTCACTTTACGCCAGCATCAACTCCTTCCACGAGTTGGTGATCATCAATGCTGATAATCAGGAAAGGTATACATGGGGCATTCAGAACGGACAGCAACCTCTGATATAGAGGAAACTGTTGCCCCTGACTTTCATGAAAAGGACGGGGGCGATAACAAGGGATCGGGCCTGCCTAAAAACGTCAGAGCCTATAACTTCTATCAGTTGGTGGAGCTTATGCACCACCTCAACGATTTGGATCCGGAAAGTGAAAAGTCGACCTCCAGTAAGCTGCTGTTTGGTAACCATCCTGGTCTAGGTTTTGCCGCCAGCGATGTCACTGCGCTTGAAGAAGTGAACGGTGACCGCTATCGCCTTGAAACCACATTCCTTGGAATGAGTGGAGCACAATCGCCACTGCCGGGCTTTTTCCTCGAAGAAATACTGACAGAGAGCGAGGAAACCGGTCTTAGAAAACCGTTTCTGGATTTCTTCAACCACCGAATTATCACGCTGGTTTACCAAATCTGGCGCAAGTATCGCTACTACATCCGCTTCCGTGAAGATGCTTCAGATGCCTTTTCTGCACAGCTTTTCGCACTGGTCGGTTTGGCAGACAGTGACCTTCGCGGCGAGACCCCGATTAACTGGTGCAAGATGCTGTCTTACGCCGGCACGTTGGCTGGACGTAGCCGTTCTCCGCAGGTGGTCTGCGGCATTATCGCGCATTGCTTTGATTTGGAAGATGTCACCATCCGCCAATGGGAATTGCGTCATGTCGATATTCCCCAAGAACAAAAAATGAGTCTGGGAATGGCGAATGTGGCGTTGGGCATGGAAACCGTGATTGGCGACAAAGTCGCTGACCGAAGCGGAAAATTCGTCATCTGTATTAATGGACTCACGCAAGCGCGCTTTCGCGACTTTCTCCCCTCTGGCAAGGAATACATGCCGCTGCTGACGTTGGTGGAGTTCGTGCTGCGTGAGCAAATGGCTTTTGATTTGGAACTTGGTTTGAAGCCTGACCAGGCACCACCGATGCGTCTTTCTGCGCAAAATCCGGCATCGCTAGGTTGGTCGTCCTTCACGGGCGAATTAGACCGACCGCGCATGGTTCGCATTCAGGCCAGGCAGTAGAGGGAAATATGTCTCAACACTATCCCAAGATAGAACAGGAATCGCAGTTGCAGCAGGCAACTCTCACGGTAACCAACACCCAGCACTTAGAGGCAGGTTTGTCAGCCACGCATGTGTTTACCCATGAAGGTGGCTCAATTGGTTCCAGCGGTGCCGACGAATGGAACCTGATCGACAGAGAAGGCCGCGTGTTCCCGCATCACGCAGAGATCGTTGAAATCGATGGCGAGCTTTGTCTGCTTGATGTTCGCGGCGCGAGCTACATGAATGGCGCCACGATTCCCGTCGGCGCAGGCAAATCAGCGCGCTTGAAAGACAACGACATGGTGCTGATTGGTCCTTACCAAATCCGCATTCATTTAAGTGCAGCGGGCTCAGACGGTTCGGCGAATCAGCATGGATTAGAGAATGTCTTTCTGACAGAAAAAGACGCGACGCAGATTGGCGCTGAGCGTGACGATAGCGACGTTGAAAATCCCGATGATGCAGTGATTGATGACCCTTTGGCCGCCCTTGAAGCTGCCACCCCCCAAATTTCTTCTGGTGATGATCCACTGAGTGAACACCAGGAAATGTCTGCCGAGCAGTTGAAAGAAAGCTACCTGCTGGCAAAAGACACCGAATGGCACGGCGCAGAGAAAACCGTGCATGCAGACAGCGAATACGAAATGAGTTCAGCGATTACGCTGAAACGGACTTTACCCTATGAGGATGCCCTGATGGATGACAAAACCCTTGAACGCCTGGAACAAGAAGTAGGGCGAGACTACGCAAATGCTGACAAGCCAGAAAATGCATATGGCGATAACGGATTCAGTGGTTATGCATCGGGCGAATACGCGAGTGAGGCCTCTGCAGAAGACGGCAATCACTTGGTAACGGGTCCTATCTTCCGTGGTCTTGGCGTTCAAGCGGGTAACAGCAGCAACATGGCTGAAATGCAGGCACTGTCGGAGGAGATGGGCGCTTCACTGCAATCTGCCATTCGTGGTCTGCTTGCACTGCATCAGCAGGTAGAAGAAAGCCGCTTTGGCATGATGAACAAGAACCTTCAACCGATTGAAGACAACCCACTTCGTCTTGGCCTGCCATACGAAGAAACAGTCGAAACCATGTTTGATCGTGACCGCAGTATGGTTCACCTGTCTGCTCCTTCAGCGATCAGTGAAAGCCTGACCAACATCCAACACCACAACGAAGCGGTGCAAAGCGCAACCGTGGAAGCGTTGGGTCAGATTCTCCGCGCATTCTCACCGGAAGTGCTGATGCGTCGATTCAGTGCTTATCGCCGTCCTGGTGAAGTGTCACCAGAGTCTGCAGATGCCTGGGCATGGAACATGTACAAAAACTATTACAAAGAGCTGACTTCCGACCGCCAACGCGGTTTCGAAAAGCTGTTCTGGGAAATTTTTGATCAGGCTTACGACCGAAAGATTCGTGAGAAACAACTGGAGGTATAAGGCGATGAAACGTCTGCTAGGTTGCTTTCTGCTATTCACGCTTTTCGGTTGTTCGAGCAGCGATGACGCGTTGCCAAAAGATCAACCGACAACGGTGACGTTCAGTTTGGTGGCGACACAAAAGGTCAATCCCAACATCAGTGGCGATGCGACACCGATTGAAGTGCAGGTCTTTGAACTGGAAGACGACTCCATGTTTCTGGCGTCCGGCTTTGACCAACTGGCAGGCGATGCTGAAGGCGCGCTGAAAAGTAATTACGTCGACCACCGGGATTTCTCTTTAATTCCGGGGCAATTCAAATTTATCGACCATTTCCAGATTGATGAAAGCACGCGCTATATCTCCGTGATGGCGCGCTTCTCTGACCCAGATGTCAGTGATTGGAAGAAAGTCGTTAAGGTCCTGCCGGTTGGTCGGGTTTACCACCTGCTTATGTACTTCGATGGTACCGAAGTCGTTCTGGATAAAGTGGAGTAAAGATGTCAGCGAGAAACCGGGTTGTCTGGAACGAAGGGCTTTTTGTTAAGCCGCAGCATTTTCAACAGCAGCAGCGTAATTTGGAATATCAGCTGGATGAGCGCGTAGGCTCTGTCAGCCGCTATCTCTATGGCCTGACTGAAATGACGCTGAACGCAGAGTATCTGAGCTTTGGTCGTATCGCGCTCGATAGCGCATCGGGCGTGATGCCGGACGGAACTGTCTTCCGCATTCCTCAGGAGGACATGCAACCAGAAGCGCTGGAAGTGGTCGATAGTTCACTGGCGAATCAGATTGTCTATCTTGCCATTCCACTTCGCAGTGATTCGATCACCGAAGTGACCTGGCCGGAAGGCGCAGGTTCAGGTCGATACACCTCTGTCAGTCAGGAAGTACGTGATATTCACACCTTCCAAGGCGACATGGCACCGATTGATGTGAGTCCGGTTTGCCTGCGTTTGATGCTGGAAAAAGAAGACCGCAGTGCATACGCCTCCATCGCGATTGCCCGCATTCTGGAAAAGCGTCCTGACGGCAGCGTGTTGCTTGATGACAGCTTCGTACCTTGCCACTTGAACGTTGGTGCAGTGTCAGTGCTTCATCGTTTTATTGGCGAAATGGCAGGACTGATGCGTGAACGTGCGAAGAACATTTCCCAACGTATTGGCGCGCCAAGCCAGGGTGGTGTGGCGGATGTTTCCGACTTTATGTTGCTTCAATCTTTGAACCGCATGCAGCCACAACTTCAACATCTTTCACGACTGCGTAGCCTCCACCCAGAAAGGTTGTATGAAGCTTTATCTTCCATGTGTGGTGAGCTGGCAACCTTCACCGATGAAAGCCGCATGGCACCGGAATTTGGTAGTTATCAGCACGACATGCCGGTTTCTTCATTCAAGCCGGTGATGACCAGACTTCGTCAGTCTCTCAGCATTGTGCTGGAGCCGCGTGCAGTCTCTATCCAGCTTCACCAACGCAAGTACGGCCTTATGGTGGCACCGCTTCAGGATCCTTCGCTGGTCCGCGATGCCGACTTCATTCTGGCAGTACGCGCTCGCATGCCAATGGAAGAGCTTCGCAAGCTGTTTGTTCAGCAAACCAAAGTGGCTTCCGTGGAGAAAATCCGCGAACTCATTTCACTGCAATTGCCAGGTATTCCGGTTTCTCCGTTGCCGGTTGCTCCACGTCAGTTGCCTTACCACGCGGGATACACCTATTACCAGCTGGATAAAACCAGCGCTGCCTGGGCGATGTTGGCCAATGCCAGCGGTTTCGCCTTCCACGTCGCCGGTAACTTCCCGGATCTCGACCTGCAATTCTGGGCAATAAGGAGCTAAGCCATGGCAGAAATGTATATCGATGCGCCGGATAAAGAGCGCCATTACGACCACCTCCTGTTTGATGAAGCGACCAATATCGACGCGGATCAGGATTACTGGTTCAAGCTACGAGGCGACAACATCAATCCACTGATTGATGCTGCGACACCACTGCTGGGGATGGCCCTTCGAGTGAGAAAACTCTCCGAATGCCACAACGTGGAAACCATCTACAAGCAGGCTGTGGAAGAAGTGAAAGCCATTGAAGTGGAACTCACTGAAAAAGGTTATGACCACGCAGTGATCCTGGCTTACCGCTATGTGCTTTGCTCCTTTGTCGATGAAGCCATCATGAGTACGCCTTGGGGCGCAGACAGTGTGTGGGCCGAACATTCTCTGTTGACCCGCTTTCATAACGAAACCTGGGGCGGCGAAAAAGTCTTTACGATTCTGTCCCGTCTGGAGAGTGAGCCAGAGCGCTACAAGTCGCTGCTGGAATTCATCTTTCTTTGCCTGACGCTTGGGTTTGAAGGACGTTACAAGGTGATGGAAAAAGGACGCGAAGAATATGAAAAGGTGATCACCAAGCTTCACCAACTGTTGCGTCAACTGGATGACAACGAACAAGTCTCGCTGACAAGTGCCGCGAACAACGTGGTTTCTACCAAATACCGCCTGAGTAAGCAGGTACCGGTGTGGACGATCTTCGCAGGCTTTATCACTTTGCTTGCAGTGGTGTTTACGGGGTACTCCATCGCACTCAGCAATAAAACATCCAGCGTGCTTGAACAGCTTAATCAACTTCTTCAGTAACAGGTGAACCCGTGATCCGAATAGAACTACATACGTTAATTGGCAAACTTAACCAGCAGACCAAACTGGCGCTGGAGCAAGCGGGCGCGCTGAGTATTGAGCGACAAAATCCAGAAGTGACAGTAGAGCATCTGCTTTTCACTTTGTTGGATAACCCGTTATGCGACGTACGCGTATTGCTGAAAAGCGCGGAAGTGGACCACACGCACATTCGTCAACTGACTGGCGATGCACTGAGCCGCGAAAACGTGCCGGAAAATACGCCGTCGTTTTCTCCGCTGTTGGTTGAACTTCTTCAGGATGCATGGCTTCTGGGATCAACTGATCTGGGTCATTCGGAAATCCGCTCGGGTGTTATTTTCCTCGCGGCACTTATCCGCCCGGACCGTTACTTGCCGCTGAACCTTATCCGTCAGCTTGAAAGCGTCAATCGTGAAACGATGAAGAAGCACTTCGCGCGACTGACAGAAGATTCTGCTGAAACAGCAGTCAAATCTGATTCTTCCAAAGGAAAACAAGCGGTACCTGCTGAAGCTGAAACCGCACTGGCGAGATTCTGTACCAACTTCTCGGCAATGGCTAAGCAAGGTGAACTTGACCCTGTGCTTTGCCGTGATGACGAAATTAATCTGATGATCGACATTCTATGTCGTCGCCGTAAAAACAACCCGATTGTCGTTGGTGATGCAGGTGTCGGTAAAAGTGCCGTTGTAGAAGGCCTCGCTCAGCGCATCGTTGATGGCAATGTGCCGGACTCGCTGAAAGGCATTGATCTGATGTCTCTGGACTTAGGTTTGCTGCAGGCAGGTGCTTCTGTAAAAGGTGAGTTCGAAAAACGCCTGAAAGCCATCATTGATGAGGTAAAAACCTCTCCGGTTCCTATCATTCTTTTCATCGACGAAGCCCACACCATGATTGGTGCAGGTGCACAGGAAGGTGGCGGTGACGCGGCGAACCTGTTGAAGCCAGCTCTGGCCCGTGGTGAGCTACGCACCGTCGCGGCAACTACATGGAAAGAATACAAAAAGTACTTTGAAAAAGACCCAGCATTGAGCCGTCGCTTCCAACTGGTGAAGCTGGACGAGCCGAATGTCGAGCAAGCCGTCGATATCATGCGCGGTCTGCATGGCGTTTACGAAAAATCTCACCAAGTGCTGATCAGTGATGACGCGCTGGTGGCAGCAGCGGAGCTTTCTGAGCGTTACGTCTCTGGCCGTCAATTGCCGGACAAAGCCATCGACGTGCTCGACACTGCATGTGCACGAATCGCGATTAACCTAAGTTCACCACCGCGTCGTCTGGCAGAGCTGGAAACTCGCACCATTCAGCGTCAACGCCAAATTGATATGTTGAACCGTCAGGCTGAGCTCGGCTATGACGTTGACGAAGCGCTGCTTGCATCACTTAAAGCTGACGAAGCAAAAGATCTCGAAGAGCAGGGAGCTTTGCGTGAAGCATGGCGTGTTCAGAAAGATCTGGTTGCTGATGTGATTGAAAAGCGTCAGCAGATTCTTGCGGTGCCATCAGAAGAAGAAGAGCCACTGAGCGACGAGGATCGCGAAACCATTCGCAATGAATTGCGCGGTTTTTATGCCGAGCTTGACGCCATTCCACACACTGAGCGTTTGGTTCACCCACATGTGGATGCGCAGCAGATTGCCGAAGTGATTGGTGATTGGACGGGCGTTCCTGTTGATCAGATGAACACTGATGAGCTGAGCCGTATTACCCACCTTCCAGAACTGCTGGGTAATGAAATCAAAGGACAGGATGTCGCGTTGGAAGTGATTCACCGTCACTTACTGACTGCACGTGCTGACCTGCGTCGTCCCGGACGTCCGAAAGGGGCCTTCTTGCTGGCTGGGCCAAGTGGTGTTGGTAAAACCGAAACTGTGGTGCAACTTGCCGAGCTACTCTATGGCGGCAAGCAATTCCTGACCACCATCAATATGTCTGAATATCAGGAGAAACATACCGTTTCACGTCTGATTGGCTCGCCTCCGGGGTATGTAGGCTATGGAGAAGGCGGCATCCTGACGGAAGCTATCCGCAAAATGCCTTACTCCATCGTGCTGCTTGATGAAGTAGAAAAGGCGCACCCGGAAGTGTTGAACCTCTTCTATCAAGCGTTTGATAAAGGTGAGCTAGCAGACGGCGAAGGCCGTGTGATTGATTGCCAGAATGTGGTGTTTTTCCTCACTTCGAATCTGGGCTACCAGACCATCGTCGATTATGCAGAGCAACCGCAACTGCTGGAAGAAATGCTGTATCCAGAGCTGGCCGCTTTCTTCAAACCGGCGCTGCTGGCGCGTATGGAAATTGTGCCTTATCTACCACTTAGCGGCGATACGCTCAATGCCATTATCAAAGGCAAGCTAAACCGCTTGGTTAAAGTGTTTGCCCAGCGTTATGACGCAGAAACCGAAATTGATGATGCGCTGGTGGGAGAAATTCAACGCCGTGCTACACGCTCGGAAAATGGCGCCCGCATGCTTGAAGCGATCATCGAAGGTCAATTGCTGCCGCCAGTATCGTTGGCTTTGCTCAATAAGCTTGCCGCGAGAGAGCCTGTGCAGCGCGTTTATCTCACCGCAGAAGACGGCGAGTTTGTCAGCGAGGTGGAATAAGCAATGGCAGATTGGCTTTCACTGGCAGCAACACTTTCTGGTATCCGTGATCAGCAAACGCTCGCGGACACCTTTGTTGATGCGTTGAAATCAAACCTGCAGATCAGCAACGTGTGGGTCATGCTCCCTTGCCAGCAGGGCAGAAAGCTGTGCGCCAAGGGTAATGGCCAACATTTTGACTGGGAAGTGGACGATTTCAGCCATCCGTTTGCGCATGTTTTCCAATCCTCATCAGCCATGCTGTTGGACCCAACCAAGTTAAATTACTGGCAAGAAAATGCGGTTTTCGTTGAGCTCATGAATCATCGCAAGCGCGGTGAAAGTGTCTTGGTGATGCCGCTTCCGCCGGGCGCAAGAAAAACCAAAGCGATTCTGACTATCACAGGTTCTTCTCATCAACTGAGCAGTTTGCTGGCTGATCCTCAGTGGCAAAGCATTTGCGAGATCTTTATTAACCAAAGCCAGATTATTCAGGATTTGGGTGAAGAGCATCGCCAAATTTCAGCGCTGAGTTCATCCATCAAGCGTATTCGCAACGATGAGCAGAAGCGCGAACAAGCCTATGAACTGAAAAACGTATTGATTGGCGAAAGCCGACTGATGCAGGAAATGCGCGAGAAAGTCGTTACTGTGGCGCAATCTTCGTTAAACGTGCTGATTTGTGGCGACACAGGAACAGGTAAAGAACTGGTAGCCCGCGCGGTGCATGAACTTTCAGACCGCAAAGGAAAGCCGTTTATCGCCATCAATTGCGCTGCGATTCCTGAAAACCTTTTGGAAAGTGAGTTGTTTGGTCATGCGAAAGGTGCATTCTCTGGCGCTGATCGCGCTAAACAAGGGCTGATTGCCGATGCGCAGGGCGGCACATTGTTCCTTGATGAAATCGGTGACATGCCGTTGGCACTGCAAGCCAAACTGCTGCGTGTTCTCGAAACCCGCACCTATCGTCCAGTGGGCGCTTCCAGTGAAGTGAATGCAGATTTCCGCTTGGTAGCGGCGACACATGTGGCGATGGAAGAAAAGGCCGAAGAGGGCAGTTTCCGTCGAGACCTTTACTACCGTCTGAATCAATTCCCGGTCTTCATGCCGGAGTTGAATATCCGCAAAGAAGACGTCCCAGAACTTTGTAAACACTTCATTGCTGAATACAACAAGCAGGCAGGTGTACACATTGCTGGTATTCGCTATGCCGCGCTGGATTTACTGAATCGACATAGCTTTCCTGGAAATGTACGTGAATTGAGAAACCTCATTGAATACGCCTGTGCGCTAACAGCGAATGGTGAAGAAATTACCCCTTCCAGCTTTAGCGGTCGTGTGTTGCAGCAAACCAGCCCAGTCGCCGCGAATTCGGATGATGTGAATTCTGAAAGTTATATCGGCGTGGATATTGATGACATCAACAACCTCAAGGCTGCTGTTCAGAACTTCGAGAGCAGCGTGATTCGCTATCGTCTGTCCAGTTACGGCGGCGATCGCTCAAAAGCAGCGGAAAGCCTTGGCTTACCCAAACGCACTCTCGCGCATAAATGCCTGAAAATGGAGATTGACTGATATGACGTACCGACCAATCTCTTTGTGTTTAATGGTGGGGCTGGCGTTCTCAAGCGCAAACACGCTGGCAAACGAGACTGACAACAAGGCACTGATTCAAAGCGCCTCCGAGTGTGTGAATATTCCAGCGAGGCTCGACCGGCTGGCGTGTTTTGATGAGGTGTTCAAAACGCCGGTTTCTGGTCAGCCAGAAGCCGCTGTCATTGTGCAAAAACCGGAAGCATGGGAACGCGCAAAACAGAGCGAATCTGAGCGAAATGAAGATGAAACCGGTTTTGCGCTTCGCTACGCCAATCGGGCTGAACCCAAATCTGGCATTTGGATGACAGCGACTGCATTGCCTGACAGAAACCAGAAAAAGAATGAAATGCCCATTCTGATGTTCAGCTGTATCGACAATATCAGCCGGGTTGAGTTGATACTGCCAACCGCAACATCTGAGGGTAAAGCGGAAGTAATGGCGTCTTCAGGTTACAGTGTCACCCAGCGTTGGTTAAGCGATGACACTGGCAACATCATGCGTGCGGGTCGTGGTATTCCAGCTATTGATGTGATGAAGGCATTAATGTCTGGCCAACGCGCGGTGCTTCGCTCTGATTTGGAAGCGATCGGTAACCTGACGTTTGATACTGCCGACTTGCGCGAGAGCATCAAACCCATGCGCCAGACATGTCGTTGGTAGGGGAGCAAATCATGGATATGCAAACCTACCGAGAAAGAGTCGCTAAGCCGATTGCCGGAGAAAACCCAGTCGGTGAACGTCTGTTGGACGACGCACTGTTGGACTTTGTTGAAACCCAAATGATGAAAGTCGGCTCACTTTCTCACGCAGAAGTGCAGTGGGGGGAAGCTGAACAAAGTGCGATGAAGCTGATTGAGACGCAAACCAAAGACCTCAAACTGCTGACTCATCTTCTGCAGTGTTTGCAGTATCAGTCTTCACCGGAGCGTTTCACTCTATCGGTGTTTATCCTGGCGGATTTCATCGCTGCTTACTGGGATACTTGTTATCCCGCTCCCGGCCCGCGTGGCGTATTGCCGCGTCGTAAGTTCTTCTCCCAGATTGTTCAGCGCACCGAGAAAGCGGCTGAGAAGCTCGATTTCTCCATGTTCGATGTCGATCAGAAAGAAGAAGTGGAGAAAGCGCTAAAAGAACTAGAAGTGGCTGCAGAAGAAAAAGATCTGCCGACAGAAGGTGTGTTAGATATCGCTTCCTTGCTGAAACGAAAACTGGCAACCCCAGAGCCGCAAGTTCAACAGGTACCTTCATCGGCACCCTCTGAAACGGCGTCCTCGTCAGCCAGTGCACCTTCTCCGAAACTGGAGATAGATGGCAGCTCAGACCGCGCTGTTAAACAAACGCTGCTGAAAGTGGCTGAATTTGTCTCCGAGTTGGACGGCGGCATTGCATTGGCACTCCGTCTTCGTCGCTTTGCCGTGTGGTTCTCTATTACCTCTGCGCCGGATGCCGAGGCGAACGGTGAAACACAGCTTATGCCAGTCTCGGCAGACCGAATTTCAGAGTATGAAGATCAACTCAGCCGGGGTGCGGACCACGCACTTTGGCGCAAGGTAGAGCAAAGCCTCACTGTAGCTCCTTACTGGATTGACGGTCATTTTCTCAGTTATCGCATCGCGCTCAAACTCGGCAACGCAGAGTGGGCAGATACCATCGCTTCGGAAGTTCGCAGTTTTGTGAAGCGTGTGCCTGCGGTGGCTGAGCTTAGCTTCAAAGGCGGCATGCCTTATGTTGGCGAAGAAACACGTCGTTGGCTTGATGAAGGTGACACCACAAGTATGGGCTCAGCAACCACCTCTGATTGGGATGGAAAGCGCAAAGAAGCATTCACCCTCGCAGATGAAGGCGGCCTGTCGGTGGCGTTAGCCATGCTCAATGATGGCCTATCAACATCCAAAGAACCGAGAGACCAGTTTTATTGGCGCATGCTCTCAGCAGATGTCATGAAGCGTCACAACCTTTCTGCCATGGCAGATCAGCACTACCACCAACTTTTAGAGCAGGCCAACCATACCTCGCTCACCGATTGGGAACCCGCATTGATTCAACGTTTAGAAAACATTGCGAAGTCATAATTTAAGCAGGGATCGAAAGAAATGTTCAGCAAGTTAAAATCGCTTCTTCTGAAAATGCTACCCGCCATGAAATCGGCGTTACCTATATTGCTGGTGGCCATTTTCGTCTTGATCAATGTCGCGATATGGTGGGCGGGTCCGTGGCTTAAAATTGACGAGAGCCACCCGCTGGAGCCTGTTACAGCGCGCCTTATTACCAGTGTGATTTTCTCCCTTTTCTGGCTGGCGGCTTGGGGCTTTTTGCAATGGCGAAAACTCAAAGGCTACCATGCAGATCAGGCGCGTGAACGTCAGCTTCAGGAAGACCCAATCCAACGCTATGAAGAGCGTCAGGAAGCTGAACTCAATCAGGTGATGACTGCACTGCAAAAGAGTCTGAACAAACGAAACTACCTGTATGCCTTACCTTGGTATTTGGTTTTGGGGCCAGAGAATGCGGGTAAAACAAGCCTCATTAACCGCTCAGGTCAGAACTTTGTTTTCTCATCGGTCATGCGTGCATCGGGCAAGAAAAGTGAAAATCCGTTTTCCTTCGACTGGTGGATTGGTGATGACTCAGTACTTATCGACCCTGATGGTGAGCTACTAACCCAACGTGCAACCAGCAGCGATGGTAAAGGGGAGATGGAGCGCCGTCTCTGGATCCACTTCGTAAGATGGCTTGAAAAAACGCGAAGCCGCCGCCCGTTAAACGGTGTAGTGATTGCGCTGGATGTGGCTAAGCTTGCTACTGCAACGACGACTGAGCGCAGAGCACATGCAAATCTGATCCGTGCCCGTCTTCGCGAGCTGATGGAAACCCTTTCTACCCGTCTGCCTGTTTATGTATCGCTGACTAAGCTCGACCTGCTTCACGGCTTTGAACCCTTCTTCCGTAACTACTCCAAAGCGGAGCGTGAAGAAGTCATGGGCTTCACTTTCACATTGGATTCCGTGGACGATCTCGATAGCTGGCTGAATGAGTTTGATAAAGACTTCGGGCAGTTTGTCGAACGCGTTAACAAGATGCTGCCGACAGCCTTGATGCAGTGTTTCGATGGTGAAGATCGCACTGCTATGTACAGCTTTAGCCGTCAAATGGCAGGTCTGCATGATGTGTTAAAGCAGTTCCTTCAAGATGCATTTGGTAGTGACCAGTTTTCTACATCGGCATTGGTGCGTGGCGTGTATTTCACCTCCGTGTATCAGCAAGGTGTGCCGACCAATGCGTTTATCGATTCTGCCTCTCGCCGCTACGGTATTTCCCATGCGGTGAATACGGCACAAAATGCCGCAAACTCCACCACTTACTTCACTCAGAATCTGTTCAATAACGTCATTTATCCGGAAGCAGGCTTGGCGTCGGATAACTTCCGTGTCGCGAAAACCAAGCGCCGCGTGATTATGTTGTCGGCCGTTGCCTGTGGTATCGCGTCACTTCTATTGATCGGTTCCTGGCACAAGTACTACCTGAAAAACGTAAAACAGGCGGATGCAGTATTAGCCAAGGTCAACGAGTACGAGAACAACTATGCATCAGAGGCAATTATCGATAATGGCGTCGATATCCTCGCGCCGTTGGATACGATTCGTCAGGCCACACTGGAGTTTGGTTTCTTCCGTGAAAAACCGAAGTTCATTTCAGATTTAGGTTTGTACCAAGGCCATGTCATTGGGCCACAAGTCGAAAGCACGTATCTCAGCCTGCTTGAAAATCGTTACTTGCCAGCTTTGATGAAAGTGGCAGCTGCCGATGTTGTTGGTGCAGACGATGACGAAAACAAACTGGGTTCGCTGCGTGTTTTCCGCATGATGACGGACGATGATGGCCGTTATCAGAACATGGTGCAGAATTATTTTGCCAGCAAGTGGCAAGAACAGTACGAAGGCGACCGTGAAACACAAGAACGCTTGATGCAGCACTTGGATTACGCGATGGAGCATACCGATCTGGTGGGTGATCGTGTTGATGGACAGGAAGATGCAGAGCGGGTACTGGCGCCATACGATGGACTTATTTACAACGCTCAACGCGAACTGAGCCGTATGCCAATCGAACAACGTGTTTACCGAAATCTCAAGCAAGCATCGACGGCAATTTTAGGCTCTCCAATCAATTTGGCGACCTCTATCGGTCCTGTGTTTGATGTGGTCTTTACTGAGCGTGTTTCGGAAGCGAATAACCTTGATATCCCACGTATCCTTACCAAGAAAGGTTTCGAAACCTACTTCATTCCTGAATCAGATTCTGTCTCTGAACTGGCACTGGTTGATAGTTGGGTGCTGGGGCAGGTTGAATCGATAGATTTCTCTGATGAAGATAAGCGTGTATTGAGAGAAAAGATCCGCAGCCTGTATGTAGCGGATTACTCCGATACCTGGCGTCGTGCGACCAACGATATCGACGTGAAATCTTTCCCGGATATCTATAACGCGGTACTTGTGCTGGAAAGCATTACAGGCAACAACCAACCTCTGCATCGCTTGCTTGAAGAAGTTACGGATAACACAGACTTGTTCCCGGCTCTGCCTGAAGGCGACGCAGCGAAAGAAGAGTTGATTAAGTCTCCACGTTATCGTGTCGCAGCGATGGTTGATAACCAATTCTCTTCACTGAATGGGCTTTCGGAAACCGAACCGGGTAAACCGATTTACCTTGATGAGGTGATGGATGCGGTCACCCAACTGACTGCGTACATGAAGTCAATCAACGATGCGCCTGATGTCGGTAAAGCCGCATTAGATGCGACCAAAGCGCGCCTCTCGCTGAACAACTCTGATCCTATTTATGTGCTGCAACGCATCGCATCTGGCATGCCACAGCCTTACGACATCATGCTGAAAAAACTGGCAGATGAGAGCTGGTACGTGATTCGTCAGGAAGCGATTCGTTATCTGGAAGTTCGTTGGGCGGCAGATGTATTCAATCCGTTCCAAAGCAAACTCGCTTCGCGTTACCCGTTTAACGTGCGTTCTTCTAAAGATGTGGCGTTGGAAGACTTCGAAGCTTTCTTTGCCCCTAATGGCATCCTGAATAACTTCTACGAAAGCAACCTGCGAATGTTCCTTGAGGACACAGGCGAGTTTACTTCAGAAGAAGGGGATAAAACCCTTATCCGCCAGGATGTGTTGAATCAAATTGACCGTGCAAGAGCGATTCAAGGTGCGTTCTTCAATCGCAAGGGCGTGCTGGATGTTGAGTTCACGCTTGAGCCGATTGAGCTGAGCGCGAATAAAAGACGTTCTGTCATCAACATTGATGGTCAGTATGTTGAATACAGTCACGGACCACGCAAAAACGTAGGGTTGGTCTGGCCAAATACACTTCGTGAAGCTGCGGTCAGCAAAATCACTCTGGTTCCAGTGGCAGCGAACGCTTCGCCAAGAGGGATCAGTATTCGAGGACCTTGGGCGTTTTTCCGCTTGCTGGAACAGGCCGAGGTTGTGGGATCAAGCTCAACCAGTGTTGATTATCGCTTTAACATTGACGGTGGAAACGTGATGTACCGTGTGCACTCTGAAGCAGACAGCAATCCGTTTACTGCGTCGATATTCAGAGGATTCAACCTGTCGCGGACCCTATATTAACGACAATAAAATCAAGCCACCAAAGATCAAATGACTTTCGGTGGCTTGAATATAAAAACAAGGACAAACACAGTGTCGCAGTGGATGTTGACGGACATCGATGGCGTAAAACTGGCAGAAAATAGCGCAAAACTGCGGGACTCTTCTGACTACCAGAAAATACGCAGCGAGATAAACCGACGCTTTAACCCGCTTGCTGGCTCAACGGACTGGACCAAGGTTCGTGAGCTTTGTGAAAAAGTGGCGACAGAAGAAGGCGCAGATCTTCTCGTTGCCATCTACTTCACCGTCGCCTCGATGAAAACGCAGGGCCTATCTGGCTTTGCCAACGGTTTAGAACTTCAGGTGGCGGTGCTGCGTGCACCTGACGATGAGAATATGCCTCATGCTAAACGTGCTGAGCTCTATCGCTGGATGCTTGGACGTATCGGCGAGGAGGTTCGCGCGATTCAGCCAAGTATCGGTCAGCTTCGTGATTTATACCGTTGTGAGCGTGCCCTTGAAGCGATAGACAGAAACCTTTCCAAAAATGGCGGAGGTAAAGTCGACGATTTGGACGTACTTGGCTTTACCATCTTCGAGCATATCGATCGCTTAGAGCGCCAAAGCAAAGGTGTTGCAATTGCGCCTCCTCCCGTTGAGGTAGAAGTGAAAAAGCAAAACGCCAGTGCACTCATTTTTATGGGTGGTCTGGCCGTTGGTGCGGCACTGCTATATGGATTGTTGGAAGTGCAGGGCAGCGCAGAAACGCCTCTTTCAACCCTGACTATTGCCGGCGCTGAACCCAAGGTGATTTCCTTGGAAGAAGCACAGTCGATACGAGCGGAATATGGCTCTCAGGCTTTGAAGGAATATCAGTCACAGCTGCTTCCAAGTTATGCAGATAAAGTCTCGATACTCACAGCATCGAATATTGGCGATAACTATGCAGCGGGTATGGAGTACGCCGACAGTCTTCAATTTCTTTTCCCCGACACGCCGGAAGCGGAACAGGTGGCCAAGTCTCTTCAACACTGGCAGTCTGGACTGGTTGCAGAATTTGATGCAATGAATGAGAAATTTGAAACCGCCCGAACACGAGCTGCGAACATCAGCTTGTACGCCAAAAGTGGTCGAGCAGACCAGGTTCAAGCCCTCGCCAGAGGATTGGAAAACTACGCGATTAGTTTGTCTCCGCTCGTTGCCCGCATTTCTTTTGCTGAAAAACTGATCAGCGATGGTGAAGTTGAAAAGGCAAAAGAGGAGCTGGATATTGTTGATAAACAATTGAAAGCGTTGGTGATGAAGAAGATGTTGGTGAGAGAGACGTTGCCTGAGCTTGAGCAACTAGAAGCTAAGCAAGAGTAGGGAGCCATTTGGCTCCCTTTGTTGTGTATGTGTGAGTTGATTTTAAAAACTCAACGACGCACCGAATACAAATGCATTGTTGGTGTTATCACCTTGGTTACGATACTCAAAGTATGGTTGCACACCGCTTCGGGTCCAGGTTGCGCGAAGCTCATGGTCCATGCTGTGGTCTTTTGCATCGCCATTAGCATCGTAATCACCAGCATACATGTACACATTGTTGTAGCTCAGCGCGACATCGCTGTTTACCGCGTATGCAATGCGGGTGTCGAAGCGCCAGTCGGTGTCATTACCACTTTCTTCGTGGATGTGAGCACGGGTACGGTTGCTGATTTGTACTCCGTTATCGAAGTTGTAGCCGATTTTCACCAATGGACGGTACTGGATCGTATCGCCTTCATGCAGAAGGTGCTGGTAACCTGCAGCGACCCAAAGGTTTTCGTTGATGCTGAATGACTGCTCACCGCCCAGTGTGATGTATGCAGAATCAGCAGTATGAATGTCGCCAATCTGAATGCCGTCAAACTCGGTATATAGGGTAAAACCACCCATATCGTTATTAAAGGTATGGCCTGCTTCTAATGTTGAAGTGGCATCTGAACCATGCATTTTGTCGCCATGACTGTGGAACTGCAGGTTACCAGTGACGTAAGAAGAAGCCATAGCGCCTTGAGCCATAAAAAGTGCGGCAGAAGCAATAACAACACGTTTCATAAAATATCTCCTGAATGGGATTAAACAATCCCAAAAGTTGAACGGGGCTCTTCGCGCTATTTCTGAGGGATGGTCCGTGCGTAAAATGAGTGACCACCACGCTTATATTTTTCAGCCGTCAATAATTGTTTAGAGCTGTAAATCCCTGCGTTTTTCTTTTCCTTGTAAATAGCGAGACAATCAGAGCACCCAAGCGTTAAAAACGAAAGTTGGGTCTAACAACTTGTTTCGTATGCAAAGTAATGGATGAAACTTAACGCTTCCTGAATAACTTTTCGGTATTGGAGATACTATAAATCTGTGAATTACCTCACCTTAAAAGCGAAGCGAAAATTGATGAATGTCATTGGCGTTGGAAGGTGATGTGTGGTTTGAGAACGCGGGAATACCCCAAATATGAAGTACAAAAAAGCCAGACGTCCGTCTGGCCTTTATACATAAACTCTTTGAATCCTGTATCTTCAGGTTGATTGAAGATAGGGTTATTTGCGAATCAGTAATTGCCCCAACTGACTTTTACGCTATCACCAGAAGATTTTCGGCGCGATTGGTTAGGTTTGCGATTATTCGGTTTGTTTGCATTCCCTTTGCTGCCATTGCTGTTCGCATTGCCTGCGCGGCGTGGCTTACCTTCACCATTGTTGGTGCGGTTATCGTTTTGGTTAGCTGCAGGCTTTTGGCCTGATTGTCCACCATTACGCGGCTTACCCTTGAACGGCTTTTTCTTCTGAGGTGCTTTGTCAGTTTTTGGCTGACCGTCTTTGGCTTTTGCTGTGCCGGATTTTGGCGCCGCCTTTGCTTCACCATTTTGTGCTTTTGGCTTCTTAGGCTTTTTCGGTTTCTTTGGTTTAATAGGGCGAGTATCCAGCGCTTTCTCTGGCAGCGCATTGGTTGGCTTGAAGCCTTCCAGTTCCTCACGGCGCAGAAGCTGCTGAATCAGACGCTCGATGCCAAACAGATCATCTGTTTCATCCGCACACACCAATGAAACCGCTTTGCCAGGCTCACCCGCACGACCGGTACGGCCAATTCGGTGAACGTAATCTTCAGCCACATGTGGAATTTCAAAGTTCACCACTTGTGGCAGCTGGGGAATATCGATACCTCGGGCTGCAATGTCGGTTGCAACCAGCACGCGAACATCACCCGATTTAAAATCTGCCAGCGCTTTGGTACGGGCGCTTTGGCTTTTATTTCCGTGAATCGGTGCGGCGGTAATGCCTTCGTCGTTCAGGAAGTGGGAAAGCTTGTTGGCGCCGTGCTTGGTGCGGGTGAATACCAGTACCTGTTTCCAGTCGCCATCTTTAATCAGCTTTGCCAGCATTGCCGGTTTCTTTTTCTTGTCCGCAGGGTAAATCCACTGCTCTACAGTGCGCGCTGTTGAGTTCGCAGGTGTTACTGAAATCTCGACAGGGTTGTTCACTAGACCTTTGGCCAAGTCGCGGATTTCATCTGAGAAAGTCGCAGAGAACAGTAGGTTCTGGCGGTTCTTCGGCAGCAGGTCGAGGATCTTCTTGATGTCGCGGAAGAAACCCATGTCCAACATGCGATCTGCTTCGTCCAGCACCAGTACTTCAAGTTGCGAGAATTTGACGGCGTTTTGTTGGTACAAATCCAACAGACGACCAGGAGTCGCCACTAGAATATCTGAGCCTTTACGCAGGTTCATCATTTGCGGGTTAATCTTCACACCACCGAAAACCACGCTAGAGCGCAGACGAAGGTGACGGCTGTAAACCACGGCGTTTTCGTGGATTTGTGCAGCCAGTTCGCGGGTTGGCGTTAGGATCAGTGCACGAATATGGTTTGGACGAGTACGTGAGCCTTCGCTCAAACGTTCAAGGATTGGCAGAACGAAGCCCGCAGTTTTACCTGTACCTGTCTGCGCAGCGGCCATGACATCCTTTCCTTCCAGAACTGCAGGGATAGCCTGAGCCTGAATTGGAGAGGGGGTGTCGTAACCTTTTTCCTGAATAGCACGGAGGATTGGCGCAGAAAGACCTAGATCGGTAAAACCCATAAATTAACTTCTCGGTAAGTGAGTGCCCAAAAGCAGGCTTGGTCGGCAAGTGTGCCGACGACTGGGACAAAGGGGCGCTATTCTGCGCTTTTACCTTGGATAGGGCAATGAATATCTGAAAATGGCCAGACTGGATATATGTATGTGACGATTTACGGGCTTTGTCAGTCGGAATTCGTAGTACTGCTTCAAGGATAAGACGTTGACGATCAGTGCGCTAGGTATACTCAGTTGAATATCCATCCGGACCTATCCTATGCAGAAACCTTCGCCATTACTTATCGCATGCAATGAATGTGGATTGGTTTCTGCGATTCCGCCTATGGAAGGAAGCAGTAAAGCGAGTTGTCCTCGATGCGGGCATACGCTGGTTCGTCAAGTGGAAAACAGCCCGGCGAAAGTGCAGGCTTACGGTATTTCCTGTCTGGTTATGCTCACGCTCAGTTGCGTATTTCCTTTTATGTCTTTCAGTGCCAGTGGCATCAGTAACAACATTTCGTTGTTGGACGCACTCAAGGTTTTCCATAACTTCGACAACAATGCTCTCGCTGCCATGTTGCTCATCACAATCATTGTTTTGCCAGCCATATACATCAGTCTGGTGATGTTCCTTTTTCACGTTGCCAGCAAATCTTCAAAGGGAAGGGGTGCCAACACACCGCCTTCACTGTTGAAACAACTTAGCCGCTTGGTATTTCGCGTAGAGATTTGGCTGCTGGTAGACATCTTTCTGGTGGGGGTAATTGTCAGTCTGGTGAAGATTGCCGCACTGGCAGACGTTGAGCTGGGCGCTGCTTTCTGGGCTTACTGTGCTTACAGTGCGCTGGTGGTGTTTTTCTCCCGGGCGATTGATAAAGAATGGCTTTGGGAAAACCTGTTTCCCTCGTATCCCACCGGCAAAGTGAAACCGGGAGACACTCATCTTTCTGGCAACCATGTTGCCTGTCGGGTGTGTCAGCAAATCAACGACCCACACCACAAGCATTGCCAGCGTTGCGACAGTCGATTACACCCATACAACCCCGACATGAATATTGGCTGGGCATGGTCATTTCTTATCAGCGCGATCATCTTCTACGTGCCTGCCAACCTTTACCCCATGATGTATACCGTGAGCCTCGGCAGCACCGAACGCTCAACCATCATGGATGGAGTCATTCTGCTTTGGAACCTCGGTTCTTACCCCATAGCGGCCATTATCTTTATTGCCAGTGTTTTCGTGCCGATGACCAAAATGCTCATCATGATTTGGCTATTAAGGGCGGAAAAGCAAGGGAAGGAAGATGACACTAATGCGTTGAAGAAACTGAAGTATTACCGATTTACCGAATTGATTGGCCGCTGGTCGATGATTGATGTGTTCGTTGTCGCCATCCTTTCTGCGTTGGTCAACTTAAAGGGTTTGATGAGTATCAGCCCTGGCCCCGCCGCATTTTATTTTGCCTTGGTGGTTTTCTTTACCATGTGTGCCGCTTTGATTTTTGACCCTCGTGTGTTCTGGGGCCCACTTAGACACCGTGACCCTGCGGCAAGCCCACCAGTCTTACCAAGCGCTGCACAACCACAAGAATAAGAGATAAAAACGTATGAGTGAGGAAGAACAAGTCACCGCTACAGTGAAAAAAGGACGCTCATTTTCCGCAGTGTGGATTCTGCCATTGGTGTCTCTCGCGGTCGGTATTTGGATGTTTTATCAATACGAAAGTAATCAAGGCACCTTGATCACCTTACATGTTCAAACCGCTGACGGACTGGAAGCAGGGAAAACCGAAATTCGCGCCCGTGATGTCAAAGTGGGTGTGGTGACAGATGTCCAGCTCAACAAAGATTATTCAGCCATCGTCGTGAAAGCGAGGATGGACAAAAACGCCGATCGCATGTTGCGGGAAGATGCCACATTCTGGGTGGTGAAACCTCGCATCGGCAAAGAAGGTGTATCAGGCCTTAGTACCTTACTTTCTGGGGCATACATCGCTCTGCGTCCTGGCGTGTCGGAAGAATCTCAGGATACCTTTACCGTGCTCGATATTCCGCCGATTGCCCCACCAGATGCCAAAGGATTACGGGTTGTATTAACGTCGCCAAGAGCAGGGAAGTTGTCAGTGGGCGACCCCGTGCTTTTTGAAGGTTATACCGTTGGTCGGGTAGAGAGGGTTGGGTTTGATTTGGAAAAAGAAAAGGCTACCTATCAGCTTTTCATCTTCCAGCCATACGATGCGCTTATCCAGAGTGAAACCCGTTTTTGGTTAACGTCAGGTCTGGATATTCGACTCAATGCCCAAGGCTTTGCGGTGCAAATCGCCTCTCTGGAGTCACTGGTCAGCGGCGGCGTGAGTTTTGGTGTGCCTGATGGGCAATCAAAGGGATATCCCATTACAGAGCAGATGACCTTGTTCAAGCTCTATGACGACCTGAAGCAAGTTCAGGAGCAAATGTTTGATAACTACATAGAGTACGCCTTGCTTTTCAGTGAATCCGTCCGCGGGTTAAACCCCGGCGCACCCGTGGAATACCGCGGTATTCGGATTGGCACGGTGGAGAAAGTGCCGCTGCATCTGACAGATAAAAAGCGGGGCTTTGCGTCCAAACAAATTCCTGTACTTATTCATATTGAAGTTGAGCGGATCCTCGAGCCGGACGTTGAAATCACGCCGTCAGAGTTGAAAGAGGCTTTCGCAGCCGAGTTCAAACATGGCCTGCGTGCCACGCTAAAAACCGGCAATCTGCTGACTGGAGCGCTGTATATCGATACGGATTTCTATCCCGATGAAGCCAACAAAACGTATCAGACGACTTATCGGGGCTATAACTTCTTTCCGTCTGTTTCGGGAGATTTTGTTCAGTTCCAACGGCAGATCGGCGGCATTCTTAACAAGATTAACAAGCTCCCTGTCGAAGGTGTGCTGACTTCCCTAGAGGAAACACTGGATGCTTCCCAAGAAACCATGGCGACACTGAATTCTGCGGGTAAAGAACTGGATAGTCTGATTCAGCGTCTCGATGGCTTGCTTGCACAGGATGGTGCCCAAAAGCTTCCTCAAGAGCTGAGGGATACACTGGAAGAGCTTCAGCGAACCTTACGTGGCTTCAATCCTGATTCGGAGTCCTACCAGAAACTGCAAGAAGCGCTGACAGGTTTCAACGATGCCATGGATGGATTCAGTCCGTTAATGAAGAAACTTAACCAGAAACCAGACTCTCTGATTTTCGGTGAAAGCCAGTTGTCAGATCCAATTCCAGTGAAGGGAGAGCGCGAATGAGAAAATCATTGCTTAGCTGGCTATTCGTAGTGGTGATAGCGGGGTGTAGCAGCGCGCCTGACACCGCAACCAAAACGTATCTCTTGCCTCAAGCTGAATTGAAAGAGACAGTGTTGCGAAAAGAACAGCCCATCTTGCTAATCCAGCCTGTGAAAGTTGCGGGGTATTTAGCAGGAGAGGGAATTGCCTACCAAACGTCACCGTCCGAGATTGTGATTGCGCAAAATAACCTCTGGGCTGAAAGCCTTTCCCAACAGGTCACAGAACGTTTGGTTAATCAACTGCGTACGCCAAAAGCAAACTATTGGCCAATGTATCCGAATGCTTCTTTGAACAGTGCAAAAATGCCTAGACTCCAACTCAACATCAGCCGGTTTGATGGTGATTACCAAGGTAACGCAACCGTGGCAGGAGACTGGGTGTTGGTGGATGGCAACGGTGATATCGTTCAATCCCAAACCTTCTTCGCGCAGTCGCCATTAGAACAAGAAGGGTACCAGGCGCTTGTTAATGCACTCTCCAAAACGCTGGATAAGGTCATAGGTACATTAGGCTTTGACTTATCTAAGGCAAAAATCGGGCAGTAGGCGCACTGTCATCCAAATGTCATAATTCATCCCCAAGATCCTGCACCGAAAAATAGAATTAGGGAGATTCGGATGACACATCCAACTTGGGAATTGCCAGTGGAATCTGGCGCTTTGATTTTAACCCCTTGCCCGGGAACCAAAGACCTGTCACTGTTGGAAAGCCTTCAACAGCTAAAAGCGCAAGGTGCGGTTGCTGTTGTGACTGCTATCAATGAAGAAGAAATGGCGTCAAAAGGCGTCGAGCAACTGGGCGAACTGGTTCAGGAACTTGGCATGAAATGGTTCCACATTGTTATCGAAGACGATGAAGCCCCAGACGCTACTTTCATGGCAAAGTGGCAAGCCAGCCAATCAGAATTGCACCAAGCCATTGCAAATGGCGATAAGGTTGTCATGCACTGCATGGGCGGTTCAGGCCGCACTGGTTTATTGTCTGCTCACCTTCTGCTTGAGCGCGGTTGGGAGTTACAAGACATCATCCGTGATATTCAGGCATTGCGCCCGGGTGCCTTCACCAAACAGCCTCAAATTGATTATATCCACGCTTTTGTGAATCAATAATCCTGCAAGAAATGAACCCGAACAGCCGAACACAAGGGCTGTTCGGAGATATACCCAAACAACTCAATCGTACGAATACTTTCTTTCTCTGTCTGAAAATGCATACCAAGCAAGGCAGTCGACACTATTTTTGTTTAAAAAAAGCGCATCAGATATAAGAACGATTACATTTTTGCTAATACTCTGAAAACTGGTGTTTAGAACGCTCGTGCTTTTTTGACGCTTTCGCCCACATGACCAACCCTCTCTTGTTTTTGCGACACACTGTCACGCGATAGTTAGCCATCATCCTTTGTGTATTGCAGCACTGATACTGTGTCTGTGGTGGCATATTCTGAGCACGGCGATTTAGTCAAAATGCGAATGAGTATTGTCAGACCGCTGTGCCGCTCCCAACGCCAATTTATACGAGTTCTGCCATGGTTGAGGAGGTCACTCATGCCCGTTGCACTGACATATCCCGGCGTTTACATCCAGGAAATTCCCAGCGGCAGCCGCTCCATCAGTGGTGCTGCCACATCTATCGCTGCGTTTGTTGGTGGCTTTTCACGAGGGCCGATAAACACGCCCGTGCGCATGTTCCATGTCGGAGATTTTGACACCCATATGGGCGGCGTTCATACCACCAGTGAAACCAGCTATGCAGTGTCGCAATTTTTTACAAATGGGGGCGGTGAATCCTATGCTGTCCGTGTTGGAGGAGGAACCAATGGCAGCGTGTCGGTCGATAGTTGGAACGGCCCCACAACTACCACACTGGTTTTTAACGCCGGGCGTCAGTTTCAAGGTGAGCCGGTTGAAGATCCCGGCGCATGGAATAATCACATCCGCATTGATGTCGACTACCTGACCACAGATCCCTCATCACTTTTCAATCTTTCAGTGACCGAAATCAGGCATGTAGATGGTCTTGAAGTGCCCGTGCGAAATGAGACTTACCGCAATGTGTCTATGGTCGCGACTCATCCTAGGTTTGTGCAAAGTGTTGTCAACGACAACTCGATGATGGTTCAAATTCCGGACTTTGCCGGCACAGATATGCCTGCGCCAACAGGTTATTACTCCGGTACACAGACAGTCGCAAATTACGCCGCAATGGCTGACAACAACACCATGGATATAGATCTAGGCGATGGCACTGTGCGCTCTGTCGTTGTTGACGTGACGACGAAACCGACAACTATCGCTGGCGCTGCGCTCATGCTGCAGAACGCGATTAGAGATACTCACCCAGCGGATCCGCTGTGGGCGCAATGTCAAGTTGTTGCTCGGGGGGACCGAATTGCCGTCTACACCGGGCGCAACAGCACCGCTTATCGAGCTGGTCACATGGTGTCAATTACCGACACGGCAGGGGACTTTGCAGTGACGACCGCTTTGGAAGGCAGTGCAGAGGCCAACGTTCAGCAATACGCCATGAATACGGCTGCAGCAGCAGGATTTCAGATCGCGCAAACTGCGGGCGCTGATGGTGGTACACCGACAGCGGCGCAATTACGGGGTAACCGAAATGCCCGAACCGGTATATACGCACTGGAAGATGTCGATATTTTCAACCTGCTGCTTATACCGGAAGCGTCAGATCTGAACAACGGTAATGTCGCGGACATGTCGACCGTGATTAGCCCTGCGATTGCTTACTGCGAAGAACAGCGGGCATTCTTGCTGATTGACCCGCCAGAGAACGTGAACAGTGCGGAAGGAGCGATTGAATGGTTGGATGAAGTCGCTGGGGCAGGGCTTCGTCACCGTAACACAGCTGCTTACTATCCCCGCGTTCAGGTGCCGGATCCCAATAACGACAATCGCCTACGGACTATCGCGCCAAGCGGAACCGTCGCTGGCGTCTATGCCCGCCGCGATTCGGAAGCAGGGATTTGGACAGCAGCTGCCGGTATTACTGCCAGCCTTCGCAATGTGATTAGCTTCAATCACAACCTCACCAACAACGAGATTGGTCTGCTTAATCCCATTGGTTTGAATTGCCTGAGAAATGGCGGCATCAGCGGCAACATCGTCTGGGGGGCAAGAACGTTGCGTGGCGCAAATGAACTCGCCTCTGAATGGACATATATACCCGTTCGACGCACGGCGCTTTTCATCGAAGAATCCCTGTTTCGCGGTTTGCAATGGACCCTATTTATGCCCAATGACGAGCCGCTGTGGTCAGAAATTCGCATTGCGGTGACCAGCTTCATGCAAGGGCTTTTCCGACAGGGTGCATTTCAGGGAAGCTCACCGGATCAAGCCTTCTTTGTGAAATGCGATGCCGAGACGACCACTCAGGCAGATATCGATGCCGGCGTCGTCAACATACTGGTGGGTATGGCGCCCCTTAAACCTGCGGAATTTGTTGTCGTCAGTTTCCAACTGATGAACAACAGCGGCAGTTAATCTCTCCGCCGATGGCGGTGGCTGTCGGCAACTTCAATGTATGACTCGATAGGTAGCGAGGGGGCGTTATGTCTCAGCTCAATGTGAATGGCCAGCGGGTGGTCCCGTACCCTGGGTACAAATTCATCATCAAAGAAGCCGGCGGCGATGTGCTGGCGGCGGTGCAGAAAGTATCAGGTCTCAGCCGCACGGTGGAAGTGAATGAATACCGCGCAGGTGGCGACCCATCCCACACCCGTAAATCTCCGGGTCAGGTGAAATTCGAAGCCATCACGCTTGAACGCGGTGTGACGGAAAATCTCCAGTTCGAACAGTGGGCAAATAAGGTTTGGCGAATCGGGACTGAGCCAGGTGGTGAAGTGTCACTGGCAGACCTCCACAAAAACCTGATTCTGGAAGTGCTGAATGAGGCGGGTCAGAAGGTGCTGAGCTACAGCATTTACCGCTGCTGGGTATCGGAATACAAAGCGCTGCCGGGGTTAGATGCATCCAGCTCTGCGTTCATGATTCAGTCTATCAAACTTGAAAACGAAGGCTGGGAGCGCATGGCGGTGACCACGCCGAAAGAACCCAGTTTTGTTCATCCTGAGCAGTGAGTAGACGCTGATGGCCATGGTGTTGCAAGCATTGAACGATAACCGTCAGGTGGAAGTGTGGGAAGCCGCTTCAGCCCGTCGCGCGCAGGAGCGAGCGGCAATACTGGCGGGCGCGTTTGTCCCGGATTCGTTGAAACCGACATTGCCTGATTGGACAGTGGCAGGTCGCGATCATTTACTGATGCTTGCTTACCAGCGCCAGTTTGGTGATGCCATCGAAGTTGAAGCCAAATGCGGTGAATGCGGTGAGAAAACGCAGCTTTCGTTTACCGTTTCGCAAGTGTTAGGTACCGCGTCCCCTGAACTCTCCAAAGCCTGGGACGCGGTGCACGCTTCACTGGATACGGATGTGTATCTCCCCGTTTATCACGATGTGATTTTTGAAGGGATCCCATGTCGGTTTCGTTTACCCCGCATTGCGGACCTGAACATGCTGGAAAACAGCGAAGTCATGCTGTTTCAGTTTGCACAAAGGGTTATTGAACCCGAGGATTTCCCGCGAATCCGTTCAGCGCTGGCAGAAAAAGAGAATGCGCAAGAAGCCTGGGAAATGCTGTTCGAACAGATCGAACAACAGATGTTGGACTCTGAACCTCTTTCCATTGTGTCGCTGAATTCAGCCTGTCCGGATTGCGGCGCCGAAACCTTGCACCAGTTTGATATTGCCAACCAGTTTTGGGCGCAACTCTCCGCCAGTGTTGAGAAGCAGTTGTGGGACGTGCATTTGCTGGCAACGGCCTATGGCTGGTCGAGTCAGGATATTCTCGCCATGAGTCCTGCCCGCCGTCGTCGTCATATTGCGATGATTATTGAGTGAGGAGAGGAAGACGATGAGTCAAGGTCTCAGCCAATTTCTTCGCCGAAATGTCTCGGGTGAACAATCGCTTAAACCTGTGGTGCGTTCTTATTATTCCCACGTGAGTGATGACTCTTCGCCCACATCACCTCAATCATCAAGTGACACTGTCACCGATTGGTTGGTGCCAGAACCAACGAAAACAAATCTCAAACCGACTAAAAGTGAACGGAGCGAATTTTCATCATCAGTGCGACCAGAAAAAGCAGCCCACTCTGACCGGAATCTTGAATATGGTTTTAACAGGGAGGTTGATTCCTCATCCTCCCCAGTTTCGCCAGAGAGCGTTGAGAGTCGCCCAGCCCAAAAGGACTATTCGTCAAACATCGAGGCGGATTTTCCTGACCATAATGCAGAGCCTGCGAGCCAAGAATGGCAGAGAGAAGCGGAAAACAGATCGACGGTTTCCGCTAGATCAGATGCACCATCAAACGATGTAAGCCCGCATTCTGCAAGCGCTATGACCCTCGCCGAGTTAAGAGATTTAGAGCAGGAATCTTCCACTGTCTTACCTGAGAATCGGCAGCAACCTACGAAACGCCGTGACTTTACTAAGCAGGTTGCCGCATCAATATTGGGAGACGAAAAAGAGTCGCCCATTACTGAGCGATTGGCCTCTGTGATCCCCGTTGAATCAGCGCTCTCTCCAGAAAAAGAAGGGAGTCCACAAGATCATCTCGAAGTATCTGTCACCATCGGTCATGTTTCGATCGTGCCAGCACCCAAAGCCCCAGAGAAAAAAGCACCAAGCTGGAAACCACCGGTAAGCCTGACTGATTACCTTCGTGAACGTCAGGAGGGCAAACGATGAGTAGCGCGCTGGCGATAGCAGGTATCACTCAACTTCTTCGTGATTTGTTGAATGATGGTCTGGTCGATCACGATGTGGCAACCGTGGTGAATACCAATGTGCCTGTTCACGCGCTTCCACCCGACCAAATGCTGGCGCAGGAAGAAGATAACGCGCCTGCGCTTAACGTGTTTCTCTACCACACCGAAGTCAACGCTGCCTGGGCAAACCAATGTTTGCCAACCCGAAACAACGACGGCGATAGAATCAATAACACACCGCTGCCGCTGGATTTGTATTACATCGTGAGTGCCTATAGCACCGCGGATTTGCACAACGATGTATTGCTTGGCTATGCCATGCAAATTCTTCACGAACATCCGGGGTTTACCCGCGCAGAAATTCAAACTGCGCTAAACCCTTCACCCGCCATTGCTGCGGGCCTTCCCCCGCTTCTCCAAGCGCTGGCAGACACAGGTTTGGCTGATCAGGCTGAGGCGATTCGTATCGCGCACCATCCAATGCCCGTGTCGGAAAAATCCGCGTTATGGAGCGCATTGCAAAGTCAGTACCGCCCCTCCGCGACTTACCGCGTATCAACCGTGTTGATGCAAGTTGAACAGGGCACGCGGGAAGCGCTCCCGGTATTGACCATTGGCCCCGGTAATACAGGGCCCGATGTCCAGCCAAGTCTGGTTCCGTCAGTCCCCCAACTGGCGCGCATTATCCCTCCCGCCTTGCAGCCCAGTGCAAGGTTGGGAGATACCCTGGACACCGAAGGGTTTGCGCTGGATGGCGCGAATCCTCGATTTACGCTCTCTCATATCTCACAGGAGGTGGAACATATAATCAATGCAGAGGCGGGCGGAACAGCACGCGCGCAGTCAGTGACACTGCCGAATGCTGCAGCCAATTGGGCAGCAGGTATCTATTCACTATTCTTTACTGCTGACGTTGGTGGTCAACCATTACAATCTAATCAACTTTCCGCCCAAATCGCCCCAGTAATGACCTTGCCACCCACCAGTGTGGTGCGAAATGGTCAAACTGTGGTTGTTACGTTAAGCGTTACCCCGCACGTTCATCCCGGACAACAAGCCATGATGTGGCTCGGTTCAGAAGGGGCGACGGCGGAATCTGTCGCTGTGGCGACAAACAGCCTCGTTTTTATCTTTGGGCCGCTGGTTGCAGGCAGTTACCCAGCCAGATTACGTGTTGATGGTGTTGATAGCTGGTTTATCCTTCGAGACAGACCACCTGTTGCTCCGGACTTCACCCCAAGAGCGCCGATTTTCGACCCAACTCAGGTAGTGGTGGTGCCATGATGTCTGAGTCCATCCAATTTTCTGTTTCTGAGCAGCAACAAGCCAAAGAGCTGCAATCTCTTGAGCGTTGGCAGGCGTTGAATAACGCGCATTTGTCGGCAGTCGTGGAGTGGGCTAGTGCGTTGCTTTCAGACGAAGCGAACACGACGCCGCCGGAATCCATTACTACTATCAACAACCGTTTCCGCGCTGAAGCTGAAGGCGAAAATCCAAGTTCCATCAATGTATTGAACGATCAGTTTGGACTTAACGAAAGCGATCAGAGCGTATTGGCTTTGGTGGTTGTCGCAGCGCTTGAACCCTTGGTAGCAGAGCGATGCGCCGCTCTTTCTAGCAACCGCTCAAATACATTTCCAACTGCGATGCTTTGCGTGTCACGCATTCCGCAATGCGACTGGAGCAGCTTTTCACCGCATTCTCCGCTTCGTTATTGGTTGCTGGTGGAATGGCAGCCATTAGGTTCTGGCGATGGAGTATTATGTGCCGATGAGCGAGTGGTGAATTTTGCCCGCGGTCTGAGCTACATCGATGAACGTCTTTCCGTATTGCTTGAACCTGCCGATGTGGAATCAGCCGTTTCTCTCATGCCATCCCAGCGCCAACAGTTGGACGCCGCATTAAATTACCTTTCTCAAAGCCAGCATTTCGAAATGAATAACACGTCGACCGTGTTTGAGCTTTTTGGAGATGATGCCTTCGCTAAGCGCACAATGGCAGTCTCTATTTCGACCGAATTAAATATCGGCTTGCAACGCATCAATGCCGCTAATTTACCTTCCCGCGCGAACGATTTGGATGCCCTTGCAAGACTCTGGCTGCGGGAGGCGAGCCTTTTACCCATGATTTTATTGGTCGAAGAAGCGGACGATGCGCCAAAGCAAAAGCTGGCAGCGCAGTTTATTGCGAGAATGCGTGGACTGGTGTTGATTGACACAGGACGATCTCCCGCGGCCCTTTCGACCAGAAGTTTTCCGCTTGAAGTGAAACGACCAACGGTGCAAGAGCAGGAGTCGATATGGTCAGAATTGCTTCCGGTTGAAGACAAACAACTTCCTGCAAGACTGGCCGAACAATTTTCGATGAGCGAGCCCGACATTTTCCGCTCTGCCTCAGTGGCTGCTGCACAAAGTGGCGCAAATAATGACTCAGAATTTGAAAAAGCACTCTGGCAAATCTGCCAACGTGGCGCGTCTACTGAGCTTTCAAAACTTGCCCAACGTATCGAATGCAAAGCCAGCTGGGAGAATCTGGTGTTACCGGAATCTCAAACCAAGATGTTGGAGCAGCTTGCTTCTCAGGTTGCTCTTCGTAGCCGTGTTTATCAGTCCTGGGGATTCCGTGAACGCATGAGCCGGGGCATGGGCATTAGCGCCATGTTCAGTGGCGAAAGTGGGACGGGGAAAACCATGGCAGCAGAGGTGATTGCCAATACCCTGAACCTCGATCTTTACCGTATCGACCTTGCCAGTGTGATCAGCAAATACATTGGTGAAAGCGAGAAGCAAATGCGGGCTTTGTTCCAAGCAGCTGAGCGCTGTGGAGCCATCCTCTTCTTCGATGAAGCTGATGCGCTGTTTGGCAAGCGAAGCGAGGTGAAAAACAGCAACGATAGATTCGCCAACATTGGCATCGATGACTTGCTGCAACGGATTGAAATGTTCAACGGATTGGCGATTCTCGCCACTAATCTAAAATCTCAAATCGACAAAGCCTTTATGCGCCGCCTGCGTTTTGTGGTGGATTTCCCATTCCCTGCACCAGCGGAAAGAGAACGGATCTGGCTTTCTGTATTCCCGCCTCAAACACCGTTGGCCGAGGACGTGAACCCAGCACGGCTTGCGAAGCTAAATCTTACTGGCGGCAGTATCCACAACGTTGCGCTGAATGGGGCTTTTCTCGCTGCGCAGCATGATGAAGCCGTGTCGATGCGCTGGCTGATGGAAGCAGCGGCGGCAGAGCTTCAAAAACTCGAACGTCCCATCAAAGCGGGGGATTTGAATTATGGCTGAATTCACTCCGCTGACACCGCAGAAATCTCATGCTGAGAAAGCGGCCAATGCTCCGCGCAACGGCTTTGTGATTCAGAAAAAATGCGGCTGTGGGAATGCAGCACCGACAGGAGGCACTTGTTCTGCTTGCGCCGCCAAAGCAGCTGCGAACAGCCCAGTTTTGAAAAAGCCTGCAGCCAGCTCGAGCACAACCCAGCCAGACGGTGCGATTCCACAATCGTTAAGAGAGCGCGCGGAACAAACCTTCGGTACAACGCTGCCAGATGTGAATTTCTATACCGGCGGCATGGCGCAAAACTACGCCCGACAGCTTCAGGCCAAAGCCTTTACTGCGGGTAACGACGTGTTTTTCGGCAACGGATTCTATCGTCCAGACACGCCAGAAGGCTTGCGTTTGATCGGGCATGAGCTGACGCATGTGGTGCAGCAGCGCCGCGGGCTCGCGTTCTCGAAACTTCAGGGCGCGGGTGACACTTACGAGCAGGAGGCTGATCGGGGCGGTGATGCATTTGCTGCAGGGAAACGCTTCAACGTGTCGTCACCACAAGGTTCAATCGGACGTTTCCCTCAAAGGATGGGGGCGGCAGAGTCTGCGGAAGTCGTGGGCTCTGAATCACCTTCTCACGATCTTGAATTTCTTGGCGAGATGATGGATCAGTCTGAGGTTGAAAGCCTGTTTACTGATTTGCAGTCGCTAGAGACACCAGAGAGCAAGCTCTATTTGATCCCAGAGTCTGCGGTGGAATCCTTTGGCGATAACCGACCCCAGCCATCAGCACCTATTCCCCAAGCTAAGTTGCTGGATGGCGTGTCTCGACAAGGAAGACTTCCAGTAATCCAGAGGGCAATCGTAGCGGGTTGTGACGTGCCGACCATGACAATGGGGCAGATTGGTGTCGCTGCACACCGCCAGATTGGCGGATTTTGTGGCGTACTTCACCGAGCGATTTCTCCCACAACACCTTGTTTGGGAAATGGTCACCCCGGCTTTCAAATTCCCGGCTCAACGCGACCTGATATGGTGAAGCAATGGTCTCAAGGGCCTTTTATCGATGAAGTTGGCGAAATAAAACCTGCTTCTTGGTTAAACGGCCGTCAGGTTGATGCTGAAGCCCAATTGAACCGGGATATTGCCAATTATCAGCGCATCATTGGTCCAGCAACCACCATGTGGTCTTACGCCTTTCCGACCATGCCATTTGTGGCGAATCCTCTGCAGAACATTGATGTTTGGCCTGCTGTGGGTGGTTCTGCTTCCAATGGTGTTTATTACTATCGCTGCCGGAACACGCGCAGAAGAAGGGCACCGCGCAGAGTGCGAATCCGGGTTCGTTTACCGGTTCCAGTGTTGCTGCCGCGCACTGTGCCTAGGGTTGTCCCGCAGCCAAATCCACAGCCAGTGCCTTCACCAAGGCCCGCTCCGCGCCCAACACCAAGACCTGTGGAGCCGCCTTCAGAACCTTGGCGTATGCCAGAGCTTCCCGAAATGCCGGATTTGCGTCCAGCCGTTAAACCTGTGGTTGCAGGGGCTGCTGCCGTTGGTATCGGGTATCTCATTTATCGCGGTGTTCGGATGATCCCATCATTAGCGCCACCGCTATGGTGGACCATTCCTGGCAATCTCGCGGTGCCGTAGGAGGTTGAATGAAAGTCACGATTAGGTTCGATCACATCGACATCGCTGAAAACGCTTCCTATCGCGAAATTTATCGCGTCATGTCTGATGCCGTTCGGGAAAACTGGCCGGGTATGGGCTCCGTTTCAGCCGAGCATCAAAGATTGGCGCAACAGCAAGCAGCGGCCTCAGCAGCCAGACATTTAACCCGGACGGTTGCATCAAGGAGGGCGCACTAAATGCTGTCTTCCCAACCTAACTACCTCAAAGCCGGAATTGTGCTGCTGGATCCACAAAGTGCGGAGCCAATGAGCGCCATTCCTTTGCTGATTAATCCGGACTCACTCAATACCCAGTTTGAGGTGAAATCGCCGTCGACCTCTGAAACCCGCAGTGAACAACTGCGCCTAAATGGTCCGCCAAAAGAAACCATTACGTTTGATGCGATTCTCGATGCGACAGATGCCATGTCGCGGGGTGACGAAGACGCAGTGAAATACGGAATAGGGCATTACATCGCAGCGCTTCGAAGCCTGATTTCGCCAACCAAACGCCAGCTTTTAGACAATGACACGCTGGCGCGACAAGGCAAGCTCACCATTATTCCGATGACCCAGCCTTTGCCTGTTTTCAGCTGGGGATTGCGTCGAAGAATGCCTGTTAAAGTCAGTAGCCTCTCTGTGGCCGAAGAGTTTTTCAGCGCGCAGCTAAATCCTATCCGCGCCAAAGCCAGCCTGTCACTGCAAGTATTGTCGGTCGATGATTTAGGCTTTGACCATCCTGCTTCGTCGCTCTTCCTGCACTACCTTGATGGCATCGAGAAGCAGGCAGCGAAAGTCATTAAACCCGCGGTTGATGGATGATTAGGGGCGAATAGCATGACTGATCTTACCCAGTACCTTCTCAGCAATACCGACGAAACTGCGGACTTTACGCCAAGCAGTCGTTATGCGGGTGCGCCTTTAAAAGTGATGACGGACAGCGATGGCACAGAGAGAGTCTTTGTCAGTCGCCGTTTTGTTCCAGAGCCCGCGGCAGAAGGTACCGCACCCATGCTTTTGGTCAGGGAAGGAGACAGGTTGGATTTGCTGGGGGCGGCTTATTACGCCGACACATCGCGGTGGTGGCACATTGCGGATGCCAACCTCGAATACTACCCCGGTGATTTGGTGGCAACACCGGGCCGGAAAATTGCCCTTTCTTCGGGCAATGGGGAGGGCTGATGTCTGATGTTGTCATGAGCCTCTACATTGGGCCTGTTGCGCCGGTTCCGGTTTCAAAAGCCGTTATCAACGCCTTTGTTTCCTGTGAAGTGCAATCCAAAACCGAGGGGCCTTCTGGTTTTCAATTGGTGTTTGAAATTGACAACAATTCGCCGCTGCAAACCATTTTTATGCTTGCCAGTAACAATCCTATCCCGTTGGTGCGCACCGTGATTACGGTGGAAATGCACGGCAAGCAAAGCGTGTTGATGGACGGTGTTATCACTCAACACAATGTCAGCCCTGCCAGCGCTCCGGGCGTATCTCGGATGACCATTACAGGGAAAGACCTGACTCATGTGCTCAGCTATCTTGATTTCAGCTTTATGCGCTTTCCCGCCATGCCCGACTTTGCCCGAATTAATCTGGTACTGGCGAAGTATGCGTTCCTTGGGCTGGTCCCAAAAGTTATCCCGTCTGTGCTGATTGATGTACCAGTGCCGACAGACCGCATACCCACTCAGCAGGGAACCGATCTCGCCTATATCCAATCGCTGGCCGACCGCGTTGGGTATGTGTTCTACACAGAAACCACGGATACCGTTGGTGTGTCTGTCGCGTATTGGGGGCCGGATGTTCGAATCGGCAAAGTGCAGAAACCGCTCAATGACGACTTGGATGCCAACCGCAATGTGATTTCGCTGTCTGGCTCATATGATGCGCAGGAAGCTTACATTCCGCTGATCACCATTCAGAATCCACAAACCAAAATGCCACTGACGATTCCAGTGCCAGATTTCAATCCACTCAATCCTCCACTGGGTTTGATTCGCCCCATCACTTTAAAGACCAAAAACATCTATGAAACCGCTAAATACTCGCCGGTTCAGGCGGCCATGATCGGCATGGCGAAAGCGGCACAATCTGCGGTGCGTGTGTTGAAAATGACAGGGTCGTTGGACGTGTTGGCTTACGGTTCTTTGTTGATGGCAAGGCGCTTGGTGTATGTGCGAGGTTCGAGCCCAGCATTCAATGGCATTCACTATGTGGAATCTGTTACCACAACCTTTAAGGAAGGCGAATTGAAGCAGGATTTTCAACTGAGTAGGGACGGTTTGCTGTCGACTGTTAACAGGGTATCCGCATGACGACACCTCTTTACGGTAAATTCCGCGGCACCGTGGTCAACAATGTCGACCCAATGCAGCAAGGACGGATCCTCGCCACGGTTCCCAGCGTGTCGGGCATGGTTCCCGGAAGCTGGTGTATGCCTTGTCTGCCTGTGTTGGGCTTGAACTCAGGGATTTTCTCGGTACCACCGATTGGCGCAGGCGTGTGGATCGAGTTTGAACAAGGGGACGTGGATTACCCCATCTGGACGGGATGTTTTGCAGGTTCGCCTTCGGATGTACCGACGCTGGCGCGAACCGCAGTGCCGCCCATTTCAGCCATCACGCTGCAAACCATGGCGAAGAACGGCATTGTGATTTGCGATATTGGCGGGCCAATGGGCATGGGCGGTATCACGCTGCAAACAGCAACAGGGGCAACGCTGTCAGTGACTGACGCGGGCATATTCATCAACAACGGCAAAGGGGCGCAGATATCTATGGTGGGTCCAACTGTGGATATCAACAATGGCGCGTTGACCATCACCTAAGAGGAATTTAGCAATGCCAGGAGCGATTCTTCATGTTGGTGCCACAGTCACCTGCGCCCATGGTGGGCAGGCGACACCCACTGTGCCTAATCCAAGGGTGATGGTGTCGGGACAACCAACTGTGTTGCAAACCTCACCTTATGCCGTCGCCGGTTGTGCCATGCCACCGCCGAACGCTGGCAATGGTCCTTGTGTGACGGGGCAGTGGCTTTCAGGCTCAGTACGCGTGTTGTCATTGGGGCAGCCTTTCGCGTTGCAAACGGGACAATCTGTTTGCGCACCCACTGGCACGCCTATGCTCCCATCCGTGGTTCAACCGCGTGTACTGGCGACCTGAGGGAATGAATCCTTATGACTTATCCCGATTTTCCTTATCGCATTGATACCCAAGGCCGGACAGCGACCACGACGCGGCTGGATGTCATTCGCGATCGTATCGAGCAGGTACTTTTCACTGAGCCGGGCGAGCGGGTGATGATGCCAACATTCGGGTGCGGGCTGAACCGTCTTCTTTTCGCGGGTGTCAGCGAAGCGGTGATTGAGAATACGCGGAGTCTGGTAGCGACCTCGCTGCAAACCTGGATGCAGGACGATATCGATCTTTCTGAGGTAGACGTCTATTTCGACAATGGCGCGCTTTTCATCAATGTTGCCTACATCGTTCTTCCTACCGGAGAGTCACAACAGGCAACGTTTGAGCGTGAGGTGTCAGCATGATCTATTTTTGCTGCGACCAACGCCGACGTGAGGCAGTGCGCCAGTCAGATTTGAATGGCATCGATTTCGTTGAAGTCATCGATCGTGAAGCTGCGGTGGAAACTGATCGTCAACGGTTTCTTCACTTACATCTAGTCAATGATCCCGGCGCGTTTGTTTACACCGTCGATAACATTCGCATTGAAGGGCCGAATGCCATTGAAATAGTCAATGTCACGATGGGACTGGACGGACAAACCAATGTATTGGTGATTGAAGTCGCCGAGCCCGGTGATTTCTCGCCTTACAGCATCAACATCGTCACCAGCGCATTAAATCCGTTGCCACCACCAGAGATAGATCCCGCGCTGGCATCGGTTAGCTTCTCTTTCAAAGTAGAATGCCCTTCGCCATTCGACTGTCAAAGCAGTTGCGATTGCCCTGAACCTGAAACCCTTGATACAGAGATAGATTACACGGCGAGAGATTTCTATTCCTTCCGCCGCATGATGCTCGACAGGCTTTCCGTGACGGCGCCAGCCGCGGCGACCGGACACCCCGCAGACCTTTCTACCGCACTGGTGGAAGTGCTGGCCTATACCGCTGACCAACTGGCTTACCAACAAGATGCCGCCACAACGGAAGCCTATCTCAATAAAGCGCGCTCGCGGATTTCGCTCAAACGCATGACAAGGCTGGTGGATTACAGCGTGGATGAAGGCTGCAATGCCCGCTGTTTTTGCTACTTTGCTGTGTCGGCAGATGTACATCCTATTGCCCCAGCCACCTTGGTCATTCCCCAAGGCAGCGCGGTGTGTACCCAATTGAGTGAGCAACCTAGAACCTTTGCGAGAGACGACGCTTTGCTCGCGCAAAGTGGTGCTGTGTATGAAACCTGCCATGACGTACCTGCACTTTTTAGCCTCCACAACGAAATCACTTTTTATACCTGGAGTGACGCCCGTTGCTACCTGCCAAAAGGCGCTATAAGTGCCACTTTAGATGGCCACTTCCCTGATTTAGAAGCGGGCATGTATCTGGCGTTTGAAGAAGTGCTGGGGGCACGAAGTGGCAGTCAGGCTGACCGACAACTGTCGCAACGCCAGGTGGTTCTCCTGACACAAGTGCAGGCATTTGATGCAGATGGTGAACCACTCCTCGATCCGGTAACGGAATTACCTATCACAGAGGTTGTCTGGCATGGCGCCGATGCCTTGCGTTTCCCAATGTGCATTTCATCAGAAACTTCCATTGAGGAAGGGCGCCGATACCTTGAACCCGTCACCGTTGCCCGGGGTAATATGGTGCTGGTGGATCATGGTCAAACGATCTCTGGCGAGCGTTTACCAGAAGTGCCACTGCCAACGCTGAGTTGGGCGCCGGGGCAGGGCATGCAAGCTGATAGTGCTAAAGGAGCAAGCTGCGCGGAAGCCAATTGCGAGCAGGAACAGGCTGAAACCATCACCCCAAGATACCAGCCGACTCTCGCCAATCGTCCACTGACGTTTTCCCCTGACTATACGTTGGGCGCGCCTGCGACGGAGCTTTTGCAAACACCTTCACCGAGCGAAACATTCGCCAGTGTCTCTCTTGATGCTGATGATGGCGTAGAAGTGCGTCCTTATCACGTGATCAGGGATATGCTCGCAGCAGACGATTCGTCCTTGGTATTTACCACTGAAATCGAGCGGGATGGTAAGGCGTCACTTCGCTTTGGTGACAACGTTTACGGTCGTCGCCCTTTGCCTGAAACCCAGTTTACAGCCACCTATCGGGTGGGCGTTGGGTCAGCAGGTCATATCGGCGCAGACAAGCTATATCATCTCGCTTTGCCTATTCCAGAAGTAACGGAAGTGCGCAATATCACGCCCGGTGAAGGAGGGCGAAACCCAGAAACCAATGCGGAAATCAGAAAACGTGCGCCTTTCCTGTTCAAAACACAAGAGCGGGCAGTCACGCGGGAAGACTATCAAACGCTGGGTCGACGGGTGGCCGGTATTCAGGACGTCAGTTGCGCCTACATCCATACGGGCAGTTGGATGACGACCTTTGCCTTGCCCGATCCAGACGACAGGGTAGAAGTGTCTGACACATTGCGAACCACGCTTCGAGACCATTACGAGAGATTCCGCCTCGCAGCCCATGATGTGGAAGTGTCGTCACCAGTTTATGTTCCTCTTGAAGTGACGCTTCATGTTTGTGTTGCGCCGAATGCGTCGAAATCCCATGTACGCCAGTGCCTGTTGAAACTCTTCTCGCCAAACCGTTTGCCTGATGGCGCTTTAGGTTTGTTACACCCCAATCGGTTCCGTGCTGGAGAAACCCTTCATCTCTCACCTTGGTTGGCTGCCGCTCAGAATGTAGAAGGAGTGATAGCAGCCAAAGTGACAAGGTTCCGCCGTTTTGGGGACCCAAGAACCAGTGGGTTGGTAGACAGAAAGCTCGAATTCGACCGCACGGAAATCGCACGGATTGACAACGATATCAGTCATCCGGGCAATGGCGTGTTCCTTCTCGATATGGATGGAGGGCGTTGATATGGCAAACCATGAATCCCATTGTGGCGCTTGCAGCGGCATTGAGGTGCTGACACCGAAAGCACCACAAAACACCCAAGGTTTATCCCGAATCGGTTATCGAAGCGGCGAATACCACGATTTTTTCGCCAGCATGACCGCGAGACTTTCTTCTGCCAAATATGGCGCTTTGGGTGTACTGACTTCCCGCGATTCTGGCGATTTTTCGTTGGCACTCATTGATGCCTGGGCCGCCAGTTGTGATGTGCTGACCTTCTACAACGAAATGTGGTTGAACGAAGCCTACGTTAACACCGCGTTGGAAACCGGTTCACTTCATGAAATGGCGATGCTGATTGACTATGCGCCTCATCCTGGCGCAGCAGCGATAGCAGATCTGGCTTTCACCATCGCTGCGGGTGAAGGAATACCGGAAGAAATCACAGTGCCAGCAGGCACCAAAGTGCAGAGTACGCCAGGGCAGGACGAGAAGCCTGTTATCTACGAAACCCTGGAAGACCTGACAGCGCGGGCAGCTTGGAATGCGATGCGTCCTAGGCTCACTGCGCCACATCCATTGACGGCAAGCACGACTCGTATTCCATTGCCGGGTACCAATCTCAATTTGAAACCGGGCGACGCCGTGTTTTTTGTCTCCGACGATGAGCAGCAGGTCTTTGCCACCATCAACGCAGTGACACCTGTGTTAGCTGACATCGCCACAGACCCAGATGCGAAAGATCTTACCTGGCTGGACATATCGCCAGTCGGTGAAGGGCCATTGGTTACGACACATTCCGGTGCGACGGGTACCATCACCACAGTATTTGCTGCCGAAGCGGGGGGGTATGTCGATAAAGCCATCAACGGAAAAGAGCTTCGCACCGTGCTGATGGAAGAAAAAACCAGTGAGAAAGCCTTCTTTTCTGCGTTGGCTGCGCAATCTAAAACCGTCAGACAGGTTCAGGTATTCCGAACCAAAGCGGCGATTTTCGGCCACGCTGCGCCACCGCTCGATACGCTCCATTATTCGTTAACGGGGACATCGCCTGTATTCGTCCTAGATGAGGATGAAGCAGTTGTTGACGATGTCTTTCCTGGTCCTTACGCCGGGTTGGAAGATGCTCAGTGGGCGGATGGCATGCTCAATGTGATGGATGAAGACGACAGCAACCATGTCTATCTGGAACGTGCGGTGTCTGAAATCAGCAAAGGCAGCACGGTTGTTCTGAAAGACGGTAGGAAATGGTCGCGTTATAACGTGACAGACACTGCCGAAACCTCTGCTTCATTCTTTTCTGTTACGGGTAAAAGTTCGCGTTTAACTCTAAACGATGATGATCACTTTGATGATCTATCTATCCGCGGAACCACGTGTTTTGGTGCCAGCGAATGGATTGATATTGCTGATCCGCCTATCACTGAGCCATTGGATGAAAACAGTATCTCGTTGGAGCTGAACAGTCTGTTTACTGCAGAAGAAGGGCGCAAAGTGATTCTGAAGGGTCAAGCTGATGGGTTTGGGGAAGAGCCTGTAGTGACAACACAGATAATCCAATCTATCACGCATGAAAACAGCACATCTACACTAACGTTCTCCGCGCCGATTGGCGTTGCTTATTTGCCACAAAGCTTGCGCATCCACGCCAACATCGCCGATGCAACACAAGGTGAGTCAGTGGCAGAAGTGCTGGGTGATGGCAGTGCGACGCCCCATCTAGCCTTCACTTCCAAACAAACACCTCAAACCTTTGTGCCAGCAGCAACAGCGACAGGCGTGAAGCCAACGATGGAAATCCGCGTTAACAAGATCCTGTGGAAGCAGGTGCCGCACTTCCTCAATGCTTCACCAACAGATCGGGTTTACACGTTACGCATCGATGAAAACGGCTACAGCCATGTGGCGTTTGGTGATGGCGTGATGGGGGCGATGCCGGGCAAAGGGCAACAAAATATTCGAGCCAGCTATCGTAAAACCTTGGGTTTGGAAGGACGGGTGAAATCAGGGCAACTTAATCTACTCATGTCCCAATCTTTGGGTTTGCAAGGCGTAAACAATTTACTTGATGCGGAAGGTGGGGCTGACCCTGAAAGCTTCGATGAAATCCGCGTCAGTGCGCCACTTTCCTGCCGAACCTTGGGACGTGTGGTCTCCCTGACAGACTACGCCGATTTTTCCCGCGCCTATGGCGGCATCGCCAAGGCGACATCACAATGGCTGCATCTGAGCAGTGGGCCTCAAGTTGTGGTCACCGTGGCGGCAGAAGAAGGCCTTCAAGTGCCTGAAGGTGGCGATTTACACGATGCCTTGACGGAAGCGTTGGTGGCGGCTGGTGATCCATTCGCCCGTTTTGTCTTGCGCAGTTTCAGGCAAACGTTTTTCCGCCTAGGCATCAAAATCAAAGTCAACGAAGACTATCTTGCTGATGATGTCATATCCCGTGCGGAAAGCCAGCTTCGGGATTCGCTTTCCTTTGAGGCCCGCGATTTCGGCCAGCCCGTCTTTGCCAGTGAAGTGATTGCTTTGCTCCACAAAGTAGATGGCTTAGATGCGGTGGTGGTTGACAGACTCTACACCGGAAACACGCCGACACGTCATGACGCTATTGCCGCCCCCGTTGCCGAACTTGCCTCGGGGGAAGTCGTAGGTGCCACCATTTTAAGCCTGCACCCTGAAGCGCTTGATTTTATGGAGGCCAGCTTATGAGTAGCTTGTCACCGGAATCCTTATACAACCTCTTGCCTGAGGTTTACCGTCGGCGTGATGAAGAGCAGGGCTTCCCGCTCAAAGCGTTGATGGAAATATTGGCTGAGCAGGCGGCTATCGTGAAGCATGATATCGACCGGCTTTACGACAACCAGTTTATTGAAACCTGTGACGAATGGGCGGCACCGTATTTGGGCGAGTTGGCGGGTTATCGGTATGGTCCGGAGATCCCTGGTGTCAGCCAACGCGCGTCTGCTGCCAATCAGATTCGCATCACCCGCCGTCGCGGTGTTGCCTTAGCCTTAGAGCAACTGGCGACTGACACGACACGTTATCCCGCCAGAGTGGTGGAATTCTTCCGCTTGCTGTCGAGACCTGAGCATTTGGCAGCACTTCGTCCAAACAATCACTACACCTTGAATGTGAGAAACAGCGCCAAGTGCGAATCCATCGGCACAGCCTTTGATTCTGCCAGCTATAGCACCGCAGTAGGTCGAATCAGTCAGGGTGAAGGGCTACATCATTTCCGGAATGTCGGTGTATTCATGTGGCGTCTCGCTCATCATCGTCAATCCATTGTGCCTGCTTATCAGGTGGATGCGCGACGCTACCTGTTCAATCCGCTGGGGTGCAATACTCAATTGTTCAATCAGCCTATCCCAGAGCCAAATATCAATCATCTCGCCGAAGAAGAAAACCTGCCTGTGGCGCTGAAACGAAGAAGCATTGCAGGTTCGCGTTTGGCAACTTTTTATCCTCATGCTTTTGCCGTGGTGATTGACGGAATTTTGCAGACGGCTGATCAACTACAAATCTGCAATTTGAGTGATGACGGCGCTGACTGGGCGCATTCGCCAGTCGATCGTATTTCCGTTGATCCTGAGTTAGGCAGGCTATCACTTCCGACCTCAATACCCGTGCCGGACACCGTCGAAGTGACCTACCACTATGGCGCAGCCGCAGATATTGGTGGAGGGTCTTACCCTAGAAGCGAAGGCTTTATCGTCTTCAATACGCCATCCCAAGAGATTGGTGAAGGCGAAGCTATTCAGCCTGCGCTGGATCTGATTCAAAACGGCGGTGTTGCCGAGATCGGTGTTTCCCATGTATTCACCGAAGCGCTTAATGTATCGGTCAATGCCGACCAAACATTGTCCCTGCGTGCGGCTGACGGTCATCGCGCCTTTGTTGATCTTGATGGCGATGACATGACGCTGATTGGCGGTGAAGAAGCAGAGATCGTCCTTGATGGATTGGTAGTGACAGGTGGTCGTTTGCTGATCCCCGATACTGGCGACAACGCACTTCGCCGTTTGGTGCTGCGCAATGTCACGCTTGTGCCGGGGCTTTCGCTGGACATTAACGGAGAGCCGACTTCACCAGAGCAGCCTTCGCTGGTGGTTGAAATTCCCAATGTGACTGTTGAAATTGAACGTTCCGTTCTCGGCGGAATTCGCACTGTCGAAGGCGCGTCTGTGACGATAAAAGACAGCATGCTTGATGGGAATTCTCATACCCGAACAGCATTTTCATCGCTTGATGGTGCCAGCCATGGCGGTGTGCTGACACTTTGTGAAACCACTGTGATTGGCAAAATAGGTGCCCGCTCATTCCCCTTGATTTCCAACAGTATTCTGGATGCGGCGTTAGCGGAAGGCGACGATTGGACTGCGCCAGTCTGGGCACTTCAACGACAGACGGGCTGTGCGAGATTTTCCTTTATTCCGCCAGATTCGAGAGTGCCACGTCAACATCGTTGTCAGCCACAACTTGCGGCATTGAAAGCGGTGGAAGCAGAAGAAGTCAGGATACGGCAGGAACTTTCGGATTTGGCGCGTTCCCATATCGTTCGCGGTGTTCGCGCGCGCGTTGTGCCTGCGTTTACGTCAACCCGATACAACGACCCTGCCTATGGTCAACTGTTGCTTTCCGCTCCTGAGGAAATTCGGCGCGGCGCGGACAGTAGCAGTGAAATGGGCGTTTATCACCACCTCTATCACCCGCAGCGGCACGATGCTTTGCTGTTTCGTCTCAATGAATTTCTACCCATCGGCCTTGATGCGGGCTTGATCTACGTGACCTGAGGAGGAACTCATGGCTATAGATATTTCAGGAAAAACGTTTGATTCACGCCATAACTACTCCGAACTGGTGTCAATGCAGGGAAGGGTGGTGTCGGATACGCCACTCAATGAGGGCGCGGCGATTGTGGATCGACGCTTTCGTGCAGAAACCATTGATTTAGCCGGATTCAGAGGATATCCGGCTCATCTGCCGGACAGTTTCCGGATTGAAATCTCTGGTGGAGAATTGCTGATTAACCCAGGCCGCTATTATGTCGATGGCTTAGTGGCAGAAAACTTCGGTCATGGGGAGCACGACTTCTATCTTCCATTGGAAGAGTTGCGAAGCTCTGAACCTGTCCCTTTTGATGCCCAGCCTTATCTTCCCATTATGGAACCGCTTGAGCTGGAAGATGGTCGCTATTTGGCCTTTCTGGATGTTTGGAAACGTCCGGTCACGTTTCTTGAAGATCCAGAACTCATCGACCCGGCCATTGGTGTAGATACCAGCGCGCGGGTACAAACCGTTTGGCAGGTAAAACTCTTTGCTGTGGATGACGGTGTCACCTGCAATACCGATGATGAGGATATTGAAGGATGGGAAGCGTTTACTGAGCCTTCTTCTGCACGCCTTTCTACCCGTGCAAATCCAGCTTCAGCAGTCGATGATCCTTGCTTACTGCCACCAGAAGGCGGTTATCGAGGTTTGGAAAACCGCACCTACATGGTGGCCGTGCATGACACTAATGAAGATGAAGTGCCACTGCTGAAATGGTCCCGTGTTAATGGTGCGTTTGCCGGACGAATCCTCGCACAACCTGCAAACAATACTCTGACGTTAGAGCAGGTAGCGAAAGACGATTACCTCAGATTCAACGCGGGAGATTGGGCCGAAATAACGGATGATGTGCGAGTGCTGGAAGGTAACCCTGGCACCATGGTGCAAATCCTTTCTGTGAATGATGCGACCAATACCGTTGTACTCACAAACCCCTTAGGTGTTGGCGAAATTATGCTGATGCCCGCATCGAATGCCGCTAATCAATCTATTCATCCAATACTGCGCCGCTGGGATCAATCTGGCGTGGTTTTGGACACTGACGGTAATGAAATCGTTAATCTAGATGCGCCGGAAAGTGATGGTTTAATCCCAGCACCAGAAGGCACATTCATCGCGTTGGAAGATGGCGTGGAAGTGGCTATCTCGCTGGAAGGTGGCGCCGGAGAATATCACGTCAGCGACAACTGGAGCTTTATTACGCGCTATGCAGACAGCTCGGTAGAAACGCTGACAGAAGCGCCTCCACAGGCCTTCCATCACCACTACTGCCGACTGGCGGTTCTGGATGTACTGGGAGGAGAGTTTGTTGAGCCGATTTTTCAGGACTGCCGTGACCCGATTGGCACAGCCGGCTGCTGCACCGTCGTGGTTCGTCCGGGCGAAGATATTCAAGCCGCGTTAGATAGCCTCTCCCCAGAGTTTGGTGGTTGCGTGTGCCTGAAAGTGGGTGTTCATACCATTCGTCGAGCACTCCGAATCCGCTATCCAAACGTGACGCTGCATGGGGAAAGCCATGGTGCGCAAATCAGAAACCTTTCCGGTGAATCTGCTATTGCTGTCCGTTCGGACGATGGAAGCGTGCTCGCTGGTATTCATCTCTCAACCGTCTCCATCATGAATCGCAGTGCGACGGAGAAACCAGAAGGCATCATATCGATAAGAACAGCTCAGGACAGTCTAGTCGAAGATTGCCGAGTACAAACGCTCGATGGGAGTGTTCAATCGATTGATAACCCGGCTGTTGGTTTGTTTGATTGTCAGAGGGTGAGGGTCAGCCATTGTCAGTTTGAAGGCTCACCTATCGGTGTCTGGATTGGTGATGGTGGAGAAGATCTGACTATCAACAACAACCTTGTCCGTTTCAATGCTGAGCAATTGCCCGGTTTGATTGGTGTTGCTGTCACCAGGATCTCGGGCAGGGCGAGGATTATTGAAAACGACATCGATGGCTTCGCTCAAGGGGTGGTGATCAATAACCAGCCCGGTGGCGCTTCGTTCTCAACGGCTTCATACAGCGAAGTCAAAGGAAACCGAATCACATTGAGCCGAATGGTGGGTGAGCTTGATGCGGTTGCAGTGGAATCAAACTGTGCATACGGCACGGTGTCTGAAAACCAGATCCTCCTGTTGGCGGAAGAGAGCACTGGCATCATGGTTCGTGGTGTTGGCACCTTGATTGAGCGCAACCGCATTCAAACCGAAGAGCAGGTTGAAACTCAAGTCGCAATAATGATCGGCAGTGACGACGATGAACTCTTTACTGGTGGTATCACCGCCGCGCAAAACTGGATTAGCGGGTGTAGTGGTGGCGTCGTCGCTGAGCAGGTCGTTGGGCTACGTGTCGACAACAATGACATTTCAGGCGACAGAGGCACTGAACTCGCGGTATCGGCAACGCAATGTACCTTGGTCAGTATCGAAAACAACACCATGGTGACCGTTACATTGGCAGTGTTTGCCAGTGAGTGTGAAGACGTTCAAATCAACAGCAATCAAATCCGTGATGATGGTGCCGCGATTTTCTGTGAGCGCTGTGTGCGTGTTGATATCACCAACAACCAAATCGCTAACTGTACCCATGGCGGGATAGTCGTTCTTCTGTGTATCGCGAGAGCGGGCATTATTGGAAACCGTCTCAACTACGTGGGTGTATCAGGCGCAAATATTTTTGCTTCTTCCATCATGAGCCTGTTCCACCTCGGTGAATGTCACATTGAATCCAATGAAGTGTTGAACACGGGTGTGGGTCGAGACGACGTGGTGAATCAGCAAAGAACCGTCGGCATCGGCGCGCTGTATGTGCTTGAAGCCCGTGTGGAAAGCAATCTGGTTTCCTACTCTGATTTGCTGACGCGGGAACGTGTTTTGGAAGATCGCGCCTTGTTGATGCAAGGATTAATGGAAATTTCATTCCCTTTTGGCGACAGACGCGTGGTGTTTCTCGGCTATGCCTGTCAGGTAGCCAACAATAAATTCCTTGGTCGTGGTGCTGACACCTTAGTGGAAATCCTTTCAACCAGGCTGAACGACATTATTCGTGTTCGTTTTGAACGTGTCCTATTCAACAACAACTTCATCGAGCACGTCGGAAACAACGACGACAACATCGCGAACGGCGCAACAGTCATCCTTAATGGCAGCCAAGCATCAGTGATGGGTAACCACGTCAAATCCGGCACTTTTTTTCTTCCTTCGTTCGACTTCAATGGCATGGAAGGGCCATTTATCGGCAACGTCGTCCGCGGCTCAATCATCAATCACCCTGAATTCCCTGCGCCTGAGTCTGGCTTCAATACTCAGGCATAACCAAGGAGCGAAATCATGGCAAAGGCAAGTACAGTATTGAAAAAACACCTTTCGCTCATCAGCGAAATGGAAAAGGCGGGTCAACCGAATAACGTGAAGAATCCGGTAGTGAAAACCCGCACTGCCGCTGCGGCCAAAAAGGCAAAGGTTGAAAGTCGTATCAAAGAACTGGAAGAACAACGCGCAGCGTTCAATAAGAAAATGGACGAAGCGATAACACTAGAGAAAAAACAGCTCGTTGAGATAGAGCGGTTCGAAAAGATGGTCGCGGAGCCAGAACAACCCAAAACCGAAGAAAAGCCGAAACCAAAACCCAAGCCTCGCGCACCAAGAACACCCAAGGTGAATACCGATGCGGTGATAAAAGCAACGACGAAGAGAAAGGTTTCACCGACTACACCGAAAAGAAGGCCGACGAAGAAGTGATAATTAAAAGCCTTTCGAAATGATTTGATTCAGAGGGTTTCGTGCAAAAAGCCCTCTTTTGAGAGGGCTTTGTTACTAATCAGCCATATTTTTCAAAGTTACTTATCGACCCACTTGTTGCATACCTTTGGCCAACCTTGCTCCCACTCTATCTGTCTGAGTTGCAGTGTTGGTTTGTAGTTATTAGTAGAATCATAGGCGTGGTGCACCAGCCAGTCTTGATTGTCTTCTGTGAAGACATCGTTGTGGCCTGTTCCAATTTGCTCACCATCTTTGTCTAGTAGTTTTGTGCCGCCGCCTTCATTCAATAGCCTTCCATAGCTATCTACATAAGGTCCTTGTATATCTTTAGAACGGCCTACCCTGATTTCATATTTTGTGTCTGGGCCTTTACAACAACTGTTGTAAGACATGTACAGGTAGTAAAAACCATTTTTATACTGGATGAATGGTGCTTCAACCACAAATTCGCCAGTGGAAATATCGGTAATGGGACGGCTGGCTAAAGTGATCATTTTACTGGGATCGATTGGCTTCAGGGTCTTAGGATCAAGTTCCAAGAGATGGATACCTCCCATGTAAATTTGAGGAATAACACCTGCAAGCGATATGTCACCCATTGTAGAACCAAATACTAACCAGGGTTTTTGGTCGTCATCGACGTAAAACATGGCATCGATAGCGTTATAGTGCCTGCCATAACCGCCACAAATGATCTCTCCCAATAAAGGTTTTGAACGCAGTATTTCACCATGATCCACCCATTTGTAATCAGGCGCTTCTGGGTCAAGAGTGGTATTTGTCAAAAGGCCAGTGGCTGCATTGCATGTGCCTGATTTATGTGACTGATAAAAGTAAACGTACTGCCCGTTATAAAATGAAATATCTGGAGCGCCGATGTGATCAAGGTTCTCGATGGAATCTGTCAGCCATACAGGTATTTCTGAAAATACATTGCCACGATAGTCCCAGTTGACTTTATCTAATGAGGAATAAAATGCGCCGAGGGGACTGCTGGAATATAAGTAGTAATATGAGCCCTGCTTTTCCATGGTGGGGTCATGAATGTGTTCGCTTATGGCTTGATAATTCGCGATATTTGGAGTGGCATCAATACAGGTTTGATTATCGTTACATCCTTGAAGAAGAGCGGCAGTAAGTAGTGTGTACGGGATAAGGCGAGGTGTCATTTTTCGCTCCTATATGACTATGTTGTTGATACTTTTTTTTAGACTAGGAAAAAAGACTAAGCAGTTGTTTCATTACTGGGCTTTAATTGAATGTATTTACCTCATTTGATGGGTTTTGAGAGGCAATCTACGAATCAAGGTTTGGTTGACCTTTTGCTGTGCTCAAAAGACAGCAGCAGTTCATCTGGGTTTCAATAGTTCTTTGAGGGGTCATGTTTAACAAAGGGTATTTAAAGTCGTTGGGTGGAGATGAACGCAAAAAGTACTGCAGTGGAGATAAGTAGTTGAATCTGCGGTTTGTGGGTTGAATAGCGCAAAAAAGGCAGTAGTTTCCCCACCTATTTAATGCTGGTCATCTCCGTCATTCCTTCAGAAATGGTATGAATCGCGTGAGATAACGAATCATCGGGCTTTCTATAAAACAGCCTGACTTCAAACGGGATATTCCATTTTTCATCGCCTGCCAGTGCAAGCTCTCCACGCACCAATTCATCCTTCACAAATGAATATGGGAGCCACGCCAGGCCATAGCCGCCAAGCACCATGGATTTTAGCGTGTGGGCGAAGGGGTTTTCATAGCGTCTGTTCAGGTAACACGCTTCTTTGTTGAGCAATTGGTCGATTGATTTACCAAATATAGACTGATGGGTGTAAGCCACCAAAGGAATTGGGTTATTGGCTTCACCGGGTAGATGAAACATGGCTTGCTTGTTGGTTGCTAGGGAGACCGGAACCAAGGTTTCTTGGCCAATGACAGTGCTTTGAAAACGGTTGTCATCAATAGCGTTTCCAAGCTCGCTGTGGGTATAGCAAAGCAGGTAATCAACAGACCCATTTCTGAACATTTCTACGCAATCAGCGAGACGATCGGACGAAAGTTTTACATAAACAGGGCCGACTTCTTTTTCGATTTCATGCATCCATGACATAAAGACCGTCTGAACGATCGAGTTCTGTGCGGCGACGGAAATCTCATTGGTTCGGGTTTTCTTCAATGCCCGGGCAGACTCTCTGGCGAGATGCAGTCGATTGAGGATCTCTTCCGCTTCAACCAAAAAGGCTTTGCCTTGTTCCGTGAGTTCCAGTTGCGGAGAGTCGCGGTTCACGAGATCTGTGCCTACCCATTGTTCCAAGGCTTTGATGCGTCGACTGAACGCGGGTTGGGTGACAAAGCGTTCCCTGGCGGCAGACGTAAAACTGTTTGAATGCGCCAGACAAACAAAATCTTCCAATAGTTTAAAATCCAATACTCCCTCCGAGCCAGTTACAGCATGGCTTGGTGCCAATGTCGTTCGTGAACTTCATTCCTTCGATTTATTAAAGCTATCAGAAAGCGTTCTTTCCGTAGGCTTAAAGATAAGAAAATGGCCTATTCACCACCAAATTTAAGGATAAGTGTGAAAAGTTTTTCTTTTCTAGGGTGAGTGAAGTTTCGGTGTTTAATACTATGAATTTATGGGAGTTATTTAGGGGCATAACTTTTCGGCATGTAGGGCAACCGAATTGGCATGATGCAAAATTAGCTCTCCTGACCATGCTTAATTGAGTGTTTTTAGCCGCACGCTACCTCGGCGGCCGAAAACCAATATGGATGAACCGCAGCGAATGTCCAGCGCTGCAAAGCATGGAAAATCAGACTAGGGAGAAGTCTCATGAAGTACCGCAACAACGTCAGTTCTTTTCTGAAAAGCGCATTAAGTGTCGCCATTGTCGGTGCCTTACCTTTCACCGCTCAAGCGGCAGAAACCATTCGCCTGTCCACTTATGTCAACGAGTCCGACATTCGCTATCAAGGCTTCCAGAAATTTGCAGAACTTGCGGCAGAGAAAAGTAATGGCGACTTGAAAGTTCAGGTTTTCCCTTCCGGCACCTTGCATGGTTGGAGCGAAGGTGTGGATGCGGTTCAAGGCGGCGTATCGGATATCAGTTGGATTCCTGCCGATAAGCGTTTGCCGTGTTATCGCGTCACTTCGCTGTATCCCGTTGCTATCAATCTTGAAAAACAAATCGAGCTTGATGCTGATTACGCAGCTTTGATTGAAGCGGAAGCGGCGAAAGCTGACCTTATTCCTTTGATCAATTCTAACTATTCCTACGACCAAGAGTGGTGGTTTGAAGAGCCTGTGTCAGATATCGGTAAGCTGAACGGGAAGTTGGTTCGCTCAATCGGTCCTCTGGTGAGCCTGATGATCGAAACCTGGGGTGGCAAGCCAGTGTTCGTTGCACCGAAAGAGGTGTTCCAGTCAGCAGAGCGTGGCGTGGTTGATGGCATCAACATGGGCGTCGCGACATACAGTTCATGGAAACTTTGGTCGGTCATGCCTTACATGGTTAACGCCAACATGTTCTACGGCAACATCATCTACATGATGAACAAAGACAAGTTTGATGGCCTTAGCACAGATAACCAGAAAGCGTTGAAGGAAGCGGCGAAGGAAGCCGAGGCCTGGCTGAAACCGCGCTATGAAACTTGGGTTGATGAGCGAGTCGGCAATGCAGTGATGGCGAACGGCGGTTCAGCGGTTTCCATGTCTGAAGAACGTACCGGTGAGCTTCTCGCGGGTATTCAGGAGAAATGGACGCCGGAAGTAAATGGTGCCTGTGGCGTGCCACTGGCTGACAAAGTCCGGAGCTTGTTTGCAGCGCACAGCGAATAATTGAAGAGGTGCGCAGTATGAAATCAAACCTGTTAAAGGCTTTGAACTGGCTATCTCTAGCGTTGCTCTACTGCGGTGCCGTTATCGTGCTGATCCAGGCTGTCTGGATCAGCTACGGTGTTGGAGTTCGCTATATCCTCGATTCGCCAGATGGCATGGTGACAGAAGCCACCGCGCTCCTGCTGGTACCTGTCGCGTTTCTCGGTATCTCGTATGCGCTGTTGAATGACGCCTACCCCAAAGTGGGGATCGTGCGTGACAAGCTGCCCGCGACCCTGCAATTTTGGGTCGACAAGCTGAACATGTTGGTGATGTTGCTGATTGGCGCATTCTTCTTTACTGCATCAGCGAAAGCCATGTTCAAGTCGATTGATTCCGGTGCGGCATCCGAAATTCTTCTCTGGCCGCGATTCTATTTTTGGATCCCCGTCGTGTTATCCCTGTTGGTTTTCTGCCTGACAGCAACCTATTTGCTGTTGGCTGGCAGGCCACCTCGTAAGCCGCAAGGAAGAGCGGCAACGGATAACGCTGAACTCAGCCAAAACAAACAATAACAAGGAAGTGTTATGGAATGGTACGTTGTCGGGCTAGGTATGCTGGGCTTGTTGATGGGGTTCATCATCATTGGCTTGCCGATACCCTTTGCGCTTGCTGCTGCTTCAATCCCATTTTTGCTGGATATCTTAAGCCTGAAATCCTCCTTGGTGACGGTAGAACTGAAACTTTGGGGCGTGTGGTTTGACTACATTCTTCTGGCGGTTCCGCTGTTCGTTTTTCTAGGAGAATTGATAGGCCGCTCTTCGATTGGTCCCAACCTTTACTGGTTTATGCACAGTAAGCTTCCGCTACGTGGTGCAGCGGCGTATGGCAGTATTGGTGCGTGTGCAGGTTTCGGTGCTGTATGTGGTTCGAGTATGGTCGGCTCGCTCACTATCGGTGGTGTTGCCTTGCCGCAAATGCTGAAGCTGGGTTATGGGAAACGCCTGTCGAGCGGTGTATTGGCTGCTGGGGGGACGCTGAGTGTTCTGTTGCCGCCGAGCTTGATCTTGCTCTTCTATGGCATTGTGACAGACCAATCCATTGGCTCGCTATTTATTGCGGGTGTGGTACCCGGGTTGGTGCTTGTGACGATGTTTTTCATTATCGTCGCTGTCTGGGGAAAAGTAGCGCCGCAGGACATTCCGGGACAAGAGAGCATCCAGCCGATCCCTTGGCTGGTGGCTTTGTCGGCGCTGACGCCAGTGATGATTATCGGCTTGGTCATCACCATCTCAATCTATGCAGGCATCGCGACGCCAACAGAAGCGGCGGCGGTTTCTTCGGTCATCACCCTCATCATGGCTTTTTGCTTTGGTGGCCTTCGTTGGGAAGGCCTGCTCGAATCCCTCAAATCGACGATGCAGACCATGGGATACTTGGGCTTGCTACTGTCATCAGGGGTGTTATTTGGCTTCGTGATGACCTACCACCAAATCCCACAGCAGTTTACCCAGCTGTTTGTTGAAATGGATTTATCACCTTACGCCGTGCTGGCAATGATTGTGGTCTTCTACATCATTCTCGGCATGTTCTTAGAACCTGTCTCCATGACTTTTATCACTCTGCCAACCCTGTTCCCTTTGGTGCATGCGGCAGGCTTTGACCTGATTTGGTTTGGGGTGGTTTACACCATCACCATGGAGATAGCCGTACTGACACCGCCTGTCGGGCTCAACCTCTTTGTGATACAGAGTCTCGCCAGAGATGACGTGACCATTGGGGATGTGATCATTGGCTGTGTTCCTTTTATTTTCGCGCTTGTGATTTTGCTGCTGTTGTTGGTCGGACTGCCTGACACAGCGCTTTGGCTCCCTGAGTTAATGGAATAATAACGATGAATTGTATACGTGTAGGAACCGGACCCACGTTGGTACTGGTTCATGGGTTTCTCAGCAGTTTGACCTATTGGGAAAAACAGATTGAATTGTTTTCAACGCGCTTCGACGTTGTCGCGTTCGATTTGCCGGGCTATGGGGGAAAGGCGAAAGAAACGGGTCTGGACAGCGTTGAAGGCTTTGCAGATTTCGTATTGGGAAAACTGGATGAACTCGGTATTGACTGTTTTCATCTGATGGGACATTCAATGGGAGGAATGATTGCCCAGGAAGTGGCAATAAAAGCGAAAGACAGGGTGATGGGGTTAGTGCTCTACGCAACCGGTCCGAATGGTCGCTTGCCGGGGCGCTTTGAATCGCTTGAAGACAGCATGGCGCGCGCCGAAAAAGAGGGCACAGAGCAAGTGGCTCGGGATACCGTCCGAACTTGGTTTTCTGAAGGGGAAGAGGATCCTGATTTTGTTGGGGGAATGGCACTTGCTGAACGTGTGTCCACACAAACCTATATCAATGGACTGCGTGCGATGGCGGGGTGGAAGTCTCTGGGACGCCTCGAACAGATTGAAGCGAAAACGCTGGTTTTGTGGCCAGACAGCGATCGCTCGTACATGTGGGAGCAAACCGAAACACTGTGGCGAGGCATAAAAGATACTAACCTCGCCGTTGTGCCGCTGGCGGCGCACAACACCCACCTTGAGAAAGCGCGGATTTTCAATCTACTGGTGATTGAATTTTTGCAAAGTGACAAAGTGAAACAACGTCAGTTGGCAGTGACGACCTAGTCGTGACTCTTCCGGAGTGCATCCAAATAGGCGATGTGCTCCGGAAAAATTGCACAGCATCCACCCACAATATTTGAACCCGCATCCAGCCAGGCACGAACGAACGCTGCGTATTCATCAGCCGGTAAATCACGAACTGTGGTCAGCGAATCATTGGCTTCATGGTCTTGATGGATGACCGTAAACCCATTGGCGTAAGCACCAAGGGAGATCTGTTTGCCGCTGCCATCAATGATCGCTTTTGCCACAGCAATAGCGTCGAGCATCACTTCAGGCTGTGAACAGTTAAACAGCACGCCATCAACGCCTTTTTCACAGACAACGCGAATTGCATCTGCCACAGATTCACCAGAACGTAATCGAGGTTGATCGATTTCAGTGTCCATTAAGCTGAAGGCAAAGTAGGCAGGTTGATTGGTGGTTTTGAGTACTTCGAAAATCGTTTCGAATTCCTCAATCAAGCTAATGGTTTCAGCTATCCAAATATCTGAGTAACCCGCTTGTGCATCAACCAATGTTTGAATAATGGGACGCGCTTTTTCTGCTGAGAAAAGATCAGGACGGTAGGAACCCAAAACTGGAGGAATACAGCCCGCAACGTTGACTTTCTTCTCGCTGTCATCGGCAGCACGACGGGCAATTTGCGCGGCAGACTCGGCCAGTTCAAAGCCTTGTTCTTGATAACGTTGCTCGCTCAGGTGAAAGGGCACACAGGCATAGCTGTTGACCGTAATGACGTCGCATCCCGCGTCAATAAAATTCTGGTGCGCCTGATAAACACAATCTGGCGCTTCAATCAGCGCTTGAGCGCTCCATAAAGGCTGGGAAAATGGGGCGCCGATACGTTGAAGCTCTCGCCCCATGCCGCCATCTAATAAAACAAACATCCGTGATCGCTCTTTCTTGTTGTACCCCAAATAGATTTGGGTATTTCAAAACTTTTGCGAAAGGTCTCACAAAATATTTGCGATGTCTAGACGAGTTAGATGGCTGCTTTGGTGGTGTCTTTTTTCCCCTGGAACATCAAAAGACCAAATACGCCCAGCGCATATAGCATCGACCAGCCAAGGCAGACGAAAACAATCACACAAAGTGCCAGTGCGATGCCCGCCAACCATCTGGCTGCGCCTTGAAGCAGTTTTAATGCTGCCAGCATCGCCATCAGATAAACCAACACGAACACACTGTTAGCGAGCTTGAGGAAGAACTCCAAATCCAAGCCTGACCAATATCCGATGATGCAGGAAGCCGCCAGCACGCCACCGACGCTTAAGGTCGCATTCTGGGGGACGCCACGGCTCGAAACCTGAGCCATTTTTCCTTCAGGCTTGTTCTCTCGCGCTTGCGCCCAAACCATACGTGAAAGGCTTTGGGTGTAAAGATTGACACTCGCGAAGCAGGCCGAGAAACCAATCACACTGATCAGCATTTTAAAGTTCGGACCAAACAGGTTCTCACTCAACCAGGGGATTGAAGCGCTATCAAACTGTGGGGTGCCGTAAGCGCCGAATTTCAGTATGACGACTGACATGGCCCAGTAGGTCGCACCCGCTACGAAACAGCCCGCGATAATGGCGATAGGGAAATCTCTTTCTGGATTTTTAAACTCTTCTCCCATATGGGCGAAAGCTTCGATACCAACAAAGCACCAGAACATCACACCAAGCGCAGTACCAATAGGCCACAAGGATTCTTCACTGATGGTGGGCATGGTCAAATCGGTGACACCAACGTCGCCTTTCCACAGAAAAGCGCCGACCAAGAGAAAAATGCTAATCGCAATAAGGGTTTGCAGCTGACCCGAAGATTTAGCCCCCATCAAATTGACACCCACCAAGAGCGCGACCGTAAGAAGTTGAGCTGTCAGAGAGCCATTAATCGGCTCAGGCAAAAGCTGTTGCAGAAAGCCTGCGGCAAGCGCAACGGCTGCTGGAACACCAACGGGAATCACGCTGACGAACAGCCAGGCTACGCTGCGCTCTAACCTTTTATCGAAAGCTTTGCGGACGAAATAAGCGGTACCACCTGCATTCGGGTAGCGCTTACCTAATTGGGCGAATGTCAGGGCAATCGGGCAAATCGCGACGAACAGGAAAAGCCACGCCCAGAGGGAAAACTCACCAGCAATGCCTGCCGCAATAGCAGGGATCATAAACAGCCCGGTACCCAAAAGGGTGGTGGAAAGTTGGCCGATACCGGACAGTAATGTGATTTCTTTTTTGAGTTGATTCATGGGGCGTCCCAGCCAGTATCTGTGAGTTGACTATTGATGTCAGATTAAAGCTGATTGATTGAAAAAGCATCGCGCAAAGTGTCTTTGTTCAGCGTCAGATTGACGGTTTTTATTGCTGAGGCTGACAAAGTGACGGTTTTCGCGCAGAATTCAACGAGTTTGTGAAAAGAGAATCGAAAGAAGAACATGGATAAGTTCGACCAACAAATATTGGATATTCTGCGCGTGGATGCACGTCGTTCCGTCAGCGAAATCGCGCGGGACGTCAACTTGTCGCGCTCCGCAGTGACAGCACGAATCAAAAAGCTTGAGCAAGACAAAGTCATTCTTGGCTACCACGCCGACGTGGTGGAGAACAAAAGCGTTGAAATGGTCTGCGCTTATCTTGCGCTGAAATATGACACCTCCACCAGCCAACACTATTGCGAAGCATACGCTGACACTATACGCCGTATTGAGGGGGTGAAATGGTGCCATGCGATCAGTGGAGAAACAGATATGATGCTGTATCTCGAAGTGCCTAGCATGAATCGCATCAACAAAATTCGGGAAGAGATTCAGGCGATTCCTGAGATGAAACAAGTCGTCACCCATATCGTGCTGACTGAGTTCTTCAATACGACCAAGTAAGTGAAATTTGTTTGTTCATTCACGTTTTTGCACTGCCATTAGATAAAGCCTTCATCATTTTAGGGTATCTCTTCTTAATGTAACTTTGGTCACAAAACATGCTGCTGCTGTTTTTGATAAACGTTAAATGTTACTAAACGGCAGAGCACCGTGGAGTTAACTTAATTCCAAATAATCAAAGTATTAGCGAAGTTACGCTTTCGCTATGCCGAAAAGTAACCGGGGCCCCTTCAATATAGGTATTGGCGTAAGTCAAAAAAGTTTCTCAGTCTGAAATAGCAATGAATTTTTCTATTTTTTAACTGTTAGGGACAACGACATGCACCTTTCACGATTCCCACGTTTGCGCTTTGCGCATCTACCTACACCGCTTGAGCCAATGAAGCGCCTTTCTGAAGCTTTGGGCGGGCCAACAATCTGGATCAAGCGCGACGATTGTACAGGTCTGGCTGGCGGTGGTAACAAAACCCGCAAACTCGAATTCCTGATGGCAGACGCACTTGAACAAGGCGCTGACACTATCATCACTCAAGGCGCGACCCAAACTAACCATGGTCGTCAGACAGCAGCAATCGCAGCGAAATGTGGCTTGGAGTGCCATATTTTGCTGGAAGATCGAACCGCGTCCGAAGACCCGGATTATGTACTCAATGGCAACGTGATGCTGGAACAATTGTTTGGCGCATCACTCAGCAAATATCCAGGCGGTACAGACATGAATGCTGCGATGGAAGATGTTGCTGCCACACTGCGTGCCGAAGGCAAAAAACCTTACATCATCCCGGGTGGTGGCTCGAATGCGATTGGTGCATTGGGTTACGCCAACTGTGCGTTGGAGCTGGTCAACCAAGCCAATGAGATGGGCCTTAGAATCGATCACCTTGTCCACGCCACTGGCTCTGCCGGTACACAGGCTGGCCTAGTCACGGGTCTTGTTGCGACTAACAGCCAAATACCTTTGCTTGGTGTCGGCGTTCGTGTGCCTCAACCACAGCAAGAAGGGAATGTTTTCAAGCTGGCAGAAAAGACCTGCGATTTATTAGATATCTCTGGCGCTGTTAAACGTGAAGACGTGCGTGCTAACTGTGATTACGTTGGAGATGGTTATGGCATTCCCGCGGAGAGCACCATGGAAGCGATAGAAATGTTTGCCCGCTACGAAGGCATTTTGCTGGACCCAGTTTATTCCGGCAAAGGCGCGGCGGGACTTATCGACCTTATCCGTAAAGGCGAATTCAAAGACTGCGACAACATTGTGTTCTTGCATACAGGTGGTGCTCAGGCATTGCCGGGCTATCGCGAAGCCTTTGGTTTCGAAAGTTATAGTTAAATATACCCAAACAACCTGAAGATGCTCGCATTCAGAGGTCATCAATGCGTTCAATTCGAGGCAAGTTTCGCGAGGAATAGTCATTCTATTTCCGTGGAGTTTAACGAAGAAGTGGGCGCATTGAGGGCCTCCCTTCGGGCGAGTTGACTGACGCCGTGCTCTTTGTTGTTCCTTTTTGATGGAGATGACTACACCTGCAAAGGAACGCCGCGATCACAACGCCAGTCAATCTCGCTGAATCATGCATCTTCAGGTTGTTTGGGTATAATACTGGTGCGAAGATCCCTATTATTGCTAGGTGGAAATAATCTGTTCCTGATTTGGTGGATTATCAAAGCTCAGATTGAAATCTATACTCACTTCATCACTGAAAGAGGAGGTGAGTTATGGATGAGCAACGTGCCATCAATCTTTATTATTTCCTCAGATCCCAGAATGCACCGCAGTCTCAGATCAATGAGGTCGTGGAACGAATCAACCAATCTTACGGTATCAACCTGAGAAGCTTAGACACCCAGTACCGTAAGCAAAGAGGTTATTCACCCAATCGATATGATATCAACACCTATGGAACGGCGGGTTCGAGAACCATGAACCAAACCCGCCAAATGCAAAAGCCAGCACATTAGTGCTGGCTTTATTATTTATTCAGCTACTTTAAATAAGGTGCTGCTATCAGTATGTGAAAAGTCGCTGCCATAAATATTTAATGCGGTATTTTGAGAATATGTCAACTTATCGTCTTCGATATTAATCGTCATCGTAAAGTCAGTCGTGGTAGCGTTTTGCGTCATATAGTTTGACTCTGCGATACCGCGGTTTGATGCCTTCAATGTCATCGTCTTACCAGCTGTACCTTCTGCAGTTACACAAGTAGTACGCGGAACACAGAACGAGTTATAGACGATTTGGTTTTCCTGATCGTAAATAAAGTATCCACGTTGGTCGTGGAACTTAGAGTCATCTGATTTACGGAAAACTTCCTGCTTATAGTAAAGAGCAACTAGACTCTGATCGCTCGCGTTAACTGCGTCGGCTGCCACTTCAAAAGTGATGGTTTCGTAGAATGGCGTAACAGCAGGTGCGCCTTTACCTTGTTCAGTACCTTCCTGAGCCGGTGCGACATCAACGCCGCCTGTTTCAATACTTTTCCAAGTACCCACAAGAGAGGCTAGAGGACCAAAGTCCATACCATCGATAACATTATGATCGGCAAATGCTGGCATTGCGACAGCAGAGGCAAGAATTAGCGTGCTCAATTTTTTCATCATTACTTCCTTTTCTAATTTGGCTTTGGAAAAGGAATATAGGTATGTATCGCAAACTATTTTTGAGCTGGATCATTTTTAATCAGAAACTGAGAGCTTGAATGTATGAAAAGGTAAATTAAGTGAGAAATATTATTTTAGTGTAATGATATATTAATATCGCGATAATGATTGTATTATCACTAATTTCCCTGGTGATGTTAGCATGCGTGGTGATTGAAATTATATATATTTATCTTTGATAGTTGCAATGTGTATATTTTAAGTGGTCAATAAAAAGCGCTGATTAGCAGCGCTTTTTATTAAATTGATAGTGAGTTTATTTCTTGTAGTGACTAAGGAATATTGCAGCTGTGTTTTCTGCCAGAGCTTTTCCTTCGCTTTCATTAAGGGGCTGACAAGCACCAATCAACTGTGGCCAAAATGCTGAGCCTTTAATCAAGTTGTGCAGTTGAGTGCGCGCCAGCTCTACACTCTCCATTCTCAAGGTGCCGATTCTGTCTTGTTCAACCAGCCAGGCATGTAAGGCGGTATCTTCCTTCGACATGCTCTTCATTTGTTCCTGCAACGCTTCTGGCTGGAACAGGAAGTGACCAAAAGCCACTTTTGCCATGTCGAGATAATCTGGCTGGGCAATCACTGCAATTTCCTGATAGAGCAGAGTAGATAGCTGTTCAGACAGTGGCAGTTTCGACAGCTCTTCAAGGCATTCTGGCGTGATGGAGCTTTTCCAAAGCACTGAGAGGAGTTCCATCACCAGTGCTTCTTTAGAGGGAAAGTGGTTGTAGACGGTTCGCTTGGAGACATTGGCGAGCGCGGCAAGCTTATCCATGCTGGTATTTTGCACGCCAAACTCCTGAAAAGCCTGACGCGCGGCTTCCAGAATGGCTTCACGCTTTATTTCGCTTCTGGTTTTTTTCTTCACTGTCATTGGGTTAGGTGCCAACTCAAAAAGTAACGGTGACTATATTACACTAAGCGGTTTACTTTTCATTGTTCTTTTGTAAACTACACCGAGTAGTTTACATCAAAATTCATCAATCAACACGTGGTCGCTATGGACAGAAACCTTTTGAAACACACCTTACTGACGACACTAGGAGTGATTGCGATGAGTTCAACAATGCTGTCTTGTTCCAGTACTGATGGGCCAGAAGCGGATTATCCAGACAAATTTGTAAATAGCGATCCGGCGTTCGAAAGGCAAAGCAACCCTTTTGAAATCCTTATGGCTTTCATTAAGGCGGAAGAGAGAACGCCCAAGCCGACGTTTGATTTTCCAATGCATACCATTACGACCGAGCAGCTGATCGATGAGCGTGAAGATGTGGTTTATCGTCTTGGCCACTCGAGTATGTTGATGAAACTGAATGGTAGTCTTGTGATGACTGATCCGGTATTCAGCGACCGCGCTTCACCAGTGCAATTTATGGGTCCTAAGCGCTTCCATCCAGCACCGATTTCAATAGAAGATTTGCCTGAGATCGATGTGGTTGTGATCAGTCATGATCATTACGACCACTTGGATAAAATGTCGGTGAAAACGTTAGCAGACAAAACAGGACTGTTTTTAGTGCCATTGAAGATTGGTGCAATCCTAAAGGATTGGGGTGTGCCAGCAGAGAAAGTCGTAGAGTTGAAATGGTGGGAATCGCGGGTGGTCAATGGTATTGATTTTACCCTGACACCAACGCAACACTTCTCAGGCCGAGGCCTAACCGATCGCGATTCTACACTTTGGGGAAGTTGGGTAATGCTCTCCCCTGAAAAACGGGTGTATTTTAGCGGCGACTCAGGCTACTTCGATGGTTTTAAGGAAATTGGTGAGAAATATGGCCCATTCGACCTTACCATGATTGAAACTGGTGCCTATAACTCTCTTTGGGCGAACATTCATATGTTCCCGGAGCAAAGCGTGCAGGCACACATTGACCTCAAAGGTAGCGTGATGTTGCCCATTCACAACAGTACTTTCGATCTGGCGATGCATGACTGGAAAGAGCCGATGAAAAAGGCGCTGGAAATCAGCAATGAGCGTGGCGTGACCATGGTTAGCCCAGAGATTGGTCAGCGTTTGGCTATCGGTGAGGCGTTGCCAGTGGTTGAATGGTGGAATCAGGAATGATGAAAAAATCAGGACTTGCGGCGGCATTGGCTGTCGCTGCCTCAGTCAGTATCCCAGCTTCCGCATCGGTAAAAAACGATGTGGAATACCTCATTGCGCAGATGAAAAGCTCGGATTGTACCTTTGTACGCAATGGTTCTGAATACGACAATCTGCAGGCGGCCGAACATCTTCAGAATAAGTGGGAATATGCCGAAGACAGGGTGGAATCGACGGAAATGTTTATTGAAGAGGTGGCTTTCAAAAGCTGGTTTACTGGCCGCGCGTATCAGGTGAGATGTGGCGAAGAAACCCAAACCAGCCAACAGTGGCTAACCGAGAGGTTAGTGGAAAAAGAAAAGTCAGATTAACGCCTATTTCCACCGAAAAGCTCAGAAAGATAAGCAGAAATCACGCTGCTGAAAATCCCGATAATCACTGCAACAGCAATGACCACCAAAAAGGTAATCACAGCAATAAAAATAGAGCCGATAAAAAGGCCGACTAACGGAAGAATCACAAAGAAAACAAAAGCAATGACCAATGCGGCAACGATTAATGCGCCAGCTTGAAGCGCCAAGATGGCAACCGGGTTGGAGATTTCTTTTCCGTTAATGACCACTCTTCTGTTCATCTTCCCCTCCTCAATGTTATGCCAACAGAATAGCACTTCGTTTCGCCTAGTTTTTCAGACCACTTAACAATCCTTGATTGAAAAATAACCAGCTTGGCGTGTTAATCTGGTAAAGCTCAAAAAATAATCATAAGTACAGCTGGGAGAAAGGCATGAAATATACAGGAAGTTGTCACTGTGGGTCGGTGACGTTTGAATTCGAAGAGCATGAAATTAAATCAGGGTTGCGCTGTAATTGTTCAATCTGCCAGAAGAAAGGGGCATTGATGAGCGCGTTTACCGTGCCACCGGAAGCCATGAATATCACAGCAGCAGAAGGTGTGCTGGCGACGTATTCGTTCGGTAGTGGTACGGCGAAACATCACTTCTGTAACCGTTGTGGGATTTATCCTTTCCATCAAACACTTAGAAAACCAGGACACTATCGGGTTAATCTCGGTTGCCTTGATGGTATCGATACAACCAAGTTGCCATTTGATGTGTTTGATGGTGCTTCGGTTTAGAGCCTAACCTTAAACAAAACAATGAAGAAAAGCCTGACGATGTTATGTCGTCAGGCTTTTTTGATCAGAAGTGATAAGCGACTGTCGCGCCAACCAGCCATTGGTGTTTGCTGTCAACAATAGGGGAGTCAGCAACTTCACTACCCAAACCTGTGTATTGGGTGGATTGAGTCAGGTTCCAGTTCTCGCTGATAGGATAAATCAGCTTATAACCTACTTCATAAGCGATTGAACTGCTGCCCGTGTACTCAGGTCGGTTGGCGCGTGCTTCTTTTGGCTGCACGCCAAAGTAGTAGTCCACAAAGTCTTTACTCTGGAACATCACCCCTGCGAAGGAAACCAAATTCGCATCGCCAATGGAAAAGATGTCGAAGTACCTCACACCCGCCAGATAGCCTTTGTAAGCGCCAGATATATCATGCTGGAAGTAGGTAGAAATCACGCCGGTACCAACTTGGAAGTCAGCATTTAATCCAAGATCGACACTGACGTCCCTGTCATCCATACCTTTCAGGAAGTCCGAGGTATCGTCATCGTAACCGATCCCCGCGCTGGTGAGATGAACACCTAGATTGACCAGATCACCGTCGGTTCCATAAAAGCGGTAGTTTGCACCACTGAAGTCGATGTTGAAGTCTTCGCCGTGGTAGCCAAAGTTAAGGAGTGGAACAACTGAGTGATCTTGCTCTTTGTAGAGGTCGCTGGTTGCAGCTACGCCCGCTTCAGCAATCCAGGTGCTTTGCTTGCTATAGATATTGCCGTTAAGAATATAAGTTTGATTCGCTGCCTGTACCGCAGGTGCAGCGGCGAGAATGGAAAAGAGTAATGCAGATTTATTCATGATTCTGTCCTTGTTTGTGCACTTAATGAACACCGTACAAAACTCGGCTAACTGACAATAGAATCAATTTGTCACGGGTTTGTCAGCGATTGTCAGGGTCTTTGGTTTGGAATGGTCACAATGAGTTTGGCTCCTCCCTTTGCGCTTTCTTCAAAAACGGCATGCCCGTCGTGTTTTTCAACGATAAGTTTAACGATAGCAAGACCCAATCCATGGCCCATATTGGCTTTGTTCCGGGAAGGGTCGACACTGAAAAACGGCTCAAAAACGGATTCGCGATATTCTTCGGGGATCCCGGGGCCATCGTCTTCAACAATTATCTGGGTAGTGTTTCCGTTTTGCTGGCAAATGACTGTGACGGTTGATTCCGCATACCGCACCGCATTCGTTAATATGTTTTCTATAGCGCGTTTCAACAAGGGTTTATCAGCCAGAAGTGAGATATCAGGCTCAATAATCACTTCTATTTCACGGTTTTGACGATTGGGCAGTCGTTCAACCAAATGCTGGATAAAGGGCGCAGCAGGAAGGGTTTCTTTCGTCAGTGACCTATCCTGACGCCCAATTTTGGCGAAGTAGAGCAACTCATCGACCAACTGCTCCATCTCTTCTGTGTCTTCTATAATGCTGGTGACTTTTTTTCGCAACTCCTCTGACTGAGCTTCCTCCTTGATGAGTTCTGCCTGCCATTGAATCCGGAAAATGGGCGTGCGGAGGTCATGAGCAACGGCCTGTGTCAATGAGCGGTTACTGGTTATCAATAGCGAAATCTTGTCAGCCATTTCGTTAAAGCTATCGTTTAGCTTTCCGACTTTACTCCCACTGTTTGTTGGTGCTCGGGCGTTTAAATTCCCCTTAGCAAAGTCGGCCGTTACCCTTTGTAACACCCTAACTCTGCGGCTGAGAAACCAAATGAGCCAAGTTGAATAAACAAGGAAACCACCCAAGATAAACACAAAGAAGAGGGAGTCGCTAAATTCTATTTTCTGTCTAACTAGGGTCTCTATGTCGGGGGCGAGGTGGTAGAAATTGGGCGAGTCAGAAAGTGTGAACCAAAGCCCTCTATTTTCATCAAGAAATGAGAAAGGGTGAGGGATGTTATTGCCAGAAAAATAGTCTTTCACTTCTGCCGGAATGTTATCAGCATGGACGAGATTTAGCGTATTTGCGGTCGATTGAGCATATTCTGCTAACAGTTGTTTTATCGCTTTATCATCGTGTTGCTCATGTAAAGTGTTAACTAAGTTTTGGAAAGCGGCTGCTTCCATGTCCTCAAGCACATAATCGTAATCAGTCGTGAGCTCATAAACGAATAAGTTAAAGGCAAAGCTACTCACAATGAAAAGGACAAAAAGCCCGATAAAGGATTCAATATAGATACGCCACATAGTTAACCTGGTCTTGTTATTCCTTCCATGCGTCCGGCACAAAGAGATAGCCTTTCCCTCTCACTGTCAGTATCCGATGGGGTGATGAGGGGTTATCTCCCAGTTTTTTTCGAAGGCTGACGACCTTGTTATCGACAGTACGATCCAGACCATCATATTCAATGCCACGAACAGCGAGAGTCAGTGTTTCTCTCGACAAAACTTCGTCTGCAGAGGCTGCAAGCAGCCACAAAAGGTCGAACTCACTGTCTGAAAGAGCAATGTGTTCACCAGACCATTCACACCATTTTCTTGCGTTGTTGAGAGACAAATTCCCAAACGTTAATACGCTGACAGATTCAGACTTTTCCGTTTCCGGCATTTCACTACTTGAGCTGTCCCTGCGCAGTAACGCACGCAATCTCGCGAGCAGTACGCGGGGTTTAATCGGTTTGGTGACAAAGTCATCAGCCCCAATTTCCAGTGCTGCGACGTGGTCGAAGTCGTCATCACTTGCCGTCAGCATTAACACCTTACCGGAGAACTGTGGGCGAATCTGTCGGCAAATTGTCAGGCCATCGATATCCGGCAGCATCAGGTCGAGCATAACGATGTTGGGCTGTTCTGAAAGGATCGCACCAATGGCACTTTCTCCGTGATCAAACTCCCTTACATCAAAATCCTGCTCACGGAAGTAGGAAGAAAGAAGTTGTCGAAGCTTGGTGTCATCTTCAACGATATAAAGCAGAGATTTGGGTGACATTGAAAATCCTCATACCCGAATGCAAGTTCTATCAACGAGATAGCACGCTAAAACTGATTTGTCACCGCTTTTTAGTGCGAGAACTGAGGACTTTCTGCTAATACATGGCTCAAAATGGATAAAGTGTGCCGGATGGGGGCAGCGGGAGGTAAGTGCTTCGGAAGCCTTTATTCCACTCATGCAGCATGTAGCCGCCGGGGTCTTGTGTAAAACCGACAGGCGCATCACTTCGGTGATCCGTTAAAAAGGAACTGGCTGTTGCGGGAGAGGACAAGACCGTTGCTCCACCTATTGTGCTAACAATGCTGTTATGGAGGTGACCGCAGATAATCCGCACTTCACGGGGCGATTTCTCCAGAATCTCTGCCATTTCATCTACGCCTTCCAGACCAATGGCATCCATAAACTGAATACCCGAAGCAAAGGGAGGATGATGCATGGCAATCAAGGCGGGTTTATCTGGGTGACGTGTCAATGCATGTTCGAGAAAAGCCAAAGCAGTGGGAGATAAACGACCACCGCCTTGACCCGGAATCACGGTATCCAGACCGATGATGTCGAGGTCTGGGAAGTGTTTCACCCAGTTGATTTCTTCACTGGTCGCAGGTGTCAGATTCTCAAAGCAGTGATGCATAGAAGAGCGAAGATCATGGTTACCGGGTATCACGAAATAGGGAATGCCCAAACGCCTTATTACAGCCTTGAAAGCGTCGTAGCTCTCGACGTCGCCGTGGTCGGTGATATCGCCAGTCACGATGATGGCATCGACGTGTCCAAGCTTCTCTAAATCCTGCTCAATCTTAGTGATGGCATCTTCAAACAAGGCCAGCGTGTCGAGCACGCCGGAAACCTTGTTGGGAGGGCAGACAACGTGCGTGTCTGTCAGCTGTATGATTCGTGTCATAGCGGCCTCCTTACTTGATACCTGCACGCAAGAACGCTTGCACGAACTGACGTTGGAAGATCAAGAACGCGATCAGCAGCGGGGCTATCGACATCATGGTGGCGGCGGATATCACGGAAATATCTACGCCGTTTTCCGGCGCACCAAATATCGACAAACCCACTGTGAGTGGTCGGGTATCGTCAGAGTTAGTCACAATCAAGGGCCACAGGAAGTTGTTCCAGTGGGTCGAGACAGAAACCAGTGCGTAAGCGAGATAAGTCGGCTTTGCGAGCGGCACATAGACTTTCATCAAAATGCCGAACAGCGAACACCCTTCGACGCTGGCTGCTTCATGTAACTCATAAGGCACCGATTTAAAGGATTGGCGCATCAGGAAAATACCGAATGCACTCGCCATATAAGGCATACCGACACCCAGAATAGTGTCGAACAGACCAAGTTTGGATGTCACTGCGTAGTTTTCGACGATCAGCACTTCCGGGAGGATGAACAGTTGCAGCAAGACCAGAATGAAGACGAAGTCTTTACCCGGAAATGACACTTGTGCAAACGCAAAGCCCGCCAGCGTGGTAATAATGAATTGCCCAATCAAAACCACGGTCACCAAACAGAAGGTGTTGATGAAGTACTGAATCCACGGCGCGCCTTCCCAAGCGACGCGGAAGTTATCGAGCGTCCAACCCGAGAGCAGGTTGAAATTCACCGCATCTGATGTGGTGTGGAATGCAGCCCAGAAGGCAAACACTAAGGGTGATATCCAAATGACGGCCAATAGGAGCGCACCAAAGGTATCGAGATACTTTTCGATAAATTTCATTGATAGTGCGTCCTTTTATCCAGATAAGTGAACTGAATCGCTGCTGCAATCCCAAGTACTATCAGCACCAGCACTGTCATGGCTGCAGCATGTGGTGCATCGAAGAAGGCAAACGCCATTTCCCAGATGTAGTAGAGGATCAGTTTGGACGCGTCGGACGGTCCACCTTTTGTCAGAATGAACAGGTGGTCAATTAACTTCACCGAGTTAATCATGGCGTTGACCACAATAAACAGGGTGGTTGGCATCAGTAGTGGCAACACAATGCGGCGCGTGTAGGTCCAGCGGCTGGTGCCTTCAATATCTGCGGCTTCTTTGTAATCAGCAGGAATGGTCTGCAAAGCAGCGAGATAGAAAATCATGAAGAATCCCGCTTCTTTCCAGATGGTGACGATAATCACGGCCCAAAGTGCGGTTTCAGGTCTGCCCAACCAATTGACTGATTCAAAGCCAAACAGCGCGCCGATTTGGTCAAGTACACCTAAATCTGGTGTGTAGAAGAACAACCAAAGGTTCGCAGCAGCAATCATGGGTAGCACAGTCGGCGTGAAATACGCGGTGCGGACAAAGCCCTTGGCTGATATTTTTGAGTTAGCCCAAAGCGCCATAATCAGTGCGATAGCGATCGACGCCGGAATGGTAATCGCGGCATAGAAAAGGTTGTTTTCGACGACGATCCAAAAGGTCGGATCGTTAAACAGATCCGAATAGTTTTCCAGCCCGGTAAATTCTGAAGGGCGACGACGCGTTCCTTTGGAAAATAGACTTTCCCACAGGGTAGCTACCGAAGGGTAGAACGCGAAAAGCGTAAGTAAAATGGCAGCGGGAGTCAGCAGAAGCCAGCCATACATGTGCTGTCTGCGGCGCTCCATTTCAGCGTAATGATTCATAGTACTGCTCAACTTCCAGAGAGCCCCCCACCTGAGTCAGGTGGGGGAGACGTGCTTATTGATAATCGCGCAGGAGACGTTTTGCGGATTTCTGAGCTTCTTCAAGCGCAGCTTCAGGCGTTTTCTGGTCGGTCAGGGCAAACTGAATTGCGTTATTCAAACCTTCACGGACACGCGCGGTTTCGTAAGTGGAGAACTCAGCAACCGCATGCTCAAGTTGGTTACGCGCAACCAATGCTGGTGGGAACGCTGCTGTGTATTCTTGAAGCGCTTCGGTTTCGTATGCGCCTTTTGACACACCCATGTAACCGGTCGCGATTGACCATCTTGCGGCTTGCTCTGGTGAAGTCATGAACTTGATGAGCTTCATGGCTGCGGCTTTTTCTTCGTCAGAAGTGTCTTTAAAGATGTAGAAGTTGCCGCCACCGGTTGGTGAGCCTAAACGGACATTACCTGGCAGCATCGCGACACCAAAGTCGAACTTCGCGGCCTTTTTGACTGCTGTCAGGTTACCGGTTGAATGCCACATCATTGCCGTATTTCCCTCAAGGAAAGCTTGGCGAAGTGTGCCCCATTCGACGGTGCCTGTTGGCATCACACCATGCTCCTGAGAAAGAGACTTCCAGAATTTCAGTGTGTCAATCACAGCTGGATCATCGAAGTAGGTGGTGAGGCCATCATCAGACATCAGCTTTTTGCCATTCTGAATCGCTAATGCCTGGAACATCCAATATGGGTAGCCAGTGGACGGGATCATGATGCCGTAAGTGTCGTCGTTAGTGAGTTTTTTGCTCACTTCGACCAACTCATTCCAGGTTGTCGGCGGCTTTTCCGGGTCAAGACCCGCGGCACGGAACATATCTTTGTTGTAATAAGCAACAATGGTCGAGCGCTGGAATGGAATACCCCAGGTTTTGCCTTCCGCCTGACCGTTTTCCATCAATGCAGGGTAGAAATCTGCCAACCAAGCTTTGTCAGCGTCACCTTGCATCAGGTCATCAAACGGTGAGATCAAATCTTGCTCAATCAAGTCGTACACATCGATAGAAAACATAACGGCCAACTGTGCAGGCTCGCCAGAGTTCAGTGCGGACAGTGCGCGCACGCGGGTGTCATCGTAGTTGCCAGAGTAGATGGCGTTAACCTTGATATCTGGGTTTTGCGCTTCAAAGTCATCAACAATGCCGTCAACCACTTTTGTTAGCGCGCCACCTACTGCGATTGGGTAGTACATGTTCAGTTCTGTTGCGGCCATCGCTGACTGCGAAGCGAGAGTAAACGCACCGGCAAAGGCACAACTCATTAACTTTGAGAACTTCATAGTTTCACCATTGGTTACGTATTTAATTTCGGAATCAGCTTTCTGTTTGGTGTTGAGAAAAGCCGTTCCACTCCTTGTTAATTGATTCTTTTTCCATCACCGTCAAAGAAGTGCAGAGCACTGTCCTCAAAGGTTATGTCTACGGTGCTTCCTTCCTCCAATGACGAGTAGCCATGAAGTTTAACCACCAAGCCTTTGGCTTTCGGGTGGTCAAGCAGCACATGGGTTTCATCACCCAGATATTCGCTTTCAGAAACGGTGCAACTGATTCGGCCTTGGCCCGCTTCGACTAACTCCACGTCTTCAGTGCGAAGACCAACTTTGTGCGCGTGCTCAGTGCCAGGGATAACGTCGCCGTCTATCAATGCCATCGGTGGGGCACCAATAAATTCAGCCGCAAAGGTATTTTGAGGAATGTTGTAGAGTTCCTGCGGCGTGCCTGCCTGCATGATGTGACCGTCTTTCATCAGAATGATCAGATCAGCCATACTCATGGCTTCCGTTTGGTCGTGGGTGACGTACACCACAGTCATACCCAGATCTTTCTGGAGTTTCTTGATGTCTTTTCGCACAGAGTGACGGAGCTTGGCATCCAGGTTGGAGAGGGGCTCATCCATCAGACAAAGAGGTTGGCCTGCAACAATTGCACGCGCGAGAGCGACACGCTGGCGCTGCCCACCGGAAAGTTCGCCAGGTTTGCGCTCTTCATAGCCAAGGAGACCCGTAATACGCAGTGCGTTCTCAAGTTTCTTTAATCGTTCATCTTTGGGGACTTTACGCACTTTCATGCCGAACATGACGTTCTCTGCGACAGACAGGTGCGGGAAGAGTGCATAAGACTGGAATACCATGGAGAGATTTCGCGCTGAAGGTGCCATTTCAGTCACGTCAGTGCCTTCGATTCGAATGGCTCCTTCATCGGGTATCTCCAAGCCTGCCAGCAATCGCAACGTGGTAGATTTGCCGCAGCCAGAAGGCCCCAGCAGGGCAACAAATGCGCCTTCTGGGATATCGATAGAAATGTTTTCAACACCAAGTTGTCCGTTCCATCTTTTTGCAATGTTGTCGAACGAAACAAAGGGTTCTGTGTTCATGAAGCGTCGCCTCCCACTAACTTCAAACGGTCTCCGACACGGTCACTCAGCGCTGAAAAGTCATCGCCGGGATGTTGGTCCATGATGATCAAATCCACGTCGAAAATACTCCCGCCAATGGCAGGGGCTGTTCGCGTCAACTTAGTACTGTCCATGACTAAAATGGACGTTTTGCAATGGGTGCGAATGGCTTCGCGAACCCTGACTTCAGAGGCATGGAAATCCAACATGCCTCCGTCTTCCGATACGCCAGCTACGCCAAAAATGCCGTACTCAGCGCGATAACTGTTAAAAAACTCAAGCACGCCGTCGCCAAGTACATCCCGGTCTGGCATGCGTACTTCTCCACCCGGAATGATGATACGGTTGCTTGGCTCATTGCTCAGCACCATGGCGGCATTGAGATTATTGGTCATCACCGTTAAGCCAGATTTTGCAGTCAGTGCTTCTGCCACAATGGCTGGCGTTGAACCGATAGAAATAAACACCGTGGCGCCATCAGGAATGACATCAGCCACCGCTTTAGCAATAGCGCGTTTCTCAGTTGGATTTGTTGCAGCGCGAAGATCATAAGGCGCGTTCAACTGCTCTTCGAAACACTCCACGCCCCCGTGACGACGGCGGAGTAAATTGTCGCTACACAACTGATTGAGATCCCGCCGCACGGTTTGGGACGACACACCCAACATTTCTGTGAGTAATTCGACAGATACATTGCCGCGCGCTTGTGTCAGTTCGATGATCTTTTCGCGTCGAATCTCTGTTTTCGATTTGAGTTTGGTTGCTACCGTCATAACTGCTCACATCTCCACTTTCATTTCAATCTAAGATCAAATTTAACAAAATGCCAACATAAAATGAGCATACGAACATAAAAATGTTCATTTGTTGATCAAATGCGCAATATTGATTACCTTATTAATAAGCGAATGCTCAAGATGTATGGGTATAGAGGTGAAAGCGAGAAGTGAGAACACGCGCGTCGTGCGCTAGGTGATATAAGAATGACAGGAACATCTGTATTAATTAATTTGTTGGGAGGCGTGGCACTGCTGCTGTTTGGTCTTGCGCTGGTCAAAGAGCATGTATTGAAAACCTTTGGCGGAAAAATTCGTCGGAGTTTAGGACGATCTGCGTTTAACCGCTGGCGTGGTTTTGGTGTCGGACTTGGTGTGACATGTCTACTGCAAAGCAGCACAGCCACGGCACTACTGGCCAGTTCGCTCGGTAGCCAAGGGTTAGCTACAGCAAGCGGTTTGGCGATTTTACTCGGCGCGGATGTCGGTACCACTTTTGTGGCTAAACTTCTGACATTCGATTTGAGTTGGCTTCAGCCTGTTCTGTTGTTTGTTGGTTTTATTGTCATGTCTTCAGGTAAGAAGGATAAAACCAAGCATATTGGCCGAATCATGATTGGCCTCGGCATCATGCTGCTTGCGTTGAAAATCATCGTTTCAACGTCTGTCCCTATGCGCGACTCTGTGGCCATTCAATCTTTGATGGGTGCGTTAAGTGATGAGCCTATGTTGGCTGTCATCGTCGGTATGTGTATTGCGTTTCTGGTGCATTCGAGTCTTGCAACAGTGCTGCTCATTGTGGCAATGGCAGGTTCTGGTGTGATTACCCTGCAAGGAGGAATGGCACTGATTTTGGGGGCAAACCTAGGTGCCGCTCTACCAGCGGTGATGAATACGGTCAATGCAACGCCGGAAATTCGACGGGTACCTCTGGGGAATCTCGGCTTTCGTGCTGTCGGTGTCGTGATTACGTTACCTTTGCTGGACGTCTTGAGTTCAACAGCCTTGTTTGCGTCTAATGAGCCCGCAGTGGTACTCGTCAACTTCCACCTTTTTTTCAACGTCATGTTGGCGATGACATTTTTACCCTTAGTGACGCCTTGCGCACGTTTACTTGAAAAATGGGTGCCTGCAAATACCTTGGATAAGGCTGACAACAAACCCCGTTATCTGGACAGAAAAGCTTTTCGCACGCCTTCTGTAGCACTGTCCAATACTGTGCGTGAAGTGCTGAGAATGGGGGATTTGCTGAGAGGTATGCTTGATGGTGCATTTGAGGCGTTGAATACCCGCAACTCTGCGCAGTTACAGCACATTAAGCGCTCGGATGACCTGGTTGATGAGTATTACGAGAAGATAAATCTCTATTTAACGGAGCTCAGCCGCCAGGATATTCCTAAGAAGTATCGCCGCCGTTGCTATCGCATTTCGTCTTACACAACGAACTTGGAACATGCCGGTGACATTCTTGAGTACAGCATGACAGAAGTTATCAATAAAATTATCCAACAAAATATTCTGTTGCCTGATTATGAGCGCAAAGCGATTGATGAACTGAAGAACTGCATTTACCGTAATATGGAACTCGCCTTCAGCGTGCTACTCACTGGTGATGTGAACAATGCGCGTGCGTTAATTGAACAGAAGAGCGTAGTAAAAAACATTGAGCGCGAGGCAATACTGGCTCATCAAAAAGGTCTACGTGATCAGACGATTACCGTTGTTGCTGGTAGCTCTTTGTATTTGGATTTATTGAGAGATTTAATCCGTATCAACTCTCACTTTACGTCTATTGCGTACCCTATTTTGGATCAAGCGGGCGAGTTAAGAGCCAGCAGATTGAAAAATACCCAAGCGGAACCGTCAAACAGTGCGGAACCAACGATTAATAGCAATGAATCTCCAACGTAAGGTTGCTTGAGTTTTCACTAAGGAAGGAAGAATGACCGTTTTCAAGAATACTTACCTCATCATGCGACATGGACAGAGTGAAGCAAATGTGGCTGATATCGTGGTCAGTGACCCAGAGATTGGTTGCTTAAATTACGGGTTATCACCACTTGGCCAAAGTCAGGCGAAGGAATCTGCAATAGGATACAGTGGCCAGCCGATAGATGTGATTATTTGTTCTGACTTCAAGCGCACGAAAGAAACGGCAGGTATTGTGGCGAGTGTTCTTTCACTTCCGGATCCGATCGAAGACATTAGACTTCGCGAACGCTTCTTTGGTGAGTGGGAGGGGCATTCGTCTTCTGCCTATGAAAATGTTTGGGCGAAAGATCTTCAGGACTCTAACCAGAGCTTTAATGGTGTTGAGAGCACAATGAGCGTGCGAAACCGCTCAGTAAGCTTAATAACAGATCTGGAAACCCAATATGAGAACAAGGTTATTCTTCTGGTCGCCCACGGTGACATTTTGCAGATCATGAAGTCTGCTTTTCATGGTATTGAACCTGGCCAACACCGCTCGTTGCCGCATCATGAAACAGGTGAGATGAAACTGTTGACCTCCAGGGGTGAGGAATGTTCTTTTTAAGGCTGACTGTCTTTCTGTAGCCATTTTGCTTTCCTGAAAATTACAAGTGAAAGTGCGGCCAAAATAAATAAAGGCCCTAGCCATAAAAGGGCTGTGTGGCTATTGAAAGGGGGCTGGTAATGCACCATGTCCCCAAAACGGTATGTCATATATTCCACAATCTGTCTCTCAGAGGCACCGGCTTCCACTTGTTCGTAAACCTTCAAAAGTAAGTCCTGTGCAACGGGGGAGTTGGACTCAATTAGATTTTGATTCTGACATTGAGGGCACCTCAGTTCTTTCCCTAGCTTTAATGCCAGACGCTGGTTTTCTAAGGAGGAAAACTGAAATGTTTCAGCATTCTGCTGGCGGGTTTGTGTTTCCACCATTGCTGATGAATGCGCGCTAAAGGATAAGAGAGCAAAGCCACTCAGAAGCCATAAGACAAAGAAGTATCCCTTTCGCATTTACGACCCTTCCTTTTTACTGGTGATGTCATCAATACGTGGCTGGAATTCACTTTGCCAGATGCCTTCATCCAAAATCCCAATGTGGCGAAACATCAGTGTACCTTCTCGGTCAATCAAATAGGTTTCCGGCGTAACGATGCTGCCAAGTTCAAGAGCCAGTGAGCCTTGGGGATCATAAATGACAGTTTGATAGGGGTCACCAGTCTCTTTGAGCACTGAGATAGCGGCATTTTTTTTATCGCGATAGTTGAGACCAACTATCGGAATGCCGGCTGATTTCAGGCTCATCAAATAGGTGTGTTCGGCCTTGCATGAAGAACACCAGGACGCCCATATATTCAAAAGTAGCCAATCATTTTGGAAAAGCGTTTGATCGACCGATTCACCAGAGCGCAATGTGGTGAGCAAGAATTGTGGTACGGGTTTCCCTTTCATCGCAAACGGCGGATTGTTGTTCGGGTCTTCACTGTGTTGAAGGCCCCAGAATAAGGCTGTGCTGAGCGCGAATCCGCCGATAAGAGGTAGTAAAAGCTTATACTTCATAGTGTTTGTATTGTTTAGCTGGATTGGTTCGATTAGCCGCGGGAGAGGTTGGCATAAGCTTTCTCAATGCCCCTAAAAATCCCGCCAGCATCATGATAAAACCACCTACCCAGAGCAAGTGGACAAAGGGCTTTATTTGAATCCTCACAGCGTAGGTGTTTGCATCAAACTTACTGCCAAGAGTGACATACACATCACTGAGTACATCGCGGAGCACACCAGCCTCAGACATATTCATGGTGCGCACCGTGTAATGGCGTTTTTCGGGTTTCACATGGCCAATGACCGAACCATTTTTTCTGACTTCCATAGTAATACGTTCAGCCGTGTAATTAGGCCCGATATGCCATGAACTTCCCTGATGGATTAATGAATATGTGCCAAGGATAACCGTTGAACCCCGTGTCATTTTCAGACTGGTTTCATTGTTGAATCCTGAGAGTAATGTTGCGCCTAAAAGGGTCACCGCTAAGCCTGTGTGCCCAAGAACCATAACCCATGTTCTTAGCGCTTTAGCCTGTGTCGTTATCGCGGTGGCACCTGAAATCAACAGGACGAAACCAGCCAGAATGGCGAAAAATACCAGCACAGAAAAAGGGATTTGGTGAAAACGTGATAAGGCATAGTTTGTGGCCAATGCTATCAGTGATGCAATGAGCAACAGTGCAATCTGTCTTGGTAAGGATAGGCGTTGTACTGTGCTATAAGCAGCGGAGAAAGCAACTATGATAGCCAAAGGTACGAAGAGAGAATTGAAGTAAGGGGCACCTACTGACAAGGTACCTAAACCCATCGCGGCGTACACCATTGGATAAAAAGTACCGAGCATAACTATCAGCATCATGGATGACAGCAATCCTGCAGAAATAGTCATCCATAAGGCTAAGGTGTTGCCACCCATATTTACTGAGCTATCTTTGGCAAGGTGAGCGCCTCTTAATGCGAACAGAAAGAGGGAAGGAATCAGCAGTATGGTCAAAATGAGCAATAGTCCACTACCACGCATTGGATCAGACGCAAAGGCGTGGACAGACGTCAACACACCGGAGCGCACAACGAAGGTACCCAAAATGCTCAGTGCAAATGTGATGATGGCAAGAAGCAGCGACCAACTGACCAGTTTGTTGTTTTGCTCTGTGGCAATAAGGCAGTGAATGAGCGCCGTAGCAGTCAGCCAGGGTAGAAGGGAGGCATTTTCAACGGGGTCCCAGAACCACCATCCTCCCCATCCTAGTTCGTGATAAGCCCACCAGGAACCGATACCGATACCCACAGTGAGAAACGCCCAGGTCATTAGTGTCCACTGGCGGCATTGACCTACCCATACTTTTGCAGGTGATCGAGTCAGTAAAGCAGCTATAGCGAAGGCAAAAGGCACGGCAAATCCGATATAACCCATATACAGTAACGGTGGATGCAGGATGAGGCCGATATCCTGGAGCATCGGGTTTAGGTCACGTCCTTCAAGCGGAGAAGGAATTTGGCGTAAAAACGGATTGGATAGCCATAGGCAATAAATGCCCAGCAACAAGACGGTGGTGCTCAATACAAAACGGGTTGCGTTGGCGTAGTCGGCGGGCAAGCGTTTGTCCTTTGAAACCAGTGATGACCAGCCAGATAACGCCAATACCATAAATAGGAATGAGCCTTCATGGCCTCCCCATACAGCAGCAATTTTGAAGGCTATGGGTAACGCGCTGTTCGAATGTTGCGCGACGTAACGCACAGAAAAATCGTCCAGATAAAAGCATGCAGCCAATATGAAGGTGGCCATTAAAATAGCGGAAAAGCCGATGCTAAGTAATTGGGGAACCAAATTTGAAAGGCTGGTCACCGGCGTTTTCAACATGCTGCAACCGGAAAGCAAACTGGCAACCATGGTGGAGGCGATGCCGAGAATAAGAAGAATGTGACCGATTTCAGCAAGCATAGGGAAATTTTCTTCATCGTTGGAACAAGAAATGCCTTACCCACCGAGAGGGAGTGGGTAAGGCGGTATCGACTACACGGTTGTCATTTGTCCCGCGTAGAGGATAAAGGTACGAAGCATTAATACACCTATCAGGCTCAAGGTGGTGACCATCGCCAGAAAACTGGTACGGTGTTTAACTTCGGCAGGGCTGACGGCATTTAGCGTCAGTGGAACAATCATGCCAAGGCCAATCACACCAAACCAGAACCAGTTAGACCAGAATCCTCCGCCAATAGCTGCAAGCACAGCCACTTCTTTCTGACCGCCGCCAAAGTAAAGGCCAGAGAAGAAGGCAAACAACACAAATAGTTCAAACAGCACGACCGGACGTTCAAAACGGTGGATCCAGCTGACAGAAGGACTACTCATTGGCTCCTTATAGCCGACCACGCCCACAAGTAAACATGCGGCAGCGCCCGAGGACAGGCTGGAAAATAGGAACAGAATCGGTAGCACGGGGTTGTTGAGTAGCGGATAGGTTTTCAGTGCAGAGAGCAAGAAGCCCGTATAAGCAGCGAGAATAACCGCCAGAATCGCCAGCGTGACTTCAAGTCCATTTTCAAAGCGTTTACACGCATTCAGAATGGCACTCGCGCCGGGGATTTTTTCTATCAGCGAACCCATGACACGTTGAATATCTTCGATGAAGATTCCTGCCAGCCATGCGAACAGCACCGCCATATAGATCTGGAACAAAATGACACCCATCGACATGACGGACGTTGGGTTGTAATAAATCATTATTTTCCAAAACTCGAGCGGTTTGGTCAGGTGAAAAACAAGGATCAACAGGCCGACAATAATCCCCATTGGGGCGAGAATAGCAGTGGCACGGATGATACCGTTTTTGGACGCATCGCCTTCTATGACGTTGCGTTTAAGGTACACCGAAATCATGGCCGCACCCGCTGACATACCAGCTAGGAATAGGTAAACCGCGATAATCCAATCCCAGACCAGAGAGTCAAAATAAAAGGCTTGTTCTATGGTACTCATCCTTTAATCTCCCCTGCGTTGTGCGGCACTTTGTAGAGCTGTGGTGCCGTGCCAAGGTGCGCTTTGTCACGATAGACAGTCTTTTGTTCCAGCAATTGTGAAACCTTGCTTTGAGGGTCGTTTAAATCGCCGAACGTCAGTGCTTTGGTCGGGCATGACTCGACACAAGCGGGTTCCTTGCCTTCAGCAAGGTTGGTGTGACGGCAGAAATCACACTTATCCGCCGCTTTCGTTTCCGGATGGAAAAAACGAACCTGATAAGGACATGCAGCAAGGCAGTAACCGCAGCCGACACATTTATCCGCGATGACATCAACAATGCCGGTTTCCGGATCTTTAACTGCAGCGCCAGTAGGACATACATACACGCATGGTGCGTTTTCGCAGTGCTGGCAGGAAACGCGGGTGAAACCATACTTTACGTTTGGATATTCACCGACGGGTTCGGTACGGATAATCTCAAGGCGGGATACACCTTCAGGAACCTTGTTCACGGTACGACATGCGTCGGTGCAGGCAGTACAGCCAATGCAAAGCCCTTCATCATGGACCATGCCATAACGTTTGTTTTGTACTTCTTCGCTTGCGGCTAAGACCGGGCGACTGATCACCTGAGTACCCGCTACACCGGTGGTGAAAATAACAGCGCCTGCGCTGGTAAGGAATTGGCGTCTTGAACAACTCATTCTTCTTCCTCCCGCGCTTTTGTCTGGTCGGAATGGCAATCCACGCAGGTTTGGATTTTGTCTTTGCGCGTAATGCCTTTCATAGGATCTTTCTGCGGATGGACGTCATGGCATGATGAACAGGTAAGGTCGCGAGCGTGAACGTCGTGCGTCCAGTTGGCTTCTCGCAAATCGGTGGGTTCATGGCACGTTTCACACTGCGCGTTTTGTTGAGTGATCCACTCAATGGAGGCAGCAGAAATATCGGTTCCCTTGACTGACTGGGAATGATCGAATTTCACCACATCTTCCGCGCCGTCTCGGTGTTTTTCCGTTACACCTGTGTGGCAGTCAATACAGGTCATATTGCGGTTGGTTTTAGGATTAATGGCCTCACCGTGTGCGCCGGAGAGTTTGTTTTTCTCGTCCTTATGGCATTGGGTACAGGCATAGTCTGGGTTTCTTTGAAACGTGGCCTGAAACTGCTGTTGGTAAGCCTTTTCACCGGATGGCGCGGGATTCCCTTCGCCTGCAGTGGCAACGTGCATCGATATGCCCCAAAGGCAAAGCGCAGCAATGATGGTTGCGCTCCAAAAAGGGCTGGCTTTGAGATTGCTCATTGTTCACCTTTAACAGCCATTTCGCTGAAGGTTCACACCTTTGGCCTGGCTGTATTGTCAGAATTACGCGATCTGTCAGGGGCTGGAAAAGCCTTCTAACATTCCCATTAAACTCTGAGAGCACCTTGCACACAGCCACAACGCCGAGTAGGGATATTAGATGATATTCATGGTGCTATTTAAAGAAACCGATCTCTCGGAAGTCACAAACTGTAAACTAAATGCAACTTTAATGACGCACGTCAATTTTGCGGTTTAAGCGAAAATCATTCTCATTTATCGGGTGGTTAAGTAGTCTGAATAAGTGTGACAGTAACCCAAATAATCGCCAATTAACCCATAATTTATATGGTTTTTAAGTAACATATATCTTGCTCCGATAGCATTATCTGCACACCCGAAATCACAACGCCGGTTGGACGATAATTCAAAATATTGGAGGCAATGCTGTGAGCATTCAGTCGGCAATTCGAACCTTTTCCGCCTGCTTTATGGGGGCGGCGCTAGGTATCTCTATTCTTGGGTATTCCCATACTGTGATGGCAGATACCACTTCTACAGACGTAAAACGCGTTGAGGCGCGCAATGACGTTTATCAATCCGTTTTTCCAGAACAATATGACTCTTGGAAAGCAACCAGTGAAAGCCAGCACCTGGAAGACGCACTTGCGGAAGACCCAAACATGGTGATCATGTGGGCGGGTTATGGCTTTGCCAAAGACTACAACAAAGCGCGTGGGCACTTTTATGCACTTGATGATGTGCGCAACACTTTACGAACCGGCGCACCGAAAGATGACCAATCAGGGCCTATGCCTATGGCATGTTGGAGCTGTAAAAGTCCGGACGTAGCCCGAGTTATCGATGAGCGTGGCGAAGATGGTTATTTCGATGGTAAATGGTCCCGTCTCGGTAGTGAAATCAGCAATACGATCGGATGCGCTGACTGTCATGACACCAAGAGTGAAGCGTTTGAGCGTGGTGAGCCTGCTTTGAAACTGTCCCGTCCTTATGCTGATCGTGCAATGAATGCCATTCATCAACCTTTCGAAGACCAGACCCGTTTCACTCAGCAGGCGCAGGTGTGCGGACAGTGCCACGTTGAATACTATTTCTCTGGTCCAACGAAAGCGGTGACATTCCCTTGGGCGCAAGGGACGAATGTTGACCAGATGGAAGCTTACTTTGATGCGTTGGGCTTTAAAGACTGGACTCACAAGCTTTCTAAAGCACCAATGCTGAAAGCCCAACACCCAGAGTATGAAACCTGGCGCGACGGTATTCATGGTAAAAACGATGTCGGTTGTATCGACTGTCACATGCCTAAGGTACAAACAGCGGAAGGGAAGGTGTATACAAGCCACAAAATTGGCAATCCATTTGACCAGTTTGAAAATACTTGTGCGCAGTGCCATACCCAAAGCAAAGAAACCATGCAGGAAATTGTTTCTACCCGTAAAGCCCAGGTTCTTAATATGAAGCTGACAGCGGAAAAGCACATTGTGGCAGCACATTTTGAAGCGGCCGCCGCTTGGGAAGCGGGAGCAACTGAAGCTGAAATGGCATCTATCCTTCAGGATATCCGACATGCTCAGTGGCGTTGGGATTACGCAATTGCTTCTCACGGAGTCCACATGCATGCACCGGAAGTGGCGCTAAAAGTATTGGGTACAGCCGTTGACCGTGCTGCTGATGCCCGTACCAAGCTGGCGCGTCTATTAGCGACCAAAGGTATGACTGAACCAGTTCAGGTCCCTGATATATCAACCAAAGAGAAGGCTCAAGCTGTATTGGGTATGGATATGGAAACCATGAATATTGAAAAAGCAGATTTCCTGAAAACTGTGATTCCGAAGTGGGAAGATGACGCGAAAAAACGTGAAGCATCATACTGACTAATACTCCACTGAAGAGGGGCCGGTTAATACTGGCCCCTTTATTCTTTTCACCGTAAACCCTCACGACTAAATAACCAAAACTGTTGATAGTTCAAGACGGTACGTCATGTGTCTGTAGCGAGAACATCGTATCACTATTGCTAGCAGTTATTTCTTCTTCGATTTCTTTCCTGTCTCCTACTTATACTCAAAATATTGTCGTGTTAAATAAATGTTATGCGCGGATGGTTGGCCACTAACAAGCCAATCTTTCATCGCAGGTAATCAATATTCTTCGAAGGAGTGATTTAACGCTCCTCATTTCAATACGATCGCTTCGAGGTTCTCCCTTATGAAAGAAAATGGACTATCAAAATCAATTCAAATCATCGGTGTTCCCGTCGATTTGGGGGCATCACGCAGGGGGACGGATGGTGGTGTTTCTGCCGTTCGCATCGCTGGCTTAGGTGAGAAACTAAAAAAATTAGGTTATGGCGTCGCAGAAGAGGTGGATGTTGCAGTCCCTTCCAAGGAATCAAGACCTTCTGAATCGCAGGGTAACATGCGTTTTCGAAGCGAAATCCTACAAGTGTGTCGTGATCTGGCTGTGGTCACGCGAAATACACTCGAAAACGGCAACATTCCAATGGTTGTTGGGGGAGATCACTCCTTGGCGATTGGCTCGATATCAGGCATTGCCGATTATTACCAACAGCAGAACCAAGATCTTGGATTAGTGTGGTTTGATGCCCATGCTGATATGAACATTCCAGGTATATCCCCATCGGGCAATATTCACGGTATGCCTCTCTCGCACTTGATGGGTTACGGTGATAAAGACTTCACTAGCATCCTGAGTGACAATCCAAAAATTAAGCCTGAAAACGTGGCGCTGGTGGGTGTTAGGGATATAGATGAAAAAGAACGCGAGTTGATCCGGCAGTCCGGTGTGAAGGTCTACAGCATGCGCGATATCGATGAGATGGGCATGAGCCGTGTCGCCGACGAAGTCATAGAAATCGTGACGAAAGGGACGGTTGGATTTCATGTCAGCTTCGATGTAGATGGCTGCGACCCAGAAGTGATGCCCGGTTCAGGCACCTTAGTTCCAGGCGGTGTGTCTTACCGGGAAGCCCACCTGCTATTGGAAAAATGCGCAGAGACCAGATTGATGACCTCTATGGATTTAGTTGAGCTCAATCCCTTCCTGGATAAAGGTAATATCTCTGCCGAACGCGCAGTGTCTTTGGTACTCAGTGCGTTTGGTCAAAGTGTTATTTGATCATTCGCTTCGCTTGATTTATTGACGCGATAACGGCGGCGCGATCGGTATCTGGGTGATTGGCATCGAGGATGATTGTCCAGTGCCTGATCGCCAATGCATATTGCGCCGACAGGAAGTACTCTGACGCCAAAAGCATGTTTGCGGCTGCGTTATCTGGCTGAATAGATATTGCATCATTCAGCCAGCGTTCAACACTTTGATCAAATCGCTGACCGTTGGCGTAGTACTTTGCGGTAGCCTGCGCGGCAAACACATCCGCAGAAGGTGATTCTGATAATCTTTCGGCATAGTGATAAACCAGCGCCGCGTTCTTGAACTCCCCGCGAGACATATATTCATTACCAAGCTCAAACCACAAATGCCCGTTTTGGGTATCCGCTTTAATCTGTGTCTGCAACCGTTCGAGCCTCGGCGTGATATCTGTGGTGGTACTAAGTTCAGTAGCGGTTTGTCCCTTCACAATCAAAAGTGAAGGTTCCCCCAGCTTTGTATAAACCAGCGTGGTGGTGGATAACACCAACAATCCAATTAAAGCTGGCACTATAGATGAAAGCTTCCCAAATAGTGTCATCAAGTTATCTTGTAATGCCCTGATCTTTCACTATCTTCGCTACATTCCAGCACAGGTTCAATGCGCTACCTCAAGTTCTGTTTAATCGCATCGTTGCCCAATCTGTGTAGACGGGCGCACTTTCAGTGATCTCTTGACCTTTGAAATCTGGGTAACTTTGAAGACCACAACGGTTTCGATGGTGCGATCGTTGGTCACCGCGCGCACAACTATCACTTCGAATTTACCCATCATCGGGGCGCTCAGGTGGGTAAAGCGCCAACCCAGAACAATTTGCTGGTGTTCTATTTCACGGATGATGAAGCATGGGAGAGTAATTGTCATAACATGCTGAAAGCGGGTTTTAAACAGGTGGCTTCTTACAACGATTACTGGGACGTTTCGGGCAGAACATTTGAAGACCTGGACGGATATCGTGTAGTGCTACAAAATCGAGAGTGGTCTGTGTAACAAGTGCCATTTTCGCCTGATACTCTTCTGAAAATACGCTATGTTGATGACTTAGAAGAAAAAAAGAGGAGTAGGGTATGGAGAACAGAAACGTTCGACATGTCGTGTTTGATGTAGGCAATGTAATTGTGCGTTGGTCACCATTGGAAATTGTCAGGCTGACTTTCGGGAATAAAATAGAACACGAATCTATCGCCAGAGAGATTTTTCAAAACGACATCTGGATGGACTTAAACAAAGGCTTGATGACGGAAGAGGAAGCCAAAAAACGCTACCAATCCGAAATGGGTTTCTCGCCAGACACCACAAACAAGCTCTTCTACTACGTGAAGCAATCCCTTATCCCTTTATATGGTTCATATGAGCTAATTAGACGCGTGAAACAGGCTGGCTATGGCGTATACGCTTTAACCGATAATGTGCACGAAATCGTTGCCTTCCTCAAAGAAACCCAGCACTTCTGGCCATTGTTTGACGGAGAAATTGTGTCAGCAGAAGTTGGCCTACTCAAACCCCAGCCTGAAATCTATCAGGCGCTTTTGACCCGCTATGATTTGAATGCAGCAGAGACCGTTTTCCTTGATGATATGCCTTATAACGTTATAGGCGCTCAAGACGTTGGTATCGCAGCAATTCAATTTGAAAACGCAGAGCAAGCTGAAACCGAGTTGAAGCAGTTGGGGTTGGTGTTTTAACGCGCTCTATTTGCTGGATGGAAGGGAGCTGAAAAAGCCAGCGTTATCGCTGGCTCATGAAATGGGTCTAACCTTTTAGCTCCTCCGAAATACTTTTAATACCGTATTCAGCACAGATATCGTCATATTCTATGCCTTCATCATTTTCCCCTGGTGCACCAGCGACACCAATGGCGCCGATGACCTGCTCTTTGTAGTAAATAGGAATGCCTCCACTTAGCGTAATTAATCCTATTTCGTTAAAGACAGCACCGAGCTGAGGCTCGTGTTCATTTTCCGCTTCGATGATGGATGTTGCCTCGCGGCGGGATGCGGCTGTGAGTGCCTTTCGGTAGCTGGTTTCCACAGCATGAGGGAAAGCGCCGTCGCTGTTTAGTTGAACTTTCATTTGACCACGTTGATCAACGACGGTGGTTGTCGGTTTAAAACCATCTTTCAAACAGCGGTCATTGGCGGCTTTAGCGGCTTTTAACGCCATGTCCAGAGAAATGGTTGGCTCGTTGACGACGTTAGCGATGGAACTTGTCGAGGCCATCGATAAAAGGGCGGTGAGAGATAGTACAGACAGAGTGAGATTACTTTTTGTCATTTTAAAGCTCCTTTCATTTTGTGGGCTGGCAGTAAATTTCTCTGGGGGACAAAAGTGTTTATGAACCCTTTCCTTGCTCAGGTTCTTAGTCATCATCTGCCGGATAATGTGAAAAAAATGTCGAGGTATGCTTGGTAAGGGCAAAGTGATCGTTGAACGACTAAGGAGACATCGCTACGTGAATAATCTGATTGTATTTACCGGAGGCCCCGGCTCGGGTAAGACCTCGGTGATTGAAAGCTTAAAAGGGCAAGGTCAACGTTGTGCGCCAGAAACTGGACGTAAAGTTATTCAACAACAGGTGAAGCGAAATGGCTTTGCCCTTCCTTGGATGAACAAAGTGGCTTTTCGAGACGAGATGGTTCGAGAAGAGTTAGCTAATTACGATGCATTTAGACAAGTGTCGGGACCAGTCTTCTTTGACCGCTGCATAGTTGATTGCTTGGGTTATAGCTTTTTAGAAGAGCTGCCAATACCAGAGAGCCTAAGCCAAACATGCCAAATGTTGGTGTACAGAAAGGAAGCATTCATATTTCCGCCATGGAGAGAAATCTTTGTTAACGATTCAGAGCGAAAACAAGATTTTGATAAAGCAGTAGAAACTTATGAAGTGATGGTCGATGTTTACCAAAGATTGGGCTATCAGTTGATTGAAGTGCCGCGCCTTTCTGTGGAGGAGCGGGTGCGGTTTGTTCTTGAACATATTCGTACTATTTAACGTAAGTTTCAGACATAATTTATGTGTATGGTGTTCGGTTAATAGATGATGAAACTAGGCTCTCCATAATTCCTCTCTAAGCCAAAATTCAAAAAATAACGTCTTATCAAGTTTTTGTTTTACCAAGTTTACTATCAGGTCGATGATGGTTTAGTTGCATATATCATTTTTGTGAAAGTTAATGATTAACCAAGTGTACTCATAAACTGTGACGGTCATTTAATACACAAGGTGATAAAAATATGGATAATTCATGCCCAAGCTCTAACTTATCAAAATGCTGGTGGTAATCCTCATCGACTTCGGCTTTATTTTTACGTAAAAAAACGGCGGCTTTAGACGCTGGCTTTATACCCAAACGACCTGAAGATGCTTGAGTTCAGAGGTCATCAATGCGTTCAATTCGAGGCAAATTTCGCGAGGAATAGTCGTTCTATTTCCGTGGAATTTAACGAAGAAGTGGGCGCATTGAGGCCCTCCCTTCGGGCGAGTTGACTGACGTCGTGCTCTTTGTTGTTCCTTTTTGATGGAGGTGACTACACCTGCAAAGGAACGCCGCGATCACAACGCCAGTCAATCTCGCTGAATCCTGAATCTTCAGGTTGTTTGGGTATAATCCTCTCGTTACGAAAAAGCACTAAGATATATCTAGGGTCACGATAGATGACCTTTTCGAAAGTGCTCTATACCCAAACAATCTGAAGATGCTCGAATTCAGGTTGTTTGGATATATTAGAGGTTTCAATAATAAAACAAAGGTTATTCTATTCAGGAGAGATAAGTGCTCAGTAAAATTAAGAGCCAACTGGCAAATCTCATCCATGGCGACGACAGCGACAGAGATTTCACCTCGGCACGGTCTAGCCAGGAGGTCTATCAGACGATTCATCAAGCAGGAAAAGCGAAGGCAGAATTGTCTGAGTTTATAGGAAACCCTACTGGAGAAACAAAGTTCGTATCACTGGGAGAAAATTGCAGCTCCGCATGGTATCTCAAGCAAGTAGGACTCAAAGATGCTTCTTATCCATTTGACTGGGTATTCAGTTCCCCAGATATCATATTGGATTGCTTAGAAGATAGTTTCAGTAAGTATTTGGACCGGGATTTGATCGTTCCAAAACGAAGGAAGGGTTCTGCGGGACACGCTCAGTATCATGATGACTTATTTAATCACCGCAATCCTTTGGCCAGTGAAGCCAATTATGATTACCTCAAAAGGTGTTGTGAGAGGCTCAGTACCTTGGTGGCGTCTCAACAGCCAAGCTGCTATCTCATCACCTTGATTAACGAGCCTGAAAAAAGGGTCAATTGGGCAAAAGGCTTTGATAAGCAATTTGCTATGCCAAGGAATCAAGGCTTGGAGTCGGTCGCTAAGCTGAAAGACTACCTAAAAGCAAAAAACCAGAATACTAAGTTTGTCGTTGTTGACCATTACACGGAGCGTGAAAATTCAGTTGAATATGAAAAAGTTGATGATGATGTTTTCTTTATTCGATTTGATGCACAAGGCAAAAGTACCGGCGTTCTTTATGAAAATGCGTTTGATGACTTTTGCTTTAAGCTGATCATGACAGGCTTATACGGGAAATAACGCCAAAATAAAATTGGGTATAAACGAAAAGGGTTGGCGCTAGCCAACCCTTTCTGTTGATGTTCAGTCTTCTCGTTCAATTTCGCGGGCGACGTACTTGTTGCCAACGATAATACCTTCGACTTCCACTTTCTCTCCGAGGAGTGAATCAAAGGTCAAGTCGTCTTCGTATTCGGTGTTGGCATCAGTAGAAACCGTTTTTCCATTGATGGTGAAAGCTTCTGCTTCCGCATCGATGTCAGTGACGTAGCCTTCTACTTCAAATTCAAAATCTTTCCAGTCGACATCAAAGTCAAAATCATCATCAAACTCAATTTCTTTTGCGATAGTGCGGTGCGCCTGATTGACGTATTCCACCTCGATTTCAACGCCAGGGCGCAGGTCGTTCTTGGTGCCATCCTCAAACTTGGTCGACGGGTGAATGTCGAAAATACCGCGGTAGTTCAACTCAAAACGGCTTTTGTCGTTGGCAACCCAAGTGACCACGCCTTCTACCTCTCCACGGCCTAAGACACCGTTGAATGCTTTGATATTGATCTTTTCAGCAGACAGGGTGCTGTCTGATTCATTGAAGCGACCAAACACTTCAACCCAAGCGCCATCACGAAGTTTGTGTGATGGATTGATCAGGTTTTGGTCAAACCATACTTTCAACGATGGGCCAATTTGGAAAGAGTTATTGTTGAAATCAACGTTTGAGATTCGGCCTTCCGCTTCAACCATTCCGTTTGCATCGTATTCAAACTGAATAACGCTCAGCACTTTATAACCGGCATTTGCAGTAGGTAAAGTCGATACCATCACCCAATCGCCTTCCTTGATGCGGTTTGATAAGCGATCAAACTGCAGTGCTACGCCATTAACTTTGAAGGTACTGCCACTGATATCTGTGATTTTTCCGGTGAACGTCGGGTCAAGTTCCACGTTTGCACTGTCTTGCGCGCGGGTCGAAGTATTCAGCGCAACCATCATTTCAGGTGCAAGCACGTCGGTTTCGAGAGTGTGTCCCTGATAGTTCAGCGCTGAGACCTGATACTGTCGCCCATTCACACTGATGGTAGATTGAGTGTGGTTAACAGCGTCTATTTTACCTTCTACCGATGTGGGTGAAGTCGACGTGTCATTACTGCTGGAACTTCCACCGCCACAAGCCGTCAAAGCTAGAGTAAGTAAAGGAAATAGTGCTAAACGTTTCATTAAAATGCCTTTGATAAACGAGATAGTGTTTGCCGGCGGGGAATCTAGCACCGTTTATGTCCGAGGATTTGCGGGGTATTTGTCAGGGTTTTGACAAGAAATTCAGGATGTATTTGATTTATCTACCCCGTGTTTTTAGTCGGTTACCGTTAATAGCTTGGGTCACTGACTCTGACAGAATTGATAAGATTTGGGTATGACACTTGAGACATGCGTTCTCAATTGAGAAATGAAATAACAGAAGACGGATCTTGGTTGAAATCTGGTCGGTCTGTTTGAAAAATAAATATGTTAGTAGATTGGTCTTTTAAACCACATTGAGCGATACACATGAAAATTTTGCCATACGAAGAACTTGAAGAGGCGACTCTTGTGGCGGACACCAAGCTGGTCAATGGCGTTTATGTCATGGACAGGCGAGATAGAAGTGAGCGACGCAAGAATCGAGGAAAATTCCAAGGTTATGACCGACGGGTATCTGCCGATCGCCGAGCGGGAACCGGTGGTATTGACGAGATCATTTAACTTGTCTTCATGCCTTAAACAAAAACAGCGACGCCAAAGCATCGCTGTTTTTGTTTTGCTATGGGTTACATCCAGTTATTGGCTTGCATAGCGAAGTTGGTCAGCACCTGAATGTTTTGGTCCAGCTGTGTTTTCAATCGGTTTTCAAAGCGAGGGTTTAGTTCATCCAACCGGTCAAAACGTGTGTGCCAGATTTTTCCCCAGTCTTCTTCTTTTTCTCTGTCACAAGTAGCTAGCTCTGCCTCATTAAAGCAGGTCCAGAGATCACCGTGCGTTGTTTGAGAGTAGCCATCATTTCCATCTTCACCGTTAATCGCAAAGTTTGTGGCTTCCAAATAAGCGATAGGTACGCCAATGCAAGCGAAGGGAGCGTGATCAGACCAACCGCCTGTTTCACCTTCAGGGTAGCCTTCAAATGTAGGATGAAGTTGATGTGCATTATCGCCAAATAACTTATCGGAAACAGTTTTCAGGGCTGTGCGAATCTCCGAACTCCCGTTGTAGTTAACCGCAGGAACGTAATCGCACTTGTAAGGTTCAGAATGCGCACTGTGAACGTAGAGCTTATCTCCTCCGATAATCGTATCGAGGTTAATCATACCAATCATGTTTTCGGTGGCATTTTTATCCTGAACGTAAGCCTTAGAGCCATTTAATCCGTATTCCTCAGCCCCAAAAGCAACAAGCTTTAGGGTATAGGGGAGAGTTTTACCCTCCAGTGCTTTTGAAACAGCCAATAGAGCAACCACACCAGAACCGTTGTCGGTTGCGCCCAGAGAGCCTTTTTCTTCTCCCTTGGTGTCATAATGTGCGCCAATCAGCAGTTCTTTGTCAGATTCGCCCTTGATGGTGATCTGCACGTTTTGAGACTGAAGCTTTTGGTTATCAAGTTCGAAATCGAACGTCAGCATTTCTGGCTGGTAGCCTTGCTTCGTCCATTCCGAAGCAATCCAGTCTGCAGTTTTCTTTTCCTCTACCGAACCGGCTTTTCTTGCGCCAATCCCTTTTGCTGGGTCAGTCATGATAGTGAGTTGTTCCCACGCATAATCGTTGGCGAAGGTGGGGTGGCTGAGCAGCATGCTACCCATGAGGGTGAGTGTGATCGTAGCTTTCATCGTGTCTTCCGTTTCTTATTGGTTTGTTTGATTTGTTGGGCTTAATGCCCGGCATTCAGACTATCGACTAAACCAGCGTAGTCCCATCGGTTTTCGACACGATAACCCGCTAACTCGTCGCGCGTTTTATGAAATATACGTGCTATCAGATAGGAGAACGGCTGTGTGAAAAGGAATTAGGTGTTATTCGAATGAAGGAAAACTGTCACGCCTTTCAGAAAAACTGTGATGAACAAGATGATCTAGTGTGCGTAACAGAGCTTATCAAAAATGGTGATTACGAGACCTGTCGCAAATTACAGCATGCTATGTATTAAAAATAGGACAATGAATTGTTCTAGATCAAAGTCTTGCACGCAATCGAGGTGTTACAAAAATTAGGCACGCACAAGGTTAATACATCTGTATTCGTGCACCCTACATATTCAAATAACAACTCCAGGAGAATCGCAATGACGAGCGCATTTTTTATCCCTACCGTTAACCTGATGGGCGCAGGTTGCCTTGTAGATGCCGCTGATGCCATTAAGTCTCACGGCTTCAAAAATGGTCTTATCGTGACCGACAAGGTGCTGAACGAAATCGGCGTTGTAGAAAAAGTTGCGGCTCTTCTGGCTGAGCGCGATGTGCAAACTGCGGTGTTTGATGGTACACAGCCAAACCCGACCATTGGTAACGTTGAAGCGGGTCTAGCAATTCTGAAAGAAAACGGCTGTGACTTTGTGATTTCTCTTGGTGGCGGCTCTCCGCATGACTGTGCAAAAGGTATTGCGCTGGTAGCAACCAACGGCGGTAACATTGGCGACTACGAAGGTGTCGACCAATCTGCGAAAGCCCAGTTGCCTTTGATTGCGATTAACACTACGGCGGGTACGGCATCTGAAATGACCCGCTTCTGCATCATTACTGATGAAGCGCGCCACATTAAAATGGCGATTGTGGACAAGAACACCACGCCGTTGATTTCTGTTAATGACCCAGAGCTGATGCTGGCAAAACCTGCATCACTCACTGCTGCGACCGGTATGGATGCACTGACTCATGCGGTAGAAGCGTATGTTTCAACGGCAGCATCTCCAATTACTGATGCGGTTGCGATTAAAGCGATTGAACTTATTCAGGCAAACCTACGCACCGCTGTAAATGATGGTCAGAATCTGGTTGCGCGCGAGCAAATGGCGTATGCACAATTTATGGCGGGCATGGCGTTTAACAACGCATCTCTGGGTTATGTGCATGCCATGGCGCACCAGTTGGGTGGTTTCTACGACCTTCCACACGGGGTATGTAACGCCATTCTGCTGCCGCATGTGCAGCGCTACAATGCGCAGGTTTGTCCAAGCCGTCTGCGTGACGTAGCAAAAGCGATGGGTGTGAACGTTGAAGCATTGTCACCAGAAGAAGGTGCAGAAGCAGCACTTAACGCCATTCAAGAACTGTCAAAAGATGTAGGTATTCCAGCAGGACTGGAAGTGTTGGGTGCGAAAGCAGATGACATCCCAGTATTGGCGGATAATGCCCTGAAAGATGCCTGTGGTTTCACTAACCCGAAACAAGCTACGCACGAAGAGATTTGCGAGATTTTCCGCAACGCAATGTAATCTCATCAGCACGACTAAAAAGCCGCTTTGCGAAGCGGCTTTTTTGAACCATAAAGCAAAGCCTCCCGTAACGTTTTGTTGATCACAGGAGGCCGCCATGAAAACACCACTCACTAAACTCGAAAAATACTTCGTTATCGACAAGCTCATTATCCACTCTCTGGACCTCTGCCTCTATCAGGCCTCTGTCATCATTGATGGGGAAGAGCACTTTGTGTGTTATGACGACAGTAACTTCCTACGAACCCATTCGCTTATCGAAATTCAAAAGTGCTGCAAAAATCTGAAAGCGAAAGAAACGGTTCTCCGTCAGGAAAGCGCGTATGACGAAATGGTTGGGGCGCCAGCCAAAGGCGAAACAAACGCGCTGGAAGTGCCTTTGAAGGACTGCGGACTTTACTGAGCCCTGTATCAAAATTGCCTCACCGGACAGGAAACCTGACTGATACGCTCAATCAAGTCAGAGAAGGGAGTTCGGTAGATGTTAGATCATGGTGTTCGCAAGTATGTAAACGACAAACTGACACAAATGGGGTTCGATACGGACCCTTACGGCGCCGAACCTACCTTGGTATTTATCTTGGCTGCCATTGGTATTGCGGGCATCAGCTACCTTCTTGTCCATCGTGTTATCGTCAAATTCGTCAATCACGCCATCAGCAAAAACAAGCAATCTTGGGCAAACAGCCTAACCAAGCATGAAGTATTGGAAAAACTCGCTGCGCTTGTGCCAGTAATGATTCTTGATGTCTTGGTTCCACCTATTCTGACCCATCATCCTTTGCTTGCGACCATGTCAGACCGATGCCTTGGCATCGCTGTTATCGTGATGTTTATCTGGATGATGTTTGCGCTTCTTGATGCACTTCATGATATTGCCTACCTAAAAGGCATCAGTCGCCGGATGCCAATCAAAAGCTTTGTTCAGCTCATCAAGCTATTCACTTTCTTTGTCGGCATCGTGATCTGTATTTCTATTTTGTCGAACGAATCACCCATCATTTTCCTCAGTGGATTAGGCGTGGCGACAGGCCTTGTCATGTTGGTGTTCAAAGACACCATCTTGGGCTTTGTGGCGGGTATTCAGCTTTCCGCCAATCGTATGGTTAGCCTGAATGACTGGATTCAAATGGATGAATACGGAGCAAGTGGCACGGTAGAGGAGATCTCTCTGACAACGGTGAAAGTGCGGAACTTTGATAACACCATCAGCATGTTGCCCGCCTACGCGTTGGTACAGAGCGCATTTATCAACTGGCAGGGAATGTCCGACTCAGGCGGTCGTCGAATAAAACGCTCTGTACATATCGACTTAACTTCCATTCGTTTTCTCACCGAGGAAGAGATCGAATCGTTGAAAGAAATACGAATCTTGCGCGAGTTTCTGTTTGAGCGGGTGAAAGAGATCAAAGAATTCAACGAGAGTTTTGAAGATGTCCACCACGCCGCGAACCTTCGTCAAATGACTAACGTTGGAGTATTTCGCGCCTATCTTGCCGTTTACCTTCGCGCACACAAGGACATTCACAACTACATGACGTGTATGGTGCGCCAATTGGAACCCACTGCGGAAGGTTTGCCGCTTCAGATTTATGCTTTTGTGAACAACACAGACTGGGTTTTCTATGAAGGGGTGCAGGCAGACATCTTCGACCATATCTACGCCATCATGCCCATGTTTGGCTTACGACCCTTCCAGTCATTTGGTGGCCATGATGCAGTCAATATCGGATTGGGCAGCCAGCAGAGCAATGCCGCGCCGATTGGTGACCAGATAGGACAGTAGCTTTCCACTCATAAGATCTGCTTTGACATGGTAATGTGTTACCAGACTTTGATACGGAAAACCGAAATGGAAATTCGACACATCAGTTGGCAGGAAACCATCGACATTCGTCACAGAGTGTTGTGGCCCAACAAACCACCTGAGTTTTGTAAAGCGGAAGGGGACAATGAAGCCCTTCATCTGGGAGCATACGTCAATGATGAGTTGATTTGCGTGGCCTCGTTATTCTTCGACGGTGATGTGGTGCGCTTGCGAAAATTTGCAGCATTACCGGAGTATCAAGGTCAAGGTGTTGGGTCTTCGGTACTGAATGCAGCGTTTAAAGAAATGAAGGCACGTGGTGTATCGATGTTTTGGTGTGATGCACGTGAAGCTGCCATGGGGATATACCGAAAATTTGGGATGAAACCATCAGGAGAGCGCTTTTATAAAGGCGACATTCCTTACTTTAAAATGTCGATAAACTTCGCAGATTTTCCCTAACTATGTGCCATGTCCCACGCCTAGAGAATGAGCGTTTGAATCTAATTCCGTACGGTATATTCTTTAATCTCAGCGTTTGAAACATACAAATCTTCAGTCGTTTAGTTGAAGGATAGCCAAATACGATGGGTACATTTTGGGGTAAAGTGAATGACTCTCTCGCCGACACACTCAATGACTTTTTTGAGTATCGCGGGCGAGTGTGGATTGTGAGCATTCGCGAGAATCAATTGTTGAATGACTCTTTGATTGTTTCCGAAGATTCTTTCCGTGAACCTATGGACTGGATGGTAGACCAAGGCTATCCCGATGATGTCCTCGAAGAGCTGGAATACCTCAAATTGTCTCAATCGATCAGTGTCAAAGTGGGTGATATCGAACACTGCATCATGCGCGTGAAATAACGCGACGAAACTACGAAAATCCCTCCAAAATCAAAGTGCAAAGTCGGTGCATCTTCTGCACCGACGATGATCATATCTCTTCACCATACAAACCCATTTCAATACTAATTATTTATAAATCATGTAGTTAAAAAGTTGGCAAGATGGTTGCTATTAAGGGTATGGCGTGCGCATGCAGAACTTCTGCAGACGTTACGTTTACTCCTTGCTGTCGTTGTTGGTTTCTCTGTCCTATCGATCCTCCGTTGATTGGACAGGGAAACACTTTTTTATCGGCATCCTAAAACCTCAGATTTTCACCTACCGCGAGTTTCATCCGAATATGTGGTTTGCTTATCCTGCGATTTCCGAAGGTCGACAGACCCTTGCGTGGATCAAAACAGTGCAATTCTGCACCCAATCTGTTCGGTTTCTTCAGGCAGAAAATTGAAAAAGAAAGTAAATTCCAGTAAATACAAAGACATAAAAAATTGGCAAGCCCATTGCTTATAACATCATCAGTAACGCACCAAAGATGTATCGTTCGAAAGCGTTCTGACAATTTGAAAATAGACAACTAGGGTTCCGATGCTAACAAGGAAAAGCATGCCTGGTCCGAGAGTTGTCAACCTCACCTGAATCAGCACTTCGCTGAAGACGAGGTCACACGGAGGGACAAAAGCCCGGGAGATTCGCTTTATATCTCTTTGGTGCCGTCGATTCGTGAAAACTCAAGGTAGAGGTAATTATGAAGTTGTATTCTTCCATTCTTCGCAAAATTTCCACCCGTCTGGCGCTTGCCGCCACATTATGTCTCACTCTGATCTCAGGGCAAGCTCTCGCTGAAGATAAGCCGACGTTTCGTTTGGCTTGGTCGATCTACGTCGGTTGGGTGCCGTGGGATTACGGTAACAGTGAAGGCATTATCAAGAAATGGGCTGACAAGTACGGCATAGAAATCGAAGTTGTTCAGGTCAATGACTACATCGAGTCGATCAACCAATACACCGCGGGTGCATTTGATGCGACAGTGATGACCAACATGGATGCACTGACCATTCCTGCCGCGAGCGGCGTTGATTCAACGGCACTTATCGTCGGTGACTTCTCAAACGGTAACGACGGCATCGTGCTGAAAGATGCCGCTAAACTGGCCGATATCAAAGGCCAACGCGTCAATCTGGTTGAACTGAGTGTCTCGCACTACTTGCTGGCGCGAGCGCTTGAAAGTGTCGGTATGTCTGAGCGTGACGTGACTGTGGTAAACACCGCAGACGCGGACTTGGTATCTGCGTTTGCGACTAAAGATGTGACCTCCGTAACCACGTGGAACCCGCTGCTGGCAGAGATTGTTTCCATGCCAAACGCATCAAAAGTCTTCGACTCTTCTCAAATCCCCGGTGAAATCATCGACCTTCTGGTGGTAAACAGCGACACCCTGGCACAGAACCCAGAACTGGGTAAAGCCTTGACGGGTGCTTGGTATGAAATCATGAGCCAGATGCAGATGGACGACGAAGTTGGCACCAAAGCGCTGGAGTTTATGGCGGCATCTTCTGGTACTGATTTGGCCGGTTACAAAGCTCAGTTGGATTCAACCAAAATGTTCTACCAGCCAGCAGATGCAGTGACCTTTACTGAGTCTGAAACCTTGAAAGACACCATGGGTAAAGTGGCTGAGTTCTCATTCAAGCATGGCTTGCTGGGTGAAGGTGCGCCTGATGCGGGCTTTATCGGTATTGAAACCCCTGCGGGTGTGTTCGGCGACAGCAGCAATGTTCTGCTTCGATTCAATCCAACCTTTATGGATATGGCAGCGAAAGGCGAGCTGTAAGGCGGGCTTATGACGCGAATTATTAACCTAAAGCCGTCGCCATTTGGTCGCTCGGTTCTAGCTTGCCTGCCGTTTGTGCTTCTGATCGCCGCCTATTTGGTGGCATCAGATGCCCGCTTAGCAGAAAACCCTAACGATAAACTGCTCCCGTCATTTGCCAGCATTGCCGATGGTATTGAGCGTATGGCGTTTGAACCCAGTCGTCGAACCGGAGAGTTTCTACTATGGGTCGACACCTGGGCGAGCTTGGAACGCCTATGCCTCGGTGTGGGTATCAGTGCGCTGTTGGCGCTGGTGGTGGGTGTGGCGAACGGCATGATCCCCTATGTGCGGGCGCCATTGTCTCCGATGGTAAGAGCAATGTCTCTGATCCCTCCGATGGCAATTCTTCCCATTCTGTTTATTGCTTTGGGCTTGGGAGAGCTATCTAAAGTCGTGCTGATTGTCATTGGTATTACTCCAATGATGATCCGCGATTTGCAGCTTCGAACAGAAAGCCTTCCGAGCGAACAAATCATCAAGGCGCAAACACTGGGGGCAAATTCTTGGACACTGCTGGTTAGGGTCGTGTTGCCTCAGGTAATGCCTCGCCTTATCGAAGCGGTGCGGTTGACGCTTGGCAGTGCGTGGCTCTTCCTGATCGCCGCAGAGGCGATTGCTTCCACCGAAGGTCTTGGCTATCGCATCTTCCTCATCCGCCGCTATCTGGCGATGGATGTGATTCTGCCTTACGTCGTCTGGATAACCATTCTTGCCTTCCTGATGGATTGGCTGCTGCAAAAACTCTCCGCTAAATGCTACCCGTGGTTCCACGCGACTCAGGGAGGGAAATGATTATGGAAAACTCAAATACACCCATTATCGAAGCCAAAAATGTCTGGAAAGAATATGGCGACCACGTAGTACTTGAACGTTTGAACCTGAAAGTGATGCAGGGGGATTTCATCAGCATCCTTGGTACTTCGGGTTGTGGTAAATCCACCTTTCTGAACATGTTGCTCGGCACTCAGGCCCCTTCACGCGGTGAGCTGCTTTTGGATGGAAAGCCTCTGAGTTCGGAACCTGGCCCTGAACGCGGCATCGTGTTCCAGAAATACTCAGTGTTTCCACATATGACGGCTCTGCAAAACGTCATGGTGGCTGACGAATTCGAAATGTCGAAAGTACTCGGAAAAGTGTGGGGAAGCAGCAAGGGCGAGCTGAAAGATCGCGCCATGGCACAACTGGAAAGGCTCGGCCTCACACACGCTGCCAACAAGTATCCCGCAGAAATGTCAGGCGGGATGCAACAGCGTTTGGCCATTGCGCAAGCGTTGATGAAAAAGCCGCGCATTCTGCTACTTGATGAACCTTTCGGGGCGCTGGATCCGGGGATTCGGAAAGATATGCATGTGCTGATCAACGACATTTGGCAGGAGCAAAACCTGACCATCTTTATGATCACCCACGACCTTCATGAAGGCTTCAAGCTGGGTTCGCGTCTTTGGGTATTCGATAAGCCAAGGTTCGACCCACAAGAACCAGACCGCTATGGGTCTCAGGTGACGTTTGATATTCCGCTGAATGACTCAGGTCAGGAAGAGATCATCGCCTCTCTACAGGCGAAAGAACAAAAGGAAGTGGCATAAGCCACCGGAAACCAGCTTCGACAGCAAAGGAGAAAGCAATGACACTGAATAGCTTGTTTAAGCACAGTTACCAAGGCGGGCAACATGGCTCGCTGGAAGTACCTGCTGGTTACAGCTTGAGGTTTACCGCGAAAGACAGCGGCGCAAACCTAAGTTTACTGATGTACAACCCGCGTAATACGTCAGAGCGCATCAACCTGCCGGACACGTTGAAATGCCAGCACACGTTTAAGCTCACCGCAGGCAACTGCGTGTATTCCGACATGGGGCGTATTTTCTGCTCCATTGTTCGTGATGACACAGGGTGGATCGATAGCATTGGCGGCCTCAGCAACAGCCAGCACGTCACCACAAAGTGGGGCGAGCGCGATTATCAGCATCACCGTAACCTGTGGATGCAAAACGGCCACGATGCCATGTTGGTTGAAATGGCGAAGTTTGGATTGGGGTTACGTGATGTCGCCGCACCGATGAACCTCTTCAGCAAAGTCTCCACGACCGATGACGGTGTGCTGGCATTTGATAGCGAAAACACTGGTGCAGGTGATGTGATTGAGCTTCGTTTTGAAATGGACACTGTTGTGCTGTTGAGCACCTGCCCACATCCGATGAATCCATCTTCTACTTATCCGAGAACGGGCGTGGACGTCGAAATGGTGCGTGCTGAACCAATCACAGAAGATGACGCTTGTTTGAATCACTGTGATGAAAACCGCCGTGGATTCGTCAACACCCGCCAATATCAACCGCAACTGATGGGATAAGGAGCCAGTCATGATTGTTGAAAGCCAACTTTGCACCCAGGAAGCCAAATTGAAAGAGGTTGTGGATGCTGGAGATTACTACTTCAAAGTCATGAAGCAGGGAGAGCGCATGCGCATTACCGATCTTGAAGGTAATCAGGCCGCGGACACCTTGTTTTATAACGCTAGCAACACCGAAGAACGCTATTCGGCGATGGATACACTTCGCGAGCAAGGCAACGCCTACCTGACAGCAGGCTCGGTGTTGTTATCAAACCTGAACAACCCGATGCTGGAAATTGTCGCGGATACCTGTGGTCGCCACGACACCTTGGGCGGCGCTTGTTCAACCGAGAGCAACACTGTGCGTTACGCGCATGAAAAGCGCTGCATGCATGCTTGTCGCGATTCCTGGTTGCTGGCCGTCACAGAAAACCCAGAGTATGGCCTGACCAAAAGAGATATCAGCCACAACGTGAATTTCTTTATGAATGTGCCAGTGACAGCGGAAGGCGGACTGACCTTTGCGGATGGCATCAGCGCGCCGGGTAAATATGTGGAGCTGGAAGCCAAAATGGAAGTGATCGTGCTGATCTCTAACTGTCCACAGCTCAACAACCCGTGCAATGCTTATAACCCAACGCCAATTGAAGTGGCAGTGTGGGATGCAGCTTAATGGCGAGCACTGAGTAATACGCGCGACAACAAGGTTACCAAGGAGAGGTAAGGGACGACCCTTCACGCAGGAAATGCACCTCAGGTCTTTGTCCGGGACGACCCGGATAGATGAAGACAACGCTATGTTCAAAAAAATTCTTATCGCCAATCGTGGCGCCATCGCTTGCAGAATAATTCGAACGCTTGATGCCATGGGCATCGCAAGTGTGGCGGTTTACCACGAAGACGACGCAGGCAGCCTGCATACTCTCAATGCAACAGAGTCCTACAGCTTAGGCGAGGGCAGTGCAGCCGAAACCTATCTCGATATCGACAAAATTCTTACCATCGCCAAACAAACGGGTGCCGAAGCGATTCATCCCGGCTATGGCTTTTTAAGTGAAAACCCAGAATTTGTGGCGGCTTGTGAACGTGAAAATATCGCGTTTCTTGGCCCAACCAGCGAGCAAATCAATCTCTTTGGTTTGAAACACACTGCCCGCGAATTAGCAGAAGGCGCCTATGTTCCTTTGCTACCGGGTACGGGGTTGCTCGAAAGCGTGGAAGAAGCGCTTACCAAAGCAGAAGAAATGGGTTATCCGGTCATGCTCAAAAGCACCGCTGGTGGCGGTGGTATCGGCATGCGTCTTTGTGAAAACGCCGAACAGCTTCAGGATGCCTTTGAGGCAGTAAAACGTCTGGGTGAAGCTAACTTCAGCCATAGTGGTTTGTTCATGGAGAAGTTCATTACTTCAGCCCGCCACATCGAAGTTCAGGTGATTGGCGATGGTGAAGGGAACGTGATTGCGTTGGGAGAGCGGGATTGTTCTGCTCAGCGTCGCAACCAGAAAGTGATGGAAGAGACGCCGGCTCCTAATCTGAATGAAGAGACCCGCCAAGAGTTACAGCAGACAGCTATTCGTCTTGCTGCATCGGTGAATTACCGAAATGCGGGTACAGTTGAATTTATCCTCGACCAATCTACCCAACAGTTTTACTTCCTGGAGGTTAATACACGCCTTCAGGTTGAGCACGGTGTCACTGAGCTGATCTTTGGCGTGGACATTGTTCGTCTGATGGTAGAAATCGGCTGTGGCGAACATGCTGATCATTGGCAAGAGGCTCTGGACGCCAAACCAGCAGGACATGCTATTCAATTCCGTCTTTATGCCGAAGATCCAAACAAACAGTTTCTGCCATCTACCGGTTTAATCACTCAGTTAGATTTCCCAGAAGGTGTTCAGGGTAATGCGGTGAGTCAGGGCGAGAATGGGGGCACGGTACGCATTGATACTTGGGTGGAAGCGGGCGTGGAAGTCAGCCCATTTTTCGACCCGATGATTGCCAAAGTCATGGTGCATGAACCTTCAAGAGAACAAGCACTCGATAGCATCGCCAGCTTGCTGGAAAACACCGCTCTTTATGGTATCGAAACCAACCTTGATTACCTTGCACAACTTTCCCGCGAGCCTATGGTGAAGCAGGGAGAAGTGCTGACATCGAGTCTGGCATCATTTGATTATCAGCCTCATTCTATCGATGTATTAAACAGCGGCACCCAAACCACCATTCAGGATTACCCCGGCCGCAGTGGCTATTGGCATGTTGGTATCCCGCCATCTGGCCCCATGGATAACCTGAGTTTCCGTTTAGGTAATCAGTTATTGGGCAACGATGAAACCGCTTCAGGTTTGGAGGTCATTGCTAACGGACCCACCCTCAAGTTCAACACTGACACCCAGCTAGTGGTGACGGGTGCTGAATTGACCGTCACGATTAATGGCGTTGAAGCGCCGATGTTTACCGTGCTGGCAATATCGAAAGGCGATGCCGTCGCGCTTGGGGCGATCCAAAACAAAGGGGCGAGGGCGTATTTATCAATCAAAGGTGGATTTGACTGCCCTGAATACCTTGGCAGTCGCTCAACGTTTACTTTGGGCAAATTTGGCGGACATGCAGGCCGTGCACTGATGGCAGGAGACGTACTGCACCTCAATAACACTCACCTGGATAAAAAGCGCGTTGGTGAAACTTTGCCAGCACCGGACCTTTCCATGACGCATACCTTGCGCGTGATCTATGGCCCGCACGGTGCGCCTGATTTCTTCACTAATGACGATATCCAATCGTTTTTCGATGCCGAATGGGAAGTTCACTTCAACTCAAGCCGCACGGGAGTGCGTTTAATTGGACCAAAACCCGAATGGGCAAGACCAGACGGTGGTGAAGCCGGGCTCCATCCTTCTAACATTCACGACAATGCTTACGCCGTCGGCACAGTGGACTTTACCGGTGATATGCCAGTGATTCTGGGGCCAGATGGCCCGAGTCTGGGCGGCTTTGTTTGTCCTGCCACAGTGATAAAAGCCGATCTTTGGAAGCTCGGACAATTGAAGGCGGGAGATAAAATCCGTTTTCAGGCGGTGTCTTTGGAGCATGCCGAGCGTGCGGAGCGTCATCAGTTAGCAGCCATTGGCATGTTGTCTTCGAAGGAGTTGGCATTGCCAAGTGCTTCAACCCGAATTTCTCCAGTGCTGAAAGAAATTCCAGCGGATAAATATGGCGAGCAGGTGGTGTATCGCCCAAGTGGAGAAGATTTTCTGCTCGTGGAATATGGCCCACAAATGCTCGACGTGAAACTGCGTTTTCGCGTTCATGCGTTAATGTTGGCGCTGGAAAAAATGGCGATTCCCGCCATTAAAGAGCTGACCCCTGGTATTCGCTCGCTTCAGGTGCACTTCGATAATCTGCAAATCAGCAGTGAAGCCATGCTTTCGCTGCTCGAAAAAGCAGAGGCGACGCTCGGCGACATCAGCACATTGGAAGTGTCTTCCAGGGTGGTTCACTTGCCGCTTTCCTGGGATGACCCTTCCATTCAGTTAGCAATGAAAAAGTACGATGAAGTGGTGCGTAAAGACGCACCATGGAGCCCGGACAATATTGAGTTCATCCGTCGAATCAACGGACTGGAAAGCAGAGATGCGGTGCAGGATATCGTGTTTGATGCGAGTTATCTCGTAATGGGCTTGGGTGATGTTTACCTTGGCGCACCTGTCGCGACACCTATGGATCCTCGCCACCGACTGGTGACAACGAAATACAACCCAGCGCGCACCTGGACGCCTGAAAATGCGGTGGGTATTGGTGGTGCTTACATGTGTGTATATGGCATGGAAGGGCCGGGCGGTTACCAGTTGATGGGGCGTACACTCCAGATGTGGAACCGATACAACCAGACAGAGGCATTTACTCAGCCTTGGCTATTAAGGTTTTTCGACCAGATTCGCTTCTATCCTGTCTCGCCTGAAGAGCTCACTCAAATCCGCCGTGATTTTCCACGTGGCAAGTTTGATGTTCGCATTGAAGAAACCCGTTTCAGTCTCGCTGAATACGAAGCCATGTTGGTGGAAGAAAGTGAGTCTATCAGCGCGTTTAAAACTCAACAGCAAGCTGCGTTTGACGCAGAACGTCAGCGTTGGGAAGAGACAGGACAGGCGAACTTTGTTGCCGAAGTCGTGGACAGCGCAGAGACAAACCTCGAAGTGCTCGAAACAGGTCAGTTCCCAGTGACCGCTCAGTTGGCAGGGAATGTTTGGCAACTGTTGGCCAAGCCCGGCGATACCATCGAAGTGGGGCAGCCGTTGCTTATCGTTGAATCAATGAAAATGGAAATTGAAGTGACAGCGTCACAATCAGGGCGCGTGGTCCGAATGTCTAAAAGCGAAGGTGAGCAAATTCGCGCCGGACAAACACTGTTAATCATGGAGCAAATCTAAATGGAATTTACGTCAATTCAACAACTGTTGGCGGCTTATCAGTCAGGTGACATCACGCCGGCAGATTATCTCTATTCCCAGTGGAAAAAAGCGCAAAACGATCAGCATAACTGCTGGATTAGCCTGATCAGTGAAGCGCAATTGGATGGCTACGTCAAAGCGCTGAGAAACCACAAGCCAGAAAACAAGCCGCTTTATGGTGTGCCGTTTGCCATTAAAGACAACATCGATCTGGCGGGATTGCAAACGACAGCAGCCTGCAAAGAATTTGCATACACACCGGGTCAATCCGCGTTTGTGGTACAGGCCTTAATCGAAGCAGGCGCGGTGCCACTGGGTAAAACTAACCTCGACCAATTCGCGACAGGGTTAAACGGCACACGCAGTCCATTTGGGGCTTGTAAAAACAGCATCGACCCAGCGTACGTTTCCGGTGGTTCAAGCTCAGGCAGCGCAGTTTCCGTTGCTCTGGGTCAGGTCATGTTTTCTTTGGGTACGGACACCGCAGGTTCAGGCAGGATACCTGCTGCTTTTAATCGTTTGGTAGGCATGAAAGCGAGTATTGGACGGATCAGCTGCCGTGGTGTGGTTCCAGCATGCAGAACGCTTGATTGCGTGACTTTGTTTGCACACAGCGTTGAAGATATTGAATACCTGCTGCCTATCGCTGGGCAGTATGATGCGGGTGACGCTTACGCCCGTGACTTTTCTGAGTCTGATGCTGACATCGTTTATCTTTCTGATGCAGTCAGGATTGGTGTACCTAAGAAAGAGAATTTGGAGTTCTTTGGTAATGCTGACTTCCAGCGCCGGTTTGAGTTGAGTAAAGAAAAGTTAGCGGCAAATGGTGCCGAGCTGGTGGAGATGGACATTCAGGATTTCCTGGACGCCGCGACCTTGCTTTATCAGGGGCCTTGGGTAGCAGAACGTTATGCCGCCATAGAAGGCTTTTTTGATGAACATGAAACGCAGTGTGAACCGACGATCCAGGCGATCCTTGGCAGCGCAGCCAAGTTCTCGGCGGTGGATGCGTTCAATGCTCAGTATCAATTGAAAGCCCTGAAAAAGCGCTGTGATGCCAAGTTGAAAACCGTTGATGCGGTTATCGTTCCGACGTCGGGGACGATTTACACCATCGAAGAAATGCTTGATGACCCCATCCAGAAAAATACGGACTTTGGTTATTACACCAACTTCATGAACCTTCTGGATTATGCCGCGATTGCGATTCCCGCGGATGACGAAACGGAGCAGATGCCGTTTGGTATTACGCTGTTTTCTGACCAAGGCAGTGAATCCAAGTTGTTGGATCTTGCCAAAGCTTATACCGCCAACCAATCCGTTTCTATGGGCGAATCGATTGATGAAACCATGGTTATTGCCGTTTGCGGCGCCCACATGGAAGGTTTGCCGCTAAACCATCAACTCAAGGATCGTCACGCGAGCTTTATCGATAAACGCCGGAGTGCGCCGAGTTACCGTTTCTATGCGCTGGCAGGGGAAGGTCCCAAACGCCCCGGGATGGTTCGCGTGAACGAAGCTGGCGTCAGCATTGAAATGGAACTTTGGGAAGTGCCGACCTCCCGTGTGGGTGATTTTCTTGCAGGCATTCCAAGCCCGTTGGGGTTGGGCAAAGTTGAGTTGGATGACGGTACCTGGGTGACGGGATTTACCTGTGAAGCATCGGGTATTGAAGGTGCAAAAGACATTTCATCCTATGGCAGTTGGCGTTTGTATCTGACTAACAATAGCTAGCTAGAAAAGCAGGCTGTAAAGTCTGCTTTTTTTGTTTGCTTTTCGCTCGCTGGGAGATACACTCCGCGCCCTTGAACTTTGAGAGATTCATTCTGAATGAAAAAGGTAATGCTGAGTGTGGCGCTGGTGTCAGCGACACTGCTTTCAGGTTGTGTGACGTTTCCAACGCAACAATCTGAACAAGTTAAAGTCATCTGGGACGATGTAAATGCCATTCAGGGATGCGAACACAAAGGCACAGTGATCGGCTCTGAAGGCCATTTTTATGATTATTGGCTGCATGCTGACAAAGACATGGTTTGGGGAACCTTGAACCAAATGCGTATTAAAGCGGCAGACAAAGGCGCGAACGTCTTGTACTTGTATCAGCCATTTGGTTTTTCTTCTTCAGTGACTATGTTCGGCAATGCCTACGCATGTGAAAATGCCGCAGATATCGAGGAAAAGATGGCTGATTTAGACGCCATTGAAATCGAAGTAAACAGCGAAGTCGAAGCGTCTGAAACGCCGTAATTCGGTTTATCTTCAGAAGAACTTTTAAAGGCCACAGATGCTCAGCGTGGCCTTTTTTGTATCCACGATTTCGCATACCTCTCTGAAAACATTCGCACCAATCCTTTTGCAAATGATAATGATTAGTATTTGACTCGATGAATTTAAATGTTATGTTATAACGTAGCAATCATGAGTTGGAGGGCATTATCATGAAACCAGGTATCCATCCGGAATACAGAACTGTGGCATTCCACGACACAGGCGCAAACGAATACATCCTTGTCGGTTCGACAGTGCAAACCAAACGTACGGTGGAGTTGGATGGCAAGACCTATCCCTATGTGACGTTGGATGTTTCATCGCATTCGCATCCGTTCTATACCGGTAAACAAAAAATGGCGAAGCAAGATGGTCGCGTGGCGCGATTCAATCAACGCTTTGGTGGCAAAAACCTGAAGGCAGGGAAGTAAACGATGCAAGTATTGAGTTCACTGAAAAGTGCAAAGAACCGAAGCAAAGATTGTCAGGTGGTGAAACGTCGTGGACGTCTCTATGTGATTTGCAAATCCAATCCGCGCTTCAAAGCGGTTCAGGGAAAAGTGAAGAAGAAAAAATAGTGCAATCAAACGTACGTTGGTTGGCTCAAAAAAGCCTGAACCTTAAAAAGGTTCAGGCTTTTCTATTTTATGTGCAGCTACATTATGAGGATCAAATCGCTTTGGTTAGCCCGCTCGCTAAGCGACTTACCGCTTCAGCTAATTCTGTTGGTGTTGCGTTAGTGAAGTTCAGGCGAAGTGCCGCTTTTGCTGCTTCAGGTTGCGGATAGAATACCGGGCTTGGAACCACAGCTACCCCGTCTTTTAATAGCTCTTTTGCCAACTCGAAGGTGTCACAGCTTGGCAGGGTGACCCAAACAAACATACCACCATCGACAGGCTTAATTTCACAACCTTCCGGCAACTTATCTTGCAATTCTGAATACAATGTTTCGTAGCGCGATTTGTAAAGCGTACGAATCGTATCAATGTGGTAGTCAAAGTTGTCGTGCTTCAGTAGACCCAGCAAAAGCGCCTGCATTGGCACGCTTGAGTGCAGATCTGCACCTTGTTTGATTTTGATAAGCGGCTCCAGGTAGCTGCGTTTGCCGCTCACAATACCTACACGAAGACCAGGAGAAGCAATTTTAGAGAATGAACGCAGCACGATTGAGTGCTGCGGACAGAAATCAGAAACCAGAGGAATCGCTTCACCTGAAAAACGCAATTCGCGGTATGGCGCATCTTCAATCAGGGCCACATTGTATTGCTCGCAGAGCGCTGCAACCTGTTTACGGGTTTCCAGTGACCAACACACACCCGTTGGGTTGTGGAAATCTGGTACCGCGTAAAACATTTTGGGTGACTGTTCATAGAAAACAGTGCGCAAGGCTTCGATATCCGGGCCGAACTCGGTTTGCGGAACCGTCACGATGTCTGCCTGAACCAGTCCGAATACCTGCATTGCACCCAGATAGCTAGGTGCTTCCATTACAACTTTATCGCCAGGGTTCACGTAAGCACGGGCAATCAGGTCGAGTCCTTGCTGTGAACCGGTGCAAGCCATCGCAATGTGTGTATCAGGCAGTTGGAAGTAATCAGTCAGGAAATTCAACAGCGGCGTATAACCTGCGGTGGCACCGTATTGAAAGACTTCTGGCATCTCAGAAAGGGTTTCGAGTGATGGCTTCATCAGATCAATGGGAAATGTCTTTTCATCAGGCAAACCACCTGCCAGTGAAATAACATTCTTATCTGATGCTGCAGCAAGAATTTCACGAATGTACGAAGACGGGGTCTGTTGAAGAGACTTAGCGATTTCCATGTTTGCACCTGATTGAGTTTTTATTATTGGCCCAATTAAGGGGATTGAATCATATTACTCCTCGTTGATTGTTTTCGTATGTCTGTTTATGCTCTTAAACATGTCCATTTATGCTATTTCCATTAATGAGCCAACAGCATATTTCGCGCATCAATGATGTGCTCTATTACATTCACAAAGATATCAGCCGTGACTTACCTGCAAAGGAGCTGGCTGATGTAGCCGCGTATTCAGAGCAACACTTTCACCGTATTTTTAAGAGTGTGGTAGGTGAGTCTATTCATCAGTACATCCGAAGAACGCGTATGGAGTATGCAGCGAATCAGTTGATGTTCGATGCAGGATCATCCGTACTAGAGATTGCCAATAAATGTGGCTTTAATTCGGTGTCCTCTTTTAGCCGCGCGTTCAAAGCGACTTTTCATGTCGCGCCGGGAGAGTGGCGTAAACATGAACTGGAAGGGGATGAGAAGCCTTATTTACGCGATCCTGAAGTGGCGGCGGGTTATCACAGAGTATCAACCCGACAACTACCGGAACCCAAAATTGTCGAAGTGCCGGAGCGTTTCGCAGCATATGTGCGCCATGTTGGTTACAACCGCTCGATTAAGAACGCTTGGCGTGTAATGAAAGCTTGGGCGAACGCAGAAGGACGGGATGACAGTATTCAGTTTGGTTTGCATCACTCCAATCCAGCTTGGGTTGAACTGGATAAATGCCGCTATGTTGCCTGCATTGCCATTGATAAGCCCATCAAAGTGCGTGGGGTGGTGAATCAACTGGTGATTCCCGGAGGATTGCACGCGGTATTCAGGCTAACGGGCGTTTACGGAGAATTGCTGCCACAAATCAGTAAGGTGTTGGAACAATGGCTTCCAGCTTCTGGGTTCAAACTGAACTCGACACCAGCATACGTTCATTATCATAAGAATCATTTTCTTAATGAAGATGAACGGTTCGAACTCGATTTCTATCTTCCTATCAGTTTCTATTAGTTACGCAAAAAACAGAAACAAGAAAGCCGCCAAGTTTGGCGGCTTTCTGATTTTATTCTCTGGTTCACGCAGTTTGAGGTTTAGGCTGATAACGGCCTGGTTTGTGGTTCATTGCCAGTATCAGATTGGTGGAAATAGCGCCAACGACAGACAAGGCGATTAACCAGAAATCAACAATAAACAGCGACATCACCACAATAGTGCAGTCCAGCGCCATTTGTACCTTTCCAGCGCGGATGCCGAAACGTTCCTGCAAATAAAGGGCGAGAATGTTGAATCCACCCAGACTCATCTTATGTCGGAAGATCACCAACATACCGATACCAATTAACCCGCCGCCCAGAATCGCAGCATAGAAAGGGTCGATGCGCGCAATTTCAATGACGTGGTGAAGATGATCGACAGCGACAGAAACAATGGTCACTGCGATAAAGGTGTTGAGAGTGAATCGCCAACCCATTCGCATGACAGAAAGAATGTAAAACGGCAGGTTCAGAACGAAGAATATTTGCCCGAAACTGAAAGTGCTGACTTTGGTCAGGAAGATGGCGAGTCCTGCTGTACCACCAGTCAGTAGCCCGACCTTATTAAAAAAGATGACGCCAAGAGAAACGAGCGCACTGCCGAGCAACAATGCCAACAGGTTTTCTCTCAGACTATGTTCCTTATCCATGATGTAGATTCCTTCCTTGGGTCGCCGCCAAAAAGAAAAGAGCAGCGAAAAACAGGGCACAAGATGCGGAAATCAGGTCTGAAAGTCGAGATTGAACAGTAGATTGGGTCGTTTGATAGTGTGGAGCAAGATTTACACTTCCTGTACACGTGCCATGAGAATTGGGCGAGATAGGAACCACAAAAACTTGTACAAGGCTTAATTTTTGTATCACTTATGCGAGGGGGAGGCAGTCTCTATGAATATATAGTCTTGCCTATTTTTCTTTTTATGCATTGTCGTATAGCTTTACCACCGGACTCGTAAAAATGTTGCACATGACGTTGTTGTGCATGAAATCATTTTAGGAATCCGGGAGATGGTTCTTTTTCCATCAAGTTCGTTCTAAAAAAGTTGGTGTGTGCTGGATGAACAACAATAACGCTACAAGACATCTATTCACCAAGTTTATATCTCTATCCGTTGAAGGCGTCTGGAGCCCATTACGCGCGTTACGCGATGGCATGTTGTGGTTGGTGCCTTGCCTGATCCTTTCCAACACATTGGTGTTCATTTCCAGTCTGCTCGATTTCTTCGGGTTCTATGCGCCAACACTGCAAGCGAACCTGACTGAACTCTCCGCGATGCTCGTTGAGCTCTATCCCTATTTTTTTGCAGCATCGATTAGCTCGATGTATGCGATTTACTGGCGATTGGCGAGGCCGCCGGTGGTCATACTGAACATGGCTTACGTTGCTGTGACTGCGCAAGTCATGGGCGGTGACGACAAAGCCGTGGATACCTTGTTGCTCTTCGTCGGTTTAACTTTGCCGCTCTACGCTGTGCCTCTGCTTTCAAAGACTAAACGCTTCCGGTGGACTCGCATCCTCAACAGCGAAATAGCCGGAAAACCTGTAAAAGACTCGATGAATTTGATGCTTCCCGGTGTCATCGTTGCGGGCTTTGTTGCCTTGGTGGCGATGGGGTTGTCTTGGGTTTACCACCTGTTCGATGTCGAAATCATGCTGCAAACGTTACACAACACAGATTTCGAAAATGAACCCATTGAATCAGGTGCGATTTTCACCACTTTGAACTCCGTGTTTTGGTTTCTGGGCATCCACGGATACTATGCATTGACACCACTTGTTGAGCCTCTGGTTCATGCGTTGGAAGTCAACCGCAGCACGGTGATGGCAGGGGGTGAAGCACCCAACGTGATGAACCTTTCGACCATGGCATTGTTTGTCTTTGTTGGCGGAGCAGGCTCCACGCTCGGGCTTGCCATTGCGGTGCTGATCTTCTCTAAGAACACCAAAATGCGCCTGATCGCGCTGACAAGCATTCCGCTTGGACTGTTCAATATCAACGAACTGCTGTTGTTTGGCTTGCCCATCATATTTAACCTACGTCTGTTTTTACCTTTCTTACTCACACCTCTGATTAACATGTGGGTGGCGGTTTTGGTATTGCAGACTGGCTTGGTCACGGTGCCTTACACCTTGGCGCCGCTCACCAGTCCGGTCGTGATCAACGCGTACATTGCAACTGGCGGAGATTTAGCGGCAGTGGCTTTTCAGATCGCCATTGTGGTGATGAATATCTTTGTCTATCTGCCGTTTTTAAAAATGCAGGAGAAAGAGGCGAGCAAACAGAATGTCTATCTGCCTTCTCTTGATACGACGTATACCCGTAAGGAAGAAGAGGCCTATGTCCTCTCTTTTGATCCGGTCAGAGAATCTTTGCTTCGTCTCAGAGAGATTGAAGTGACACAACTGCACATGGAATCTTTCTCTCACCGCGAATTCTTCTTGGAGTTTCAGCCTCAAATCAGCTGCGAAACCCGCAGGGTAGTGGGAGTAGAAGCACTTATCCGGGTCAAAGATGAGGATGGCAACGTCGAGCTGCCCGGTGAGTTTCTTCCGTTCTTTGAAAAGGCCAAGATGCTGAGTGATATCGACATGTGGGTCGTGGATAAATGTGTCGATCAATGCCATATCTGGATGGGGCAGGGATTGGAAATACCGATCAGCGTGAACATCACAGCGGATACGCTGACAAACAAAAGCCGGATAGACAGGATAGTGAACCGGATAAGCAGTGTGCCAGGCTTAATCCACTTTGAAATTACAGAAGACGCCTTGCTGGGCAATGAAAAAATGGTGGGAGAGTCCATTCGTCGTCTGCATAAAGTGGGGGCGTCCGTCCATATTGATGACTTTGGCACTGGATACAGCTCGTTGAGCTATCTCAACCGCTTTGATATCGATGCGCTGAAAATTGACCGGAGCTTCGTTCTCGCTTTGACAAATGACAGAGGCCAAAAAGTCTTTAATGGATTAATCGCCATTGCCAACGAGCTTGGCATGAAAATCATTGTGGAAGGTGTGGAAACCGAAGAGCAGTACAGCTACGTCGCCCGAAAACACGATATTAAGGTTCAAGGTTGGTACTTTTCGCGTTCACTGGCAGCGAATGACTTTCTCGAGTTTTCATCAAATCGCAGACTAGCTTGAAAAAAATTGCCCCTTTAGAGGGGCAGGATAGAAGACATTGATTTGGGCTAGAAGGCCATCGTATTGAAGAAACAGCCCAGTCAATATCGAAGGGCTTATTTTAAACCCCGAGACAATACTGGTATAGGCGTTAGGGGAAATATCGGCGGAAATTGAATGGTATATCAAACAGTTCTGGGCGAAAAGTGTGAGAGGACGGTATAGGCTTTCTGAACTAATACTTTACTTTTTTAGAAAAAGAAAACCCGGCCACTGGCCGGGTTTGTTGGTTTAACTCGTTGACTTAAGACAGTGAACCAAATCCTAACAAGTCATTACCGTTTAATGCCACGTCTTCAGCGTCCGTCCAGATGGTGATCGTCGAACCAGTCGAGCTCTCAAAGACATACGCATCCAGTTCGTCAGCTTGGGCGTCGGTGAGTCCCATGAAGTTAATCATCTCAGCAGATAGTTCCGCTGTTGGTGCGGAAGCAGAGTCGTAAACCCAGCCTTTCGCATCCAGATTGAACGCATCATCACCTTCACCAAGGTAAGCAACGAAACCATTCCAATCGCCAGGGTTAACCAAAGACGCTGACTGGAACGGGTCTGACTGTGCTTGAATGGCGAAAGCATTGGCAGTGACTGTTTGATTGCCTTCATCAGCTACCACAGCTTCTACCTGTGCAATCGGCTTGAGGCCTGAGGTCAAACCGTACGTCACACCAGTGAAATCAACATTGGCGTCGCCTTCCACAATCAATTTGTCGAAGCCACGGTCACCGATGTAGATGTTGCCGTTCTCTTTCAGGAAGTTCAGGTCAGAGAAGTCTTCCTGGTCGAAGTAAAGGGTGTCATTACCTTCACTGCCCACGTAGATATCCATGCCTGTGCCACCATCCAGTGCGAAGTCATCTTCGTAACCCGCCTGAAGGTAGTCGTTACCCGCGCCGCCATAAAGGCTGTCGCTGCCAAGGCCGCCTTGGAGGATATCGTCGCCGTCACCGCCGTAAATGAAATCGTCCCCCGCGCCGCCAAACAGCACGTCGTTACCTGCGCCACCGAAAATGATGTCATCACCGCCTTCGCCGTAGATGGTGTCGTCACCGTCACCACCGTCGATGGCATCGTTACCGCTTGCCAGAGAAGGATCAACATCGACCTTGACGGTTTCAACGGTCGAAACGTTGAGGTTGTAGACGGTATCGTCAAAGTCATGATCACCAAGGTTTTTCAAATCTTCCCAGTAGAAGCGGTTGCCGCCTTCCAGATGATGGTCCTTACCATCCTGATTCAGGGAAGCTTCCGAGAAGTACACCCAGTTAGTGTGCACAGTACCTTGAGAAACGATCGGATTGGAAATATCGGAAAGGTTCAGCGCAACTTCACCCACATCAAAACCTTTCCAAGCACCATCAACGATCAGGAAGGTGCTCAGACTTGCTGCGCCTTCGGTCTCAATTTGAATCACGCGGTTTTCACCGTGATCTTTCTCGTGCATTTGCTTAACGTTTGCGATGACCACATAGGCTCCGATCACGTTGCCATCAGCGTCATGCAGCATGTAGCCCACGCTGCTCTGGTAGCCTGTGCCATGGCTGAAATCGCTGAAATCGAGCTCAATGGTGTCTTGGTTAGCAATGTCATACGAGCCGTTTTCGGTGGTGATACGCGTTTTCTGCAATACAGTGGTGTGTAGGTCATCGCTTTGAATACCTGTGTCACCATAAATCAGGTCATCACCGCTTTCGCCGCGGATAACATCATCACCCAGACCACCCTGAATGGTGTCATTGTCTGCACCGCCGTAGATATTGTCGTTGTAGGTGACTGAAGAAACACCGCCATTTAGGCCGTTCGACTCAGAGCCTTTCACGACATCCAGCGTGTACGCGGTGTCGTTCATGTCTTTGTCGCCAAGGTTCCACAAGTCTTCCCAGGCTTCCTGGTTGCCCACATTGACTTTGTGATCTTTACCGTCTGCGTTTTCCTCTGTTTCAGAGAAATAGACCCAGTCAGTTTTCACTGTGCCAGTTTCCGTGGTTTGGGAAACGATTGGCTTGTAGGCATCAAGGTCGAAGTTCACTTCACCAGCTTCAAAGCCTTTGTGGTGGCCATCGACGATGATGAAAGTGCCGAGTTCAACACCGCCTTCCGTGTCTACATCCACAATCAGTGAATCCACGTCTTTGACATTTGGGGCAACGATAACCGCTTTGATGACGTTGCCGTCTTCATCGCGGATGTAATAACCGATACTGCTCTTGTAGCCAGTACTGTGAGCAAACTCTGAGAAGTTCAGGGTAACAGTTGATTCGCCACTGATGTCGTACATGCCGTCTGGCGTGTCAGCAAACTCCGGTGCTGATGAGTTATCGAACACGTTCAGGTTGTAAACTGTGTCATCAAAATCATGATCGCCCAGGTTGTTCAGGTCTTCCCAGTAGAAGCGGTTACCGCCCTCAGCCAGATGGTCTTTTCCATCTTTGTTCAGCGATTCGTCTGAGAAGTAAATCCAGTCCGTGTGAACATTACCTTGAGCAACAGAAGGGACTGCGGCGTCGGAGATTTCGATAGACACTTCACCAATGTCGAAGCCTTTCCATGCACCATCAACGATGATGAAAGTGCTCAGTGATGCCGCGCCTTCGGTATCGATATCCAGTACATAGCTGTCGCCCATGTGCTTAACGTTAGCGATAGCAATATAAGCATTGATGATGTTTCCATCGGCGTCTTTCAGCATGTAACCAATACTGTTTTGGTATCCGGTGCCATGTGAAAAATCACTGAAATCAAGCGTGACACTGCTTGAACCAGAGACATCATAGCTACCTTCATCTCCCTTCAAACGGGTAGCTGGTGCAGGCTCAACGGCTTGCACTTCTTTTCCGCCTTGGTTGTCACCAAAAATACGGTCTTCGCCAGCGCCGCCGTAAATGGTGTCGTTGCCCAATCCACCGTAGATGGTGTCATTGCCATCACCGCCAGAAATCAAATCGTCGTAGCTGTATGAGGTGTTGTTAGTACTATCAGGGCTTTGAACGGATGGTGTTTGTGAGCCTTTCTGAATATCCAGCGTGTAGGCGGTGTCATTCTTGTCATCATCGCCCAGATTGTGCCAGTCTTCCCATGCTTCACGGTTGCCGACAATCGCCTTGTGCTCTTTACCGTCTGCGTTTTCACTGCTGTCAGAGAAATACAGCCAGTTAGAATCAGCATGGACAGTGCCGGTCTCAGTGGTTTGCGTCACGACGGGTTTGTCACCATCAAAACTCAGGTCTACAGTGCCTGCTTCAAAGCCTTTTTTGTGACCGTCAACGATCAGGAAAGTCCCCAGCTCTACGCCGCCTTCGGTTTCCACATCAACAATCAGTGATTCAACGTTTTTAACGTCCGGCGCAACAACAACGGCTTTAACCACATTCCCGTCTTCATCAAGGATGTAGTAACCAACGCTATTGTGGAAGCCTGTGCTGTGAGTGAACTCAGAGAAGTTCAGGGTAATTTCAGTTTCACCGGCAATGTCATACAAGCCAGAGGATTTATCCACAAACTCAGGAGGTGTGGTGTTTTCAAAGACATCCAGGTTGTAAACCGTGTCTCCAAAATCGTGGTCACCGAGATTGTTGAGGTCTTCCCAGTAAAAACGGTTACCGCCTTCCAGCATGTGGTCATGACCATCTTTGTTCAGCGATTGGTTGGAGAAGTAAATCCAGTCTGTTTGATGTTTACCTTGCGACACGGTTGGGATGCTGCCCGAGAGGTCGATATCAACAGCGCCGATATCAAAGCCTTTGCTTGCGCCGTCAACGATCAGGAAAGTACTGAGTGAAACCGCACCTTCCGTATCGATGTCGAGTTTCAGGCTCTCACCCAAGTCGTGCTCATGCATTTGCTTTACATTCGAAATGGCAACGTAAGAACCAATGATATTGCCGTCCGCGTCTTGCAACATGTAACCGATACTGCTGTGGAAACCCGTGCTGTGAGAAAAGTCGCTGAAATCCAGACACTCGATTTACCATACACATCATAGGTGCCATCAGTGGTCGTAATACGGCCATCGGTTGCGACAGTCTTGGTGAGCGATAGGTTGTATGCGGTGTCGTTTTTGTCGTTATCGCCGAGGTTGTACATGTCTTCCCATGACTCGCGATTACCGACAATAGCTTTGTGATCTTTACTGTCCTGATTCACATCTTGCTGTGAAAAGTAAACCCAGTCAGTGGAAACCGTGCCCGTGGCTGTTGTTTGTGAAACGACAGGCTTGCTGCCGTCGAAGTTGAAATCGACGTCACCGGCTTCAAAACCTTTTGAGCTGCCATCGACGATAATGAATGTGCCGAGATTCGCGCCGCCGAGGGTGTCAATGTTCACTTCAAGCGATTCAAGATCTTTCACGTTTGGTGCGATAACAACAGACTTAATGACATTACCTTCCGCGTCGGTAATGTAGTAACCGATGCTCGTGTTGTAGCCTGTGCTGTGAGTGAAATCTGAAAGGTTGAGTGTGACTTGCGTGGTGTCACTGATGTCATATAGGCCATCGTTGTCAGCGAAGGTGATATCGCTGCCTTCGCTTTGCTGTGAGCCATCAGTGACTTCACCGTCACCGTAAATCACATCATCGCCACCTTGTCCTAAAAGAATATCGTTACCGGCATAGCCAGTAATACGATCCGCTTCGTTCGTCCCTGAAATAAAATCTTGTCCTGTTGCGCCAATAATATCAGCCATTGAAGCCTCTCCTTAATGAGGTCAAATCATCCAATGTCAGTCGGGCACAAGTTCGTATTTTTTTGCTTGTTGTTGCCCAACCTCAGTCAATCGAGTGCTTTTTAACATCAGGGCAAACACTGGAATATGGTTGGACTTAAAAATGAGAGAAAATTGGACCTAATGATAGGCTGGAATTGGGCGCAAAGTATGAGTAAAGACTAGGCTGATTTTGAAGAGGGTGTGCTTTCTAACTATTTGAAAAAATATCAAAAAATCTAGGCGCGCTTGACGGTTTATTTCCCGGCCAGCGATGTGTGGTGACTGTATTTCTAGACGTGGCAGGGTACGTCAAAAATCAGAGTGCTTAACGACTCTACATTGATCATTTCATCAGCAGAAATGGCCAATTGCATAGCAATAATGCGGTTATAAAGCGACCAATGCTTAAGTAGCAGCTTGTCTTGGTCATTACCGCACTCAGGCCAGGTTTCTTCCATCATTGGGCGCAGGCTGGTAGCGGCATGAACGGTTTGCAGCATCTGCCATTTCATTTCCCACATATCGACGGGCTTTTCTGGATTATCGCGGTTGTATTCATCAAACAGCGAAGAGAAAGCGGCGGAAAACTCATCTTTTGAGCGCAGGAAGTAACGCAACAATGCGTCGTCGTCCTGTCGGACTGCGTCTGCAATAAACTGGATTGGGCGAGGGTGAACCAGCGTAAATGCACTCATGTAAGACAGAAAGTGATAGACGCGTTGGGCGCTGGTGTATGACTCGGGAAGATAGTTGATGATGGCGGTAATGTAACGTTGCATGAAGTCATCCATACCGTCACTTACTGCTTGCCAGATCTGCTCTTTGCTACCGAAGTGATGGCGGATCAGACTGTGTGAAACACCTGCTTTTTCGCTGATATTTCTAAGTGATACGCGCTCAAAACCCTGCTCGGCAAACATGTCTGCTGCTGCATGGAGAATGTCGCATTTCGTCTGTTCTGCTGCTTCCGCACTACGACGGCCTTGCTTTCGTTCTTGCATATCTGTCTGCAGTTTCCCCTAAAACACTGTGCATATTTACCAGATCCCAGAAAAGGACTCCAATATTTTTATTATACACGTGGAAAATATATTGATCTGTTCGTATTCAGTCTTATACTGCACAGGTGTGTAATATAAACCTATGGAGTGAGTGTTGTGCGATATCAACGAATGAAACGCACCCTCGGAAATGTCCTTGCCCTGTTTGTCATGGTGGGATTGTTGTCAGGATGCAATGAAGCTGTGTCTGAAACGCCGGAACCTATGCCAGTGAAGCCTGTAAAGCTTTTGGCAGTGGAAGATTATGTGCTCTCCAGTTCGGATAACTTCCTGGCTGAAATTGATGCGACAAACCGTGCACAGCTTTCTTTTCAGGTGGGTGGTGAAGTCCAGCAACTGAATGTGCGAATGGGACAGCGCGTTGCTAAAGGCGATGTGCTTGCAACGCTGGATGACAGTGATCTGGCTTTATCTCTGGATTCAGCGAAAGCCAGCTATTCACTGGCGCGCACTCAATGGGAACGCTCTCAGCGCCTTTACGCGAAAAAGTTGGTGAGCACTGATGTGTATGAGCAGGCGGAAACCAACTACAAAGCGGAGCGCGCCCGTTATGAGCAAGCCAGAACTGAGCTGGGGTACACCCAGTTGGTAGCGCCGTTTGATGGTGTCGTTTCCTACACCTTCGTCAAACCGAGTCAAGTAGTTGCCGCGAAACAGCAAATCCTGAACATCATCGACAATGCGAAGCTGGATGTGTCTTTCACTATGCCAGTCAGCTTTGTGGAGAGAATGGGGATTGCCAACCTGTCAGCCCAAACCATGTGGCTTTCTCTGGATAGCGAACCCAACGTAAAAATCCCAGGCGTATTCAAAGAAATCTCGACCCAGCCAAATACCGATACCAATACCTATCAAGCGACCATGACTGTCGTTCGTCCTGAACACCGTAACTTATTGAGCGGCATGACAGGGCAAGTACACATCGCGCGTGCAGAAGCAGGTCTACAACTCTCTTTGCCTGACACTGCGTGGGTCAGTCGCAATGGCAATGAGGGGACAGTTTGGGTGATGAACCCATCTACCCATCGCGTTGCAAAAGCGGAAGTATCCCTGACGCCACAAGGCAAGATTCTCTCTGGTCTGGATGAAAAAGATCTGGTGGTTGTCGCCGGTGTAGAAACGCTTCATGAAGGTCAGGAAGTAAAAGCATGGGAACGTGAGGAAGGGATTTGATGAAAGTAAAGACACTCACTGCCGCCATGATTGGCGCGCTTATGCTGACGGGTTGTCAGACTGAAGAACAGAACGTGAAGGCGTCACCTCTATATGTGTCGACCGTGCAGGTTGATGCCCCCGTGAAGAACCAATTTCGTACCTTTAAAGGGGAAGTAGTGCCTGCGGAAAAAACGCCTATCGCGTTTCGAAGCACAGGCGAACTTCGCGAAGTTTATGTGAAAGCCGGAGACCATGTAGAAGCGGGTCAGTTGATTGCACGTCTCGACGACAACGCCGTCCGGCAAACTTACAACGATGCGAAAGCGCGATACACTCTGGCTTCCCGACAGCTTGAACGTGGACGCGGTCTACGTTCAAACGAAATGATTTCCGAAGCCGAACTCGATGAGCTACAAGCCAATGCGCAATTAGCCCGAGCCCAGTTTGCTTTAGCGCAAAATCAGTTGAAATACACCGAGCTCAAAGCGCCATTCACAGGCACGGTTTCTGATGTGCCAAAAGAGCGCTTTGAGCGCGTTCAGGCGGGTGAACCAGTGGTGAACCTGTATCAGGACGACAAGGTCTATGTGCAGATTGAGCTTTCTGACAACCTGCTGTCGATGATCAACCCAACCGGCGAACGCATTCCTTACACACCGCAGGTGACCTTCTCCGGCATCGATGGTGCTTACCAAATGCGTTATCTCGAACACACCAGCGAACCGAACGAACAAACGGGTAGCTACGAAATGTGGCTTTCCATGGCACAGGTTTCACCTGAAATTTTACCGGGTACGACGGCAACTGTATCTGTCGATATGGTGCAGGCCGGTATCTTGGCGGTTGATGGCTACAAAGTGCCGATGACGGTACTTCAAGCCGGAGACGAGAAGGGTCGCTTCTATGTGTGGAAACTCAAAGACGATCAGGTCAATCGCATTGAAGTGGCCGTTTCAGAAGTGACAGGTGACGGGGCCATTGTGGCGTCTGGCATTTCTGAGGGAGACATTCTGGTGAACTCAAACCTGCGCAAACTGCGTGAGGGTAAAAAGGTTGAGGCGACGGAGAAAAGTAACGGATGAACATCGCTGAATATTCAATAAAAAATAAAGTCATCAGCTGGCTTTTCATCGTCATCCTCGCGGTTGGTGGTGTGTTCTCTTTCCTTGATTTGGGACGACTCGAAGACCCTGCGTTTACGATTAAAGATGCCATGATAGTCGCGACTTATCCGGGGGCGACACCAAAAGAAGTCGAAGAAGAACTGACGTATCCGCTGGAAAAAGAGATCCGTCGATTGCCTTACATCGACAAAATTACGTCCACATCCTCAAGCGGTATGTCGCAGTTAATGGTGTCGATGAAGATGGATTACGGCCCGGATGAACTCCCGCAAATTTGGGATGAAATGCGCCGTAAGATTAACGATCTTCAACCCTCTCTTCCGAGCGGCGTGAGTTCACTTTCTATCATCGATGACTTTGGTGACGTGTTCGGCGTGATGCTGATGCTCACCGGCGATGGCTACGACTATGTTGAGCTAAAGCGCTATGCCGATTACCTAGCCCGAGACCTAGAACTGGTCGAAGGTGTGGGCAAGGTGTCGATCGCGGGAGACCAGCAAGAGATGCTGTTTGTTGAGATTTCCCTCGACCGACTTGCTGCTCTGGATTTGGATATGACCACGGTTTCGTCTCTGCTCAATCGCCAGAACAATGTCGTCTCTTCCGGTGAAGTCATGGTGAGTGGTGAAAGTCTGGTGATTCGACCAAGTGGTACTTTGACCTCAGTAGAAGCGCTGGAAAATCTGATCATTCACGGCCGTGACACCGGCAATTTGATTCGCCTGAAAGATGTGGCGACAGTATCTCGAGGTATTCAGGAAAAGCCGGGCAATGTCATCAGCTTCAACGGTAAGCCAGCGATCAACATTGGTATCTCGTTTGCCTCTGGTGTGAACGTGGTGGAAGTAGGGCAAAGACTGGATGCTGAACTTGAACGTCTGGAGTCGCTCAAACCTGTTGGTATCGAATTGAACCACTTCTATAACCAAGCGGCAGAAGTTGATGCCTCGGTTCAGGACTTTGTAGTGAGTCTGGGACAGGCGGTGGCGATTGTTATCATCGTGCTGCTGTTCGCCATGGGGATGCGAAGCGGGATCATCATCGGCCTTGTGCTGCTGTTGACTGTGTTCGGTACCTTCATCCTGATGGATTACAACGAAATTGAACTTCACCGCATCTCACTGGGCGCGCTGATAATTGCTCTCGGTATGCTGGTGGATAACGCCATCGTGGTGGTCGAAGGCATATTGGTTGGTCTGAAGAAAGGGCGCACTCGTGTGCAGGCGGCGGCTGACATTGTTAAGCAGACACAATGGCCTCTGCTTGGCGCAACTGTGATTGCGATTACGGCTTTTGCTCCGATTGGTCTTTCGGAAGACGCGACGGGTGAGTTCATGGGCTCGCTATTCTGGGTACTGTGTTATTCACTGTTCCTGAGTTGGGTAACGGCGCTGACTATTACCCCTTTCCTCGCGAATCTGTTGCTCAAAGAAGAAGACGCAGAAAGCGAAGATGTTGACCCGTACAAAGGTTGGTTGTTCACCCTGTTTGGTTGGTCGCTGAAGCTGGCGATGCGATTCCGCTGGCTCACAGTGGCAGGCATGATCGCCTTGTTGGTGGCAGCGGTGATGGCGTTCGGCATGGTAAAACAACAGTTCTTCCCGCCGTCAAACACGCCAATGTTCTACGTCGATCTTTGGATGCCGGAAGGCACAGATATCCGCAAGACAATTGAAGAAACCAAAAAAGTTGAGGATTACGTTCGTAAACAAGACCACATTGATTTTGTGTCGTCTTCTGTGGGTCAGGGTTTGCAGCGTTTTGCGCTGACTTATCAGCCAGAACAAAGCTATGAAGCCTATGCACAGATCCAGATCCGTGCGACGGACCGGGAAAACATGTTCGTGGTATTGCGGCAACTTAACGCAGAGCTTCCACGGGAATTTGATACACCAACATTCCAGTTCAAGCTGATTGAGTTTGGACCGTCTCCGGCTTCCAAAATAGAAGCCCGTATCACGGGTGCAGACCCGCAGGTATTGCGTGAAATCGCAGTACAGGTGGAAGACATTCTTCATACCGATCCGGGCGCGAGAAACATTCGCCATGACTGGCGTGAGCGCACCAAAGAGTTGGTGCCCGTGTTTAATGAGTCCAAGGCACGCCGTCTAGGTATCTCGAAAGAAGATTTGTCGAATACCCTTCAAATGACTTTTGGTGGTGCGGCGATTGGTCAGCTTCGCGATGGTACAGACATCCTGCCGATTGTTGGCCGTCTACCAGAGAATGAGCGTGTCGACTTCGAATCGATTCAGAACGCGACGATTTGGAGCCCGTCTCTGCAAGCTTATGTGCCAATCGATCAGATCATTGATGGTGTTGAGCTGACTTGGGAAGAGCCACTGATCAAGCGTCGTGACCGCAAACGCACACTGACGGTATTGGCAGACCATGACATTCTGAGTGAGGACACGCCGGCAGCACTGTTGAGCCGTATCCAACCGCAGGTGATGGCTCTGGAATTGCCAGCAGGATATGAGATTAGCTGGGGTGGTGAGTACGAGTCATCTAAGGATGCGCAGGATTCGCTATTTGGCTCGTTGCCGATGGGCTACTTGCTGATGTTTGTTATCACCATGCTACTGTTCAATTCACTGAAAAAGCCGTTAGTCATCTGGTTTACGGTGCCGTTGTCGATTATCGGTGTGGCGTTTGGTTTGTTGCTGTGGAATATGCCATTTAGCTTTACCGCGTTCCTTGGCTTGTTGAGCTTAAGCGGAATGATCCTGAAGAACGGTATCGTACTGCTTGACCAAATTAACCTCGAGCTGGATTCGGGCAAAGAGCCCTATCAGGCGATTGTAGACAGTGCGGTAAGCCGTGTTCGTCCAGTGAGCATGGCGGCGCTGACAACCATTCTGGGTTTGATCCCATTGATGTTTGATGCCTTCTTCGGCTCGATGGCGATCACCATTATGGCGGGTCTTGGTTTCGCAACCATTCTGACGCTGATTGTGGTTCCCGTGATGTTCTCTATCCTGTTTGGCATTAAGCCGCCGAAGAAAGTGAAAGAGGCGGAACTCGCTCCTGCGGTTTAGTGGGTAGTATGTAATAAAGAAAAAGCCCCGAAAGGGGCTTTTTTCGTCTATGCGGCTTTCCAACTGCCATTATTCACCAAGTTGTCGGTGACTTTATCAATGGCTTTCTTGGCGCGGGCGACGATTTCATCAATGTCTCCACGGTCGACCACCAAAGGTGGCGCGAATCCCAGAATATCGCCATGTGGCATTGCCCGTGCAATCAGCCTTTGCTCCATGCAGGCCGCCGCGATTTGTGGACCTACTTTGAGGTTAGGGTCAAAGTGCTCGCGTTTGTATTTGTTGCTGGAAAACTCCAGCGCATGCAGCAAGCCAATTCCGCGGCTGTCACCTACCAATGGATGGTTGGCAAATGTTGCCTGCATTTGCTGCTGGAAGTAAGCACCCGTATCCCGTGCATTGGCGGTCAGGTTTTCACGCTCGATAATATCGAGATTGCATAGTGCCGACGCAGCGCCGAGTGGATGGCCGGAATAGGTGTAACCATGGCCAATCGCGCCCCACTGGTCAGTGCCATCTTCCAGCACTTTCCAAACACGCTCACCAACCATCACACCAGATAGTGGTTGATAAGCGGATGTGAGACCTTTAGCGACGGTGATTAAGTCCGGTTTCATGTCGTACATGATCGAACCGAAATCCGCGCCCAGACGACCAAAGCCACAAACCACTTCGTCCGAAATCAGCAGAATGTCGTACTTATCCAGTACCTTGCGGATTTCCTGCCAGTAGCCTTCCGGCGGTGGAACAATACCACCCGTTCCTAACAAAGGCTCACCGATCATCGCTGCCACTGTCTCTGGGCCTTCAGCGAGGATCATTTTTTCAAGCTCGTCAGCGCAATGTTTCGAAAATTCCCGCTCTGTCATTCCATCGTCTTCGCGGCGATAGTAATAGGGTGCGAGGGTGTGTTTGATACGCTCGAGCGGCAGATCAAAATGTGCATGGAACAGAGGAAGACCAGTCAATGAACCTGACGCGATACTCGAACCATGATAACCACGGTCACGGGAGATGATTTTCTTCTTCTCTGGCAACCCACGTGCGTTGTTGTAGTACCACACCAGTTTGAGCTGAGTTTCGTTCGCATCGCTACCAGACATGCCGTAATACACCTTACTCATGCCTTGGCCAGCCATTTTCAGAATACGCTCGGAAAGGGTGATCAACGCTTCGTTAGTGTGGCCGACATAGGTGTGATAATAGGCGAGCTTTTTAGCCTGCTCATAAATGGCCTCGGCCATTTCCTCGCGTCCATAACCAATGTTGACGCAATACAGGCCGGCGAACCCATCAATCAGTTCAACGCCTTCAGAATCCTGAATACGAATGCCTTTGGCATTAGTGATAATGCGGCCAGCCATCTCGCCGTGCGCATATTGTTTGAGGTGTGTCGATGCATGAAAGACGTTCTGACGGTCAATCTCAAGCAGCGCTTTGGTATCAATTTTATTGTTCATAGTGAAGTTCCTTCAAGGGGCTGTTGACCTTTGGTGATGATTTTTGCAGCAGTTTGTGGGGATTTTATGCAAGGCAGAGGCTTCGATGTGTAGCTAGCCTACATGAGAAGCCGATAACGCCGCAGAAAGTCGCCACAAACGCT
>NZ_CANDOD010000014.1:0-169503 GCF_947387585.1 Grimontia sp. SpTr1
TTCCCCCTTAGTTCAGTCGGTAGAACGGCGGACTGTTAATCCGTATGTCGCTGGTTCAAGTCCAGCAGGGGGAGCCAAATTTGAAGCCTCGTCGAAAGACGGGGCTTCTTTCGTTTTGCCTGTTTTAAAGTGGCCGTTGTTGTCACTGTCGCTTCGCGATATGTCGCTGACCTACGCGGCCCGGATCAAGTCCAGCAGGGAGCCAAGCCTGCGCGGCCCGATCTGAAGCCTCGTCGAAAGACGGGGCTTCTTTCGTTTTATCTGTTTGAAATTGGTCGTTGTTGTCATTGTCGCTTCGCGATATGTCGCTGACCTGCGCGGCCCGGATCAAGTCCATCAGGGGAGCCATGCCTGCGCGGCCCGATTTGAAGCCTCGTCGAAAGATGGGGCTTCTTTCGTTTTGGCTGTTTGGAAGTGGTTGTTGTTGTCACTATCACTTCGCGATATATCGCTGACCTACGCTTGTTACAAATTAGTACGAATCAGGCGTTCAAATCCCTAGTGTTGTAATGTTATATTGTAACATTATTGCTTTAGGTAGATGACGGATCATGCTGTTTTTATTCCGCAAATTACTCCCTGTGCTGTTGGCTGTTCTTTTCTGCTGGCAGGGTTTTGCGGTTGCGCACCACAAAGGCGAACATCATCATACCCAGAAAGTGGATCACGAATGTGCAGTTTGTGTACTCGGTATGCCTGCCATTGAATTTGGTGCTGCACTCGTCCCAGTCTCCCACTCCCCGGCATCAGTTCAGCCAAATATTGGCTCATCACTTCTGTCGACCGTATCTATCACCCAAAATGCGCGTTCCCCTCCAAAGTTATTGATTTAATTCATCTACATTTAAACATTCATTTTTGGAGAATTTATGCGTACTAACTACTTGTTTGCACTGAGTGCAATTGCTTTGGGTGTGTCGTCGGCAGCGACTGCAGAAAATAAAGAATTTCGTCAACATGATGCTCACCAACATGGGGTTGTTGAGTGGCATATTGCCCAAGACGGAGATGAGCTTCTGGCAGAAATCACCGCGCCAGGCAGTGACGTGGTAGGTTTTGAGCACGCACCGGAAAATGCCGAACAAAAAGCAGCCATTGAAAAAGCGGTGGCTGCATTGGCAAAACCGGGTGCATTGTTTGCGATTAACTCAAAAGCCGGTTGTGAGCTAGAAGCACAGCAGGTCACTCACACCTTGGGTGAGGAAGAGCATGGTGATCATCACGACCATGATCATGAAGGTCACCATGATCACGATGAACATGCCCATGACGACCATGATCATGATAAGCACGACGACCATGATGATCACCATGGCCATGATCACGATAAACACGATGATCATAGCCATGACAAACATGAAGAGCATAAAGGTCATGATGACCATGACCATGACCATGATCACGAGCATGGAAAAGCACAACATGGCGAGTTTTCAGCACAATATACCTTCCACTGTAAATCGCCAGCTGAGCTTAAATCCATTACGACAGATTGGTTTACCGCATTTGGCAATACCGAGAAGATCAGTGTTCAGGCAGTGACAGACAAAGGTGTCGCGGCTACCGAGCTAATGCCATCTTCAACCACATTCCGTTTCTAATTACTCAGGCCCCTTCGGGGGCCTCTGGTTTGCATTTTATGTTATTGATTGAAGACCTCCGGTTCAGGTGGCTAGGCCAAGAACAATGGCAAATTGATATTCCCCATTTCTCGCTCGAAGCCAAAGAGCGTGTATTTCTAAAAGGTGCCAGCGGGTGTGGTAAGTCCACGCTGCTTGGCCTGATTGCTGGCATCAACACTGCTGATGAAGGCTTACTGCGTTTTCAGGAAGCAGATTTAACAGCATTAAAAGGCGCTAAGCGTGATGCTTTTCGCGCTGATCATCTTGGCTATATCTTCCAGCAATTTAACCTGCTTCCATATCTCTCAGTGATTGATAACGTCACCTTGCCTTGTCGTTTTTCCAAAGCGCGCAAAGAAAAGGCAGGGGGTAACTTGCAGCAAGAAGCCGAACGTCTGCTAAGTGCATTGGCGTTGCCGGAAAATTGCCTGAATAAACCCGTTACCGATCTCAGCATTGGTCAACAGCAACGTGTTGCTGCAGCGAGGGCTCTGATTGGAAAGCCAGCGTTGCTGCTGGCAGATGAACCTACCTCCGCGCTGGATGCCGATACCCGAAATGCGTTTATTTCCCTTTTGATGAACGAATGTGAAAACGCGGGTTCCAGCCTGTTGTTTGTTTCTCACGACAGTTCTTTGGAATCGCACTTCGATCGCTCTATTTCGCTACCTGAGCTTAATCGCGCAGCGATTCAAACGGAGGTGGTATAGATGGCTATTCTCCGATTAGCACTCCAAAGTTTGCGAAACCGTAAAGCAACGGCCCTGCTAACCATATTTACTGTTGCAGTGTCAGTAGCGCTGTTGATTGGTGTAGAGCGTGTAAGAACCCAAGCCAAAGAAAGTTTCGCCAACACCATCTCGGGAACCGATTTGATCGTGGGTGCGCGTTCTGGTCAGGTCAACCTTCTGCTTTATTCTGTATTTCGCATCGGCAACGCGACCAACAATATTGATTGGCAAAGTGTCGAAGATGTGAAAAGTCATCCGGCGGTAGCTTGGTCCATTCCTATCTCATTGGGCGACTCACACCGAGGTTTCCGCGTGGTCGGCACAACGGAGGACTATTTCAAGTATTACCGTTACGGCCAAAAACAGCCTTTGTCCTTCAAAGAAGGTGCATCTTTTGACGGGTTGTTCGACACAGTGATCGGCTCAGAAGTCGCCAAGAAGCTGAATTATAAGTTGGGAGACGAAGTCGTCATTGCCCATGGTTTGGCCGACAAGAGCTTTGCCCGACACGATAATCTTCCGTTCAAAGTAACGGGCATTCTTGCACCTACCGGTACACCCGTAGATCGAAGCGTACATGTATCACTGCCGGCTATTGAAGCCATTCATATTGGCTGGGAAAGCGGCGCGCGAATGGGGACAGGCATCAAAGCAGAAGATATTGACCCAGACTCCCTACAACCAGAACAAATCACAGCATTGCTGGTCGGGCTAAAAAGTCGCATTCAGACTTTTGCTTTACAGCGAACCATCAATGAGTACAAACAGGAACCTCTAACAGCCATTATGCCCGGGATTGCGCTGCATGAGTTGTGGGGCATGATGTCGGTGGCTGAGCAAGCGCTATTGGTGGTATCAGGTTTTGTTGTGGTTGCAGGGTTGATGGGGATGCTTTCCAGCCTGTTAACCAGCCTGAATGAGCGTCGACGCGAAATGGCGATACTGCGTGGAATGGGGGCTAGGCCAGCACATATCTTCTTCCTGCTGGTCAGTGAAGCCTTGTTCCTGACACTATTAGGTATTATCACTGGCGTGACAGCACTGCTGATAATGATTAATCTGGCTGCACCTTTTGTGCTGAGCCAATATGGATTGCAACTTTCCGCTGCATTTTTGAGTCCACATGAATGGACACTCATTGGCATTGTGCTGGTGGCAGGATTTTTGGTGGGGATGTTCCCTGCGCTTCGCGCGTATCGCCAGTCTCTGTCAGACGGCATGACAATACGGATATAAGATAATGAAAAAATGGTTACTAGTTCTCACCGCGTGTCTGCCAATGATTGCGCAGGCTGATGAAGCACTGAAATTGGATTGGCTGGATTTGATTCCAGAGTCTGAGCGCCAGCAGTTTAACGATCGTGGCATGCCGATGATCGATCACAACAACGATGCCCCTCAGCAAAATCTGGTGGGAAAAGTACGCCCAGAACTGAACAACAGTCAGGTCAAAATTCCGGGGTTTGTAATTCCTCTTGAGGGAGACGCTAACAAAGTGACGGAATTCCTGCTGGTTCCATTCTTTGGTGCCTGCATCCATGTGCCACCACCGCCACCAAATCAAATCGTGTATGTGAAGTTTGAAGAAGGCGCACCCGTTCAGGAGCTTTGGGATGTGGTTTACGTGGTGGGTAAACTGAAAACCCAAACGGTTTCCCATGATATCGCGCAAGCCGGCTATTTGATGGAAGGCACAGCGTTAGAGCCTTACGACGATATGTAATAGTGTCTGATAAAAACGCCCGCATCATGCGGGCGTTTGTTTTTCTGGTTAGCGCTTCTGCTGTTGGGTGAAAAGTGAGCTCAGTGTGTTGTCTATCCATAACATCACCTTATCCCATCCTCTAGCTTTCCGCTTGATAGCGCTCAGCGTTAACAGTGGCGGGCTGGATAACTCTGCAGTTGACAGCTCTTTGACGGAACCCTCCATCCACTCGTGGCTGACTATGTGCTCAGGAACAAAAGCCCAACCAAGGTTTCGAGTGATAAGGTTCGAGATGTAGTAGTAGCTATCAACGTGCCAGTAGCGAGGAGAGAGCGGTTCTTCCTGTGAGTAACCGAGTCTATCCCGAATGGCGAGTTGGCGATATTTTACTAAGTCGTCTTCGTGGGGATGCTCAAGTAGGGCTAGAGGGTGGTCATGCCCCGTGATCAGGCATTGCTTCACGGTTTCAATGTCATACCAATCAAGAGATTCAGAAAGCGGCTTTACCCGGTAGATAAACCCAATATCAGCACGGCCTTCATTGACCCAGGTGGCAATGTCGTCTTGGGAACCATTCAGAATGGTGAGTTTGAGTTCGGGAAACGCCTCAGCAATTCGCTCAAATAGGATCTCAAATGTTTGTATGGGAACCGCTTCATCCATGGCGACATTGAATGCAACTGGCTCGCCGCCAGTCACAGCCATCGCACGGGAGTTCATCCGGTGACATTGCTGAAGTATCGCCTTGGCATCTACCAGCATTTCCTTTCCTGCTTCGGTAAGAACAGGCAATTTGGCGCTTCTGTCGAAAAGCTCGAAGCCGAGATCAATCTCCAAGTTGGCAATTGCGGTACTCACACGGGACTGTGCCTTACCTAACTTGCGGGCTGCAGCTGAAAAGGATCCTGTTTCGGCGGCTTCGACAAACGCTTTGAGTTGTTCCAATGTCCATTGCATGAGCCTTTCTCTCTTTCACCTATCCGTTTTTGAGATTGATTTTAACTTTTATCTATAGCTATACAACGTGAAAATCACCTCGTTCATTTCCATTTTAAGTTTTTCTTTTATGCATGTAACAGATCTCAACCAAGGTGACTCGATCACCAAAACGTTCTGGCGATTCACCATCCCTGCGATTGCAGCGATGATCGTCAATGGTCTCTATCAGCTGGTGGACGGTATTTTCGTCGGCCACTACATTGGTGCGGAAGGGCTTGAGGCCATTAATATCGCTTGGCCTGTGATTGCCGTGGTGGGCGGTCTTGGATTGATGATTGGCATGGGGGCAGGCAGCCTTGTCTCCATCTATCGCGGTGAATCAAACCTCACTAAGGCGCGAAGCGCCATGGTAACGGGCCTTGTGCTGACGGCTTTACTCGGTGCGTTGGCATCACTTTATCTGGTTTTCTTCGGCGGCTTTCTCGTCAACCTTCAGGGGCCTACTGGCCTTGCCCACGGCTATGCGAATGATTACCTGACGGTATTTAAAATCGGCGCAGTGGCAACGGTAGTGGCAGGTGCGCTGCCATTTCTTATCCGCAATGACGATAGCCCATTTGTTGCTACAACGATGATGGTCGTCGGTGCTTTAACCAACATTGTGCTGGATTACCTGTTCATTGGTGTGCTGGGTTGGGCATTGCAAGGCGCTGCGGTTGCAACGGTATTGGCACAGTCAGTGAGTGTGCTGATAGGACTGATGTATTTGTGCTCTTCCCGTTCTTTTCTGGGCATTTTTCGCAACCCGCTCAAGTTTAGTTTTTCTGATGCAGGCCAGAGCTTGGTACTTGGCTGCTCTTCGCTAGTGATGTTCATGTATTACGGCGTGCTGGTGGGCTTTCATAACCGTTTGTTTGCGGAATACGGCACACCTGTCAGCGTGGCTGCGTTTGCTGTCGTGGGTTATTTGATGACGCTCTATTACGTCGTTGCGGAGGGTATCGCAGAAGGTATGCAGCCGCAGGTGAGCTTCTATCATGGCGCGCAGTCTTACTCGAAGATAGTGAAGGTCGCGAAACTGGCCACTATGGTGTCACTGGCTGCTGGTTTTATTTGGCTGGCTGTACTGAACCTGTTCCCGGACTTTGTCATTGGCATGTTCAACGGCGGTAATGAAGCCCTGATTCAGGAAGCGACGTTAGGTATCAGGCTACACCTGTCAGCCATGTATCTTGATGGCTTGATTATTCTGGCTTCCATGTACTTCTTGTCTGTTGGCAAAGGTGCGAAATCGCTCAGTATCTCCGTCGCCAATATGCTCGTACAGTTCCCATTCCTGTATGTGCTGCCGAAGTTTTATGGTCTTGAAGGTGTTTGGTTAGCAATGCCAATCTCAAACGTGGTGCTGGCCTCGGTGGTCATACCCGTGATGTGGCATGACATTCTGAAGCAACGAAAAAAGCGGCCGGAACTGCGTCCTGCCATTGCCTAAGGTTAACTGGGCGACAAGCAAAAAGAAGGGGAGCATTTGCTCCCCTAAATGGTTTTAAAACTCGTCCCATTCTATTTCGTCATCATCATCGACGGCAGGTTTGGGCTTCGCTTTGGCTTTTTTAGGAACGACGGCTTTTTTGCGCGTCTTATTGAACTTGGGTGTTTTTACGGGCTCCTTGCTTTCATCGATGGTGAAAAACTCCATCATGGCACTCATGTCCTGAGCTTGTGAAAGCATGCTTTCACCAGCAGTGGCGGCTTCTTCCACCAAGGCGGCGTTCTGTTGGGTCATGGTGTCCATGCGCGAAACGGCAACATTCACTTGCTCGATGCCGCTGCTTTGGTTTTGGGCAACCTCGCTGATTTCTGACATCTTACTGCCCACTTCTTCCACCATGCTGAGGATTTCCTGCAAGGTATCGCCGGATTCGGCGACCAACATGGCACCGTCTTCGACCTTTTTATTGGTGTCTCGTATCAGGTCTTTGATTTCTTTGGCAGCCTCGGCAGAACGTTGGGCAAGGCTTCGTACTTCCCCAGCTACTACAGCAAAGCCACGGCCTTGTTCACCAGCACGTGCGGCTTCTACTGCGGCATTGAGTGCGAGCAGGTTGGTTTGGAAAGCGATTTCGTCGATAACGCCAATGATGTCGGAAATCTTGTTACTGGCGCCACTGATTTGATCCATCGCGGTGATGGTGCGCATCACAACATTGCCGCCTTCGCGTGCTTTCTCCACTGCCTCATCACTGAGCTTGTTGGCAGCAACGGCATTGTCAGCACTCTGCTTGACGGTCTCAGTCATGTTATCCATGCTGGCAGCCGTTTCTTGCAAAGACGTCGCTTGATCTTCCGTACGCTGACTTAAATCTCGGTTGCCTGAAGCAATTTCGTTCGAAGAGTTTGAGATAGTAGAGGAAGCCTGTCGGATGTTGCCAATCACTTGCGTTAAACGCTCAATTGTCGCGTTGGCATCAATTTTCAGTTGGGCAAAGCGGCCGTGATAGTCTTTGTCGATACGCTTGGTGAGATCACCACGAGCCATCGCCCCCAAAATGCGCTGCATATCTGCAAGCGCCGCATCAGTATTGGTAGTGAGTCCATTCAGACCTTTTGCCAGATTCTTGTGGAAACCACGCTTGTCCTCAAGCGACAACTGAATGGAGAAATCTCCCTTTGATGCGGCTTCCACCATTTGGTCTATTTCCCGCTCAATAGCAACTTCAGCGGTTCTGTCTTCCCATTCAATGACGGTACCGATACGGTCACCGTTATCATCGATGATCGGGTTAGCGGAAATGGCCATTGTTCGGTTTCCTACAACAAGTTCTGTTCGATAAAGGTCTTCCAAGTGGTCCAATAGACGGCGCTGGTGTGAAGGGTCTTTATGGAAAAAGTCGATGTTGTGGCCCATGACATTTTCAGGGTTGAACTGAGGGATAACGGTACCGAAATCTTCCTTAGCGTCGGTCAGCATTTTGGTTGCTGACTGGTTGATGTAGATGATGTCGTAATTGGCATCGGCAATCATGGTGTTGGTGGAAACATTATCCAGTGCTTGCCTAACCCGGGCATTCTCCTCAGCTTTATCCTTCGCTTCACATTCGAGTTTTGCCCTTGCTCGCTCAGACTCTTCTACGTTCTCGAGGGATGTGTTGGTCGCCTGTTTGATAATCAGAAGGTCGCCTTTCAGGTCAGATTCAATGCGGTTGCTGAAGTCACCTTCCGCCAGACCTTCCATCACTTTCTTGATGTCTTCAATCGCATTCTGCGTACTGTCCATCAGGGTGTTAAAAGCCGCTGCAGACTGACCTATTTCATCTCGGCTTGTGACATCAACCCGTGTTGAGAAATCACCCGAGGTGGCAACGTTTTCCAAGCTGTAAGTGAGGTTGAGGATAGGCCTTGTGAGTGAGCGAGTCACCACCATGGCGATGAGAGTAATGATGACAACACCGGCTAACAAACCGAAGCCAATCAGCCATTTGAGCGCATCAACTTCGCTGAAAGCCTCGACACTATCGATTTCTGCAACCAGCGCCCAGGTCGTGTCTCCAAATTTAATCGGTGTGTAGGCCGTTAATACAGGGACTCCGCGGTAATCCTCTGCCACTTCGAAAGCGGTTTCACCCTTGAGCGTTTTCTCAGTGACATCCGTTTTGATGCTGCCTTTGTCGGGATCGGCAAATGAAGCCATCACGGAGTGGCTCTGGTCTGCCAGATAGGAATCGGAACGCATCAAATAATCAGGCCCAACCAGAAATGTTTCGCCCGTTTCACCCATGCCTGTACGTTGCAGCATGATTTGGTTTATTTCATCAATGGATAGTTGGAGAACAGCGACGGCGAGGGTTTCACCTCCTAGGTCTGTTATCGGCGCGCCAATGAAAGCCGCGGGATGATCACTCTTGGCTGCGTATCTCTGGTAGTCCTGAACGGCCATGGTGTTATTGCTGATCACTTCACGGTACAAAGTGGCGAGGGGGCTGTCTCTGTATTCTCCAAAATTCAGATTTGTACCCAGATCTTTATCGCGGCGGGCGGAGAAAATGACATGGCCAGTTTTGGCCTGAATGATGTAAACATCTGAGTAGCCATAAACGTTCACAAAATCATTCAGGGTTTTACCGCTGGACTGCCAAATTTCTTCGTATTCATAGGTGTCAGTATAAAATTCTTCATTGGCTTCGATTTCTTCATCGGCGGCATAGAAGGAGAGCGATTTCTGGATCTGCTTGGTGTCTTCACTGCCTGCAAGAATGCGGATGTCCTTCATGGCTCGTTCAAGGTAGGACTCGATTTGCGTTTTTTTAACCTCCCGCATACTGACAAGTTGAGCAAACGCCTGTTTATGCAGCGCATCACTGGATTTTACCAGCGCAAGGTAGCCCACGATTAAAATGGGCAAAACGCCAATAAAGAGGAAGATAAGCAAGAGTTTTATCTTTAGCTTTCCAAACATCTGACACCCTTTTTATTGTCGAGCGGGAAGCTCCGGCAAAGAAGCTTCCCTGTTTTTCGAGTATTCCACGCGTATGCGTTAGCGCACCGACCAGTGATTTGACGAAACCTCAATTTCCCAAAGCGGCATGTTTGCCATGCGGTATGGGGTGTATGTCACTTCCTTGTTGACCGCCAGCACTTTGTTAGGAGTGGGGACGAACAGCATGTAGCCGCTGTTGTAAACGTGTCGCATGATCTTTTCCGCGACGCGATCGAACTCTGGCGTGCCAACTGATTCCCTGAACATTTCGTCGATAAAGCCGTCCAGCTTGCTATCAGGGAAGATGGTGCTCCAGTAGTTGTGTGTACGATAGACGAGGAACGCTGACCAAGGGTGGTTGTAGTACCAGTCGTCATCACCCCATACCAGTAAATCCCACTCTTTGGTGTTCTTTCTGGCGTTGGTCGCGAGCAGTTGTCCAAACACGTCTTTTTCACTGGAAGTGATATCAAAGTTCAACTTCACGCCGACTTTTCGCAGATCGCGGTCGATACCTTTCCAGATGTACATGAAGCGGTCCTGTGTGTAGACATTCAGCTCCAGACCATCGAGCTTGGCCTTGAGGTCATCACGGATAGATTTAGGATCCTGAACTTCTGAATAGGCCTTGAGGTTTTGAACCACCTTGTCGACACCCGGATAAAGCGGAGCTGCCAACGTGGGTTTGATCTGACCTTCGCCTTGGTAGTACTTGTTGAGGAGTCTTCGTTGGTCGATGGCTTTGTTCAGTGCGACGCGCACCTCCTCATCCATCAAACGTTCATTGCCGTTTCTAAGATTCATGTGAATGGCAATGTTGTCGGTGGACGGCGCTGTGACCAGTTTTGAATAACGGGAGTTAGACACCCGATCTTTCTCAGACACCGGAATAGGCATGATATCCAACTGACCTTCTTTGTCGGAGGCCATCTCTAATGCCACCTTGCTATCAAGCTCGGTGTAAACCGTGACCGTTTCAATTTTCGGGTATTCAGGGTTCCAGTAGTTTGAATTCGCAACCAACACCGCTTTCGGTGTTTGCCTGTCGCCCTCGATGTAGCCTTCTTTAAGAACGTATGGACCTAAACCATAAGGACCAGGCTCGGCGAGGTTAGGACAGGTTGGTTTGCCGTTCCAGCCGTATTTCTCAAGATAAGGTTGGGTGTAGAACTGAATCCAAATGGCATCATTCAGGAACTGACCATATTTCTCAGTCAGGTGAAAGCGAACCGTGTAATCGTCAACTTTTTCTGCGCGGTCAAAAACGCTATCAATTTTGGTAAACAGGAAGGGCGCTTTTTTAAAGTACTCCATGTTCATAATGACAGCGTCCGCATTAAACGGGCTGCCATCCTGAAATTTCACACCTTGGCGAAGATCGAACTCATAGGTTTTATCGTCGATTTTTCGGTGCGCCACCGCCATATCATATTCCCACCCTTGCTCGTTATTTGCCGGACGCAACAGCGCGGCATTTATCGAGTGAGAAATATAAATGTACGGAAGACTGGGAATAAACACTTTGAGGTGTGACCCTTTTACAGGCTCTGCCCACAGAGACATCGGAGCGAAAAGAGCGAGAATTAACATACCTTTCAAAAACGCTTTGACTGTCTTCATTGCAACTACCTTGGCGTTCAAAAAATAAAATGTCGGGGCATCAGTGACCCAGACTGAATAATTGATTTATCAATCAAAAGTGTAGTTAAGCTTTGCCTTAATTTAGAAACGTGTGTCTCAATAAATATCTCTAGATGAAATAACCCTATGAATATTATGAACTAATGTCTGTTTTAAACTTTACCTGCAGGCATTGACTTTATTAGCTAAGGCTAAGAGAGTAGGGGGGCAAATAACGACAAGGAGAAGGTTATGAAAGTGCTTGCTTTCGCAGCGTCAAACAGCAAAACATCCATTAACAAACAACTCGTGAGTTACGCAGTAAGCTTGCTGGCAGATGCTGAAACCGAAGTGTTGGATCTGAATGATTATGAAATGCCACTTTTCAGCGTGGATGTTGAACAGGAGCTGGGAAGCCCTGAAAAGGCACAGCAACTTTTTGCCAAAATCGGTGAAGCGGATGCGGTAGTGGTGTCTTTTGCTGAGCACAATGGCTCGTATTCAGCAGCATACAAAAACATCTTTGATTGGGCTTCACGTATCAATCAAAAAGTGTTTCAAGGCAAGAAAATGGTACTGCTTTCAACCTCGCCGGGCCCAGGTGGTGCGAAGAATGTGTTGGCATCCGCAGCGACCTCTATTCCTCACTTCAATGGCGACGTAAAAGCGACGCTGTCTGTGCCTTCGTTCTACGATAATTTTGATGCAGAAGCTGGCAAGTTGAGTGATGAATCTTTAGATGCGCAACTCGCTGAAGCCATGGCTCAGTTACGATAGAAACTGAGTTCTGAGTAGAAGGTCAACAGTTGTTACATTGTTGGCCTTTTTTTGTTTCCTCCCTGTTGTTTCCCTCCCCTAAATCTTTGCTCTGAGTCGATGTTTACTGGGCTCGTACAGGTTCCAGTAAGGAACCGCTGGCATAATCAAAGCGGCATGGCCGCTGAGCGGCAAAAAGTGGTGAATTTACGGGCAGTTGTACATATAACACCCAGTCCTTTCCACGCAAAATAATCAAGTTCCGTCGAGCTATGCCTGCCCATGTGCTTTCTAATAATAACCATGATTTTTGCTCGACTGTTTAAGGGATATTGACCTTTGGTTGAGGGAAGGAGAAAACTATGATCAAACGGAAGTTGTTACTTCCAGCGCTGATTAGCGCAACGCTTCTGGCCGGTTGTGGCGGACAGGAAGCGCAGCAGAAGAATGCGTTCACCCCACTTGTTGCTGTTGAATCAGCAGAGTTGATTGATTACCAGCCTCAGAAAAGTTTTGTCGGTCGTACTGAAGCGATGGAAGATGTTGGCATTGTTCCTCAGGTTTCAGGCTACCTGAAATCGCGCTACTTCAATGAAGGCGAAATGGTGAACACTGGTCAGCTTCTTTACCAAATTGATCCCTCTCTTTATGAAGCGAAAGTTGCCAGTGCAAAAGCCTCAGTCGCGCAGGCAAAGGCAGGCGTGACCAATGCCAACCTGGATTACGATCGTGGACAGGATTTATTGCCTCGTGGCGGTATCAGCCAGTCTGAATTTGACCGTCTAACCGCAGTGAAATTGCAGGCTGAAGCTGCGCTCAAATCAGCAGAAGCCCAGCTTCAAGCGGCGGAAACTGACCTTTCGCACACCACTATTCGTGCGCCATTTACTGGCCGTATCAGTGAAAGCCGAGCAAGTATTGGTGATCTGGTTTCGCCTTCAACGGGCGTATTGACCACCATCGTCAGTCTTGACCCTATGCAGGCGTCTTTTTCGATGAGTGAAAAACAGCGCCTGCAATCGGGCGCTGATCGTGTTTCTGGTATCGGTAAAGGCCGAAGCGGTGACGTGGAAGTTTGGTTGAAGCTGGGTAAAGGCCACGACTATGAACACGCGGGTCACCTTGATTACCTGGGCAACCGTATCGACACTCAAACCGGTACTATCGCGCTTCGTGCCAAATTCCCTAACCCAGAGCACCGCCTGTTGCCAGGTCAGTACGTGGAAGTGATTGTGAAAGACAAGAACACCACGCCAACGCTGGTTATCCCGCGCTTGTCAGTACAAACAGACCTTGAAGGCGATTTCGTGATGGTGCTGAAAGAAGGCAACATCGTTGAGCGTCGCAATGTCGAGTTGGGTCCTCAAACCGAGCAAGGTGTGATTATTCGCGGCGGTCTGAACGATGGTGAGCAAGTGCTGACCAAAGGTCTGCAACGCGTGCGTAATGGCATGACTGTTCGCCTTGAAGGGCAAGGGGCGTAACCGAATATGTTGAGTCGCTTTTTTATCCAGCGCCCTAAGTTTGCGCTGGTCATCTCGATTATTCTGACGCTCGCAGGTGCCATCGCATTGCTTAACCTGCCAGTGGCGGAATATCCGCGCATTAGCCCGCCTTCGGTGAGCGTGACCGCGGTGTATTCCGGAGCGAGTGCAGAAGTCGTTGAACAGGCCATTGCCGACCCGATAGAAACCTCGGTCAACGGCGTGGAAAACATGATCTACATGTCTTCCAAGAGTGCGAACGATGGCTCCTATAACCTGAACGTGACGTTCGATATTGGCACTGACCCTGACATGGCGCAGGTGAACGTACAAAACCGTGTGGCGCAGATTGAATCCAAGTTGCCACCGGAAGTGCGTCAGGTCGGTGTGACGGTGAAAAAACGTTCCCCAGACCTTCTGATGGTTCTGAACTTCTACTCGCCAGAAGGCAAGTACGATGATCAGTTCCTGGTGAACTACATCAACCTGAACATCAAAGATCAGATTGCGCGTGTTAAAGGCATCAGTGAGGTGAACGTGCTGGGTGGCGGTGAATACGCGATGCGTGTTTGGCTGAACCCAGAGAAGATGGCAAACCTTGGTATCACAACCTCTGATGTTCGTTCGGTACTTTCTGAGCAGAACGTACAAGTTGCCGCGGGTGACATCGGTGCGCCACCGTTCAACAACGCACAGGAAATGACTTTCAAATTGGTCACCAAAGGCCGTTTAGGCTCGGTGGAAGAGTTTGAAGAAGTAGTTGTCCGAGCGAACCCAGACGGCTCTATGGTGTACCTGAAAGACATCGCAGAAGTCTCGTTGGGCAAGAAGTTCTACACAGGTAATGGTCAGTTCCGCGACCAACCGGCGTCTATCGTTATCCTGAACCTGCAATCTGACGCAAACGCGCTGGAAAGTGGTGGTTTGGTGATGGAGCGTCTGGAACAGCTTTCGCAGAACTTCCCAGAAGGCATGACCTACGAAACCAGTTACGACACCACGCTGTTTGTTGCTGAGTCCATCAAGGGCGTAGTGAAAACGCTGGTGGAAGCGGTACTTCTGGTTATCGCTGTGACCTACTTGTTCCTCGGTAGTTTCCGCTCAACGCTGATCCCAGTTGTGGCGATTCCGGTCTCCCTGATTGGTACGTTTGCTGTCATGTTGGCGGCCGGCTTTACCATCAACACCGTGACCTTGTTTGGTCTTATCCTCGCCATCGGTATTGTGGTGGACGACGCCATTCTGGTTATTGAAAACGTTGATACCAACATGGCGAAAGACCCATCCCTTTCCCCGCGTCAGGCAACCCTGCTGGCGATGAAAGAGGTAACCGGTCCAATTATCACTTCCACACTGGTATTGCTGGCGGTGTTCCTGCCGGTTGCGATGCTGCCGGGTATCACGGGCATCATGTACCGCCAGTTCGCGCTGACCATCTGTATCTCGGTCCTGATCTCCTCCATCAACGCACTGACCTTGTCTCCGGCCATGTGTTCGCTGGTGCTGCGTCAAGGTGGCGACAACCATGCGCGCTGGTTCAAGGCATTCAACAATGGCCTTGAGAAAGTCACGAACAAATACGGTGCCGCGGCAGGCTTCCTCGTGCGCAAAACCGCCGTGCTGGGTGTGTTGTTTGTGGTGGCTGTCAGTGCCGCTGGCTACTTCGCGAAAACCACCTCGACCGGTTTCGTGCCTCAGGAAGATAAGGGCGTAATGCTGATTAACGTTCAGCTGCCAGATGCCGCTTCTCTGTCCCGTACCGAAGAAGTGACCCGTAAGCTGGGTGAAATCGTGACGTCTGAGCCGGGCGTAGATGGCGCGACCGTCGCGAACGGTTATGCGTTCCTGACCGGTGCTGCCGCATCTAACGGTGCGTCGATGTTCGTGAAACTGAAAGACTGGGAAACCCGTCAGGCGTTGGATGGCGATCATTCCTCGTTCGACATCATTAACCGCATTAACGTGAAAGCGGCGATGCAGTTGCCAGAGGCGATTATCTTTGCGATGGGTCCTCCAGCGGTGCCGGGCATGGGTCCTGCTTCAGGCTTCGAGTTTGTACTTGAAGATACCCTAGGCCGTAGCCGTGGCGATCTGGCGATGGTGATGCAGCAACTGATGCAGAAAGCCAACGAACAGCCGGAAATCGCGCGTACCTTCAGTACGTTTCGCGCAAACGTACCGCACTTCTACATCGACATTGATCGTGAGAAAGCGAAACAGCTGGGCATTCCGCTTTCAGAAATCTTCACCACACTGCAGGGCAACCTGGCTGGTATGTACGTGAACGATTTCAGCCTGTTCGGTAAGAACTACCGCGTGACGATTCAGGCAGATGGTGATTACCGAAACGATCTGGACTCCATGGGTCGCTTCCACGTGCGTTCAACGTCGGGCCAGATGATCCCACTCAGCACCCTGATTGATGTTGAGCAAGTGTTTGAGCCTGATGTGGCGTGGCGTTACAACATGTACCGTTCAGCAGTGATTCAGGGCTCCCCAGCGCCGGGTTACTCATCCGGTGACGCGATTGCTGCGATGGAGCGTGTTGCCGCAGAAATGCTGCCACAGGGCTACCAGTACGAATGGACAGGCATGGCTTACCAAGAAAAACAAGCAGGTAATCTGGCTATCTATGCGTTCGCTCTGGCACTGATCTTTATCTACCTGTTCATGGTGGCGCAGTATGAGAGCTGGAGTATTCCACTGGCGATCATTCTGGTGGTTCCGGTGGCCACACTGGGCTCCTTCCTTGCGCTTGCAATGACAGGCACACCGCTCAACCTGTACGCGCAGATTGGTCTGGTTCTGTTGATTGCATTGGCAGCGAAGAACGCCATCCTGATTGTGGAATTCGGTAAGAATGAACGTGAGCAGAATGAACTGCCAATTGATAAGGCAGCCGTGATGGGCGGTAAGCTGCGTTTCCGCGCGGTGAACATGACATCCTGGTCATTCATTCTGGGTATTCTGCCGCTGATCTTTGCAAGCGGTGCAGGGCACATCAGCCAGAACTCGCTGGGTATTTCGCTGACGGGCGGTCTGCTCTGTGTGCTGCTGGCAGGTACCTTCCTGATCCCTGGTTTCTTCGCACTCATCCAGAGATTGCGTGAGAAGCACCACGGCGGTTCGACCAAATTGGTAGAACTGGAAGACTGATTCTCCCTATGAATAAGAAAGGCACCTTCGGGTGCCTTTTCTTTTTGTGTGAGTTCAGGTGCTCTCATTGTGAACTAAGTTCTAGGGGCTGTTGACCTTTGGTGATGATTTTTGCAGCAGTTTGTGGGGGATTTTATGCAAGGCAGAGGCTTCGATGTGTAGCTAGCCTCCATGAGAAGCCGATAACGCAGCAGAAATTCCCCACAAACGCTGCCCGGAGGGTTCGACTGCGCGTCCCGTACCCTAAGCGTTTTATGCTTTGTTGAGGTGTATTTGCTTAGAATGACTAGGCGGCACACACCTCGCCGCGCCTAAAACGCTTAGGGCTAGAACAAAATTTAACCACCAAAGGTCAACAGCCCCTAATATGAAAGATAGGAGTCCGGCAATCGAGAGTCAGCGCGCCGATGGAAAAAGACGAAGAACAAGAAGAACAGCACCGCAATTTCTTTAGGCTGAGATATAACGAGCCTGAAATGCCTACTTTCCTGTGGGATGGGGAATCATTCCGTGTGAGTGAGATTTCAGAGCAGGGGATCCGCATTGAAGTCAAAGCGGATACCCAGATTGTTGATGGGGAAGTGATTGCGGGCGTTATTCAATTTGACGATGGTGGCGAGATAGAAATCCAGGGTAAACCACTGAGAAGGGAGGAGGATGAACTGGTCATCAAACTCCATCATGGGGTCGAACTCAAAATCATGAACAAAGAACAGATTCGAATAAGAAAAAAATATAGCCGCGACTGAACCTGATCTGGGTTCAGCTCTCGAATTTCCTCCGCTTTATCATTTGAGACCATATGCCTTTCCTTCTTAAAAAAGGGAGAAAGGCAATGGAATGCTTGCCTTAAACTACGACATTAAAGCGTTGTATAAATCAACTCGACATAAGTTTGTTCTTAAAGGGTTTGGTATGGCTGATATGGCAAGAAATGCAAAATGCGCCTTGGTGTCTTGTACTCTGTTTTTGACCAGCGTTGCGCCTTCATCACTCGCGCTGGAATTGACTCAGGCACAAAAAGAAGAATTCGTGAACAGCACAGTGATGATGCTCGAAGCAGGCGGAATTCTGGGTTCTATTGCTAAATGCTCGGGTAAATCTGAGGGTGAACTAAAACAAGGGTACGAAGAAGTACTGTTCAAGTGCTACGACGAGATTAAGAGCTTTGACGACATCTCCGTCTGCCTGACGGAAAAAGTACCCAAGATGACGGGGCTCACCGCGGAGCAACTGGATAAGTGCGTGCCGGACGATATGTGATTTGATCAAAAAGGGGGCATGACGCCCCCTTAACTTTCGCAACGCTTTGCTAGAAAGCCCATCGGCCCAAGGCCAACAGCCCCTAGTGCTGCGGCAAATCAGGCTTGGGTTTTACCTTCACTAGACTTTCGACAATGCTGATCGCCAAGCCCAGCCAAATCAGACCAAAGCTCACGGTTTTCACGCTATCAAACGTCTCCCCAAATACTGCTACTGCCAGAACAAACTGCAATGAAGGCTCAATGTACTGCATAAAGCCAATCATCGACATTTGTGCATACTTCACCGCTTCTGAGAAGAAGAACAGCGGCAACAAAGTCACTGGCGCAGCGCCAAGGTAAAGCAGCAGAGTAGAGATATCGCCGGATACCGCCACACTGGTGCCTGAGCCCATCTTGTACGCCATGTAGATTGCCGCAATCGGCAGAAGCACAATGGTTTCCACCAACAGGCTTGAAATCGCATCATACTTCACATGACGCTTACACCAGCCATACAGCGCAAAGCCCACAGCCATCAGCAAAGCAGCAACAGGCAGCTCACCGTATTGCCAGATTTGATAGCTCAATCCCAAGGTGCCGAAAACCACGGCGGCTTTCTGCCCCAAAGAGAGTTTTTCATTAAACGCCACCACACCCAGTGCAATCACCAGAAGTGGGTTAATGAAATAGCCAAGGCTCGCATCCAACACGCGATCGTTGGTCATCGCCCATGTAAACGCACTCCACGACACACACATCATGACAGAGGCAATGCCCGCAAAGAGAAACGAGCGCTTGTCGGCAATCAGCGCTGCCCAGTTCGGCGACTTGGCTTTGCGCAGTTGAAGCACCAAAAGCAAAAATGGCAACGACGCGAGAATACGAAGTGCCAACAGCTCATCCATGGCTGCGTTGGGCAAAAATTGGTAATAGAGCGGCATTGCGCCCCACAACAGGAAGGCAACAGCCGCCATCACGTTACCGAAACGTGTTGGACTCATAGATAAATACCTGGATGAAAAGTGGTCAGAGGATGCGCGATTGTATAGCGAGATCGGGATTTGTAAAGTGATTAAGGTGAAAGAATAACGCGTTAGGCTTTGGATTTTCGTGGACGTATAGAAATGGTGAATTTACTGATGCTTGTAATGGTTATAAAGGTATTTGCTTAAAGGGATTATGCGAAATGATTTAACATATAAAGTTGAGTTTTTCACTCGGGATTTTTGGCTATTTAAAGCGCTTAGTCTGGAACTTTTAATTGCTTTATAGCCGTTGAGCTAGATTCCGTCGTCAATCCTGCTCTTAGTCCCTTCCCCTTTTCAAGGGGAGGGTTAGGATGGGAGTTGGTTCTGATAAGGTTTTGCCTCAAAGTGAGTTAACGTTTCGACCATCTGAGTGCACGAATCATCTGACAAAATCTAAATTTTTCTTTTTCATTTCTTCAGCTATATAAATACACAGCACAATGTATATAGTAAAAATGCGCATGTTTTTAGTAAGGGACGCCTGTTTTCTCCCATTTTGGTCGCAACCATAAAAGTTAATTCACTGATTTTACATACCTATATGGTAAGCTGGAATGAGTATACGCGAACTAATCGAGCGTCCCGGTTTTGTACTAAACGTGCAAGCTGCCCGCTAATAAGTTGTTAGCCCTTCATCATACATTTTCTAAATGTGGGAGCAGTTAATTGAAAAATAAAGAAGTATTCGATGAGCCGTTACAACCTTCTGGTGAAACAGGTGTACATAATAAATTTGATTGGGTCAAAGAATCTGAAAGTAAGTTAATTAGTGCTCAGTTACTTAGAGATGTTGCAAGGTTAAAATACGATCAATTTGTGAGCCTTAAAGAGCAGAAACATAGTAATGGGCAACGATTGAGCTCAAATGAAGTATCTGAATACCTTGGTGCTAGAGGTTCTGCTAACAAATCAAGTATATTGTTATTGGGTTATGCAATTGAGTTGTTGTTAAAGGCTGGTATTGTTTCTTTACTGCTTTATTCACCTAAGTACCTGCTAGAAAAGAAAGTTCGTAGTTATGGACATGACCTAAATCAAATAGCTCAAGATTTACATATCCCTTTGACAAAAGAACAGTTAATACTTCTCGAACGCTTGAGTAGTTACATAGTAAGAGAAACTCGGTACCCAGTAACCGCAGAATCAGTTGAAGATTACTGTAATCAAGTCAATGAAATAACACGTTGGGTAACAGACGAAGTACAGTTTGAATTAGGAATTAACTTATATAGTCAAATTAAACAGCTTATTGATGAAATCGATGGTACTACTGATAACATGAAAATTTACTGTCGATTAGAGATGGAAGTTGATGGCTTTGTAACGTTTAGAATCGGAGGCCCTTTACCTCCTGTTTTCATAATCAAATATTGTACTTCTCAAGTTGAACAAAAAATCGATAACCTAGAAACTATCAAGAGACTGATAGAAGCTAAAAACCAAACAAATAAATCTTTAGAAAGTCACCTAATGGAAAAATCATGGGAATCTGCGGTTTTTTATAAAACTAGTGAAAAAAAAGGGCTAACAAAGGCATCAAGGTGACGCATTACACTCGGCGGTTTTGGTATGGAGTGTATTTGGTTTGGTAAGTTCAGCGTTAGCGCACCTTATGCCAGGCGTTAGGTACAGAAGAATGCATTATTGGCAGGACATGCATTGTTAGATACCAATGCATTAAGACAGGAGACTAATCTTGGCGAAAACTTACGACTATAGCCTTCTTTGGAGGGCTAGACATCTAATACTGATCTTTGTTGCTGGTGCTATTCCATTTACACTGGTAACTATAAAGCAGGGTATATCACCAATACTCGAGGATCCTTTAGTTATACTCGCTATTTGGGCTCTATTAAGTATAGGTGCGGTTGTTAGAATAATTAAAGAAAGGTCATTGACGAAATCAATTTCAATCAATGGGAAAGAAGTTGTTCATATAAGAACTGATGGTGCAGTAAAAGAATTTACCATCGACAAAATATCAAATATTAAAGTTTTGGATGTGTCGCAAAGTTTAAATGGCTATAAAGAAAAAGAAATGATCCTTGAGTTTAAACAGGATGATGAAAAACTCATAGTGCCGGTGAACATTAGGCAGTTTGATGAGTTGTATTCGATTCTAGCTAATGAATTAAGCGGTAACCAAACTCCCATCTAACTTCCCCCTGAGAAGAGGGAAGAACTAAGAGTCAAACCCCAGCCTTAACTTTTAATCTCTCTAAAACCCACATTCCGCCTCAAACGTCATGCGCTCATGTGTATACGGATGATCAAAAGACAACTGCTCCGCGTGAAGGTGGAGGCGTGTATCCGGCTCTCCATAAAGTACATCGCCGACCATAGGCATATTTAGTCCTTTCGAATGTGCGCAGTGAACGCGGAGTTGGTGAGTGCGGCCGGTTTTAGGGTGCATGTAGAGCTTGCTGCGGCCGTTTTTCACTTCAATCAACTGCCAATAAGTGGTCGCGGGTTTGCCGTGTTCAAAGCAGACCAACTGGCGGGGTCTGTCGTCTGGATCGCCACGCATCGGTAAGTTGATTTCACCTTGTTCTTGCTCAACCACACCTTCCACCATGGCGATATAGCGCTTTTCAACACCTCGGGTGATGAACTGTTTTTGCAGGCTTTTGTTTGCGCGGCGGGTGAGGGCGAATACCAACAAGCCAGATGTCGCCTGATCCAGTCGATGAAGCACAAAAGGCCCTTCTACGTCTGGGAACATTTCAATCACGCGGGTGTAGGCGGAATCTTTAATCGTCTTGCCCGGCACGGAAAGCATGCCCGAGGGTTTGTTGACCACAACAATCGCTTCGTCCTGATAAACCACTTCCAGCGTTTTATCTTCTGCCCAGTTTTGTTCAAGTGGGTTTGGGTCAACCGTTAAGCCTTCGAGCATATGACCAAGAATGGGATGGCACTTTCCGTGGCAAGAAGGGTAGAACTTCCTGTGCTGGCGCACCTCGGATTTTGGCGACAAACCCCACCAAAATTCCGCCATTGCCAACGGCGTGTAGCCGTGTTTGTAAGCGAAATGCAGGAGTTTAGGCGCAGCGCATTCACCCGCGCCGGCTGGTGGTGTTGGGTTGGTGGTAGGCGCAAAGATCGCTTTGAGGGACTTCTCTTCACCAAGCGCATTGAGGAAACGGTATTGCTCAAAAAGCTTGTTCTGAAGAGCGTTCGAGAGCGTTTTACGTTGTTGTTTGGCGTGCTCAATATCTGTGGTTAATGCGCTGAGCTGTGATTCGATAGCGTGGATCTTATCGTCCCAAGTCATTTTCAGGTATTTAAGCGTGTTCTTTTCCGCCACGCTTTGCTTTGCCAGATCGTCCAAGGCAGCTTTCAAGGCATCACCCGTTAAGGTTTCTTCCACCAGTTTTCGTTCTTGTTTTCTGGTGGCGCGGCCTTCAATCATTCGCTGGCGTTGTTGCTGTTCTTCTGCCTCGTATTCGATCTGCATTTGAGCAAGTTGAGCACCCAACTGATCTAACAAAGGATTGGCAGAAAGTGTCGAGACTTGGGCATTTAGCTCAGTGATTGCTTCCAGCTCTGTTCTGAAGAAACACTCTTCCGCCAGCATATCGAAAACGGGTGGAACGAAGTGAGGCAGTAAATTTTGGTCGGCAATTTTACCGGAGAAGGCACTGAAATAGCCGAGTTCACCTTGTGGTGAGCGCACTAACAGCACACCAAACATTTTGCCTGTGCCTTCGGCACACTCATCAAGCCTTTGAGCAAGAGCCTCGTCTAAACCGAAATCGTGTTGCCAATCTGTCTGACTTGCTAAGTGTTGTTGCAGTTCCTCTGCTGCCAGTACACAAAGCGGGTGTGGCTGATAGTAAAAGGGAAAGGTAAATGCACCTGGCAGTTCGAACTGCTCTGTCTCGCCTTGAAAGCGGGTGAACAATTCTTCAGGGGTAAACAGCATTTCTTGGTGCATGGTCTTCATCTATCAGTGCCTTGGTTGGGGGCGTGATTTTACCTGTTTAGGTGAGAAAAACCACATTGCTGCATATCAGTCTCCTACGGGGTGAGTGACGTTGTCATGTAGGGCGTCGTGTGGAATTGATATTAGATATGCAAACGGTTTATCTACGCAGTGTTCGATCTATTAAGGCGAATAATTTATTTTTTGTTCTCGGTGTTCCAAATTTATTTTTGTTCGTTTTTTAATTCATTAATTTAGCTTTTACGTTTCTCTCCTGTTATAGCCTCTATTCCAAATCCGATTTGTCTTCTTTTCTTCTAAAGCCAACACTGATTTCATCAAAATAAAACGCGAAGGGAACAAGTCATGATTAATTTAGATGCGTTGGTTTCAGCCGTTCATTTGAGCGTGACCAAAGCGAATCAGGCGCTGCAAAACGAAAATCAGGAACTCATCAGCCGATTTTTCGACGAAGTCCCGAGCAACAACTCAGGTAGGCTCGGTAGCGCTGAATCTCCTGCTGAGCCTGAGCGCACTGCGTATCGGCCCAAGTACGTGACCATCGAATATCCGACTGATACCCCAGACGGACTTCAGACCCTAGCGGTTGATGTTCCCTTGCTGACTTTGGTTCCGGTAGCAAGCCCAAGGGTTAGCGAAGTGAAATTTAAAACCCATTTAGAAGTGAATGTGAATGAAACGAATGCATTGGAAGTTTCGTTCGTTGGAAATAAGTCAGGTGGCTTATTTAAAGCTGATAAAAACCCAAATCATATGGCGGAACTGGAAATTATCATTAATGCCGATGAGCCACCTGAAGGATTAAGGAAATTAATTGAAGGTTATGACAGAGCACTAAGAGCGCAGATCCCCGGTTAATTGGGTCTGGCTTAATTTTGCAATTATTCATCAAGTAGGAGAAATACCATGCCAGACGTCAGCACAGGACCAGCACTGGTCTCGATGGCCCAACAATTCGCGGGATTGCCTATGCGCGCGTTGATTGGTGGCCCACTCAACGCCGCAGCACAAGCCAACAGCATGATGGCAATGACGCAGACCAAATTTATGTTGGATACCTGCTTCACTAAGAAGTCAGATACCGAAGACAAGGGCAAAGACACGCTCGAACCGATTATGGTGACCATGCAAATCACCCGTGGCGTGATTTCTGAAGGCGAAGCCAAAGAGGGTGAAGCGCCCGAAGTGAGTGTTACCAACGTCACGACAGAGTTTGATGTTCCCCTTTTGACGATTGTTCCGCTCAACTCTCTGGGTGTTGATAACGTGCAAGTGGATTTTGAAATGGAAGTGAAATCCAGCTATGCCGATGAGTCTTCACAGTCCACATCGAGCAAAACCAGTGAGCAAGGCAGCTTCTCCGCCAAACTGGGCGAAGGCTGGTGGTCGGTGGAAGTGAAAGGCAGTATCAGCCATGACAGCCAATCGGCGTCTTCACAAAAATCGTCCTACCAGAAAAGTAACAACGCCAAGTACACGGTGAGCGTGCATGCCGGGCAACTTTCATTGCCACAGGGTGTGACGACCATTATTCAGGCATTTACCAACAGCATCAGCCCAATCACCTTGGGATCGGCGAAATCGTCAGATAAATCGTAGCGAATGAGAGTTCGCAGTCATGCTTCTACCCGGCTGTTTGTGCGCCGGAGCCGTTGGCTCTATGAGCAGCCGGGCTTTTTACCAAAGGGAGAGAATCGATGAAAAGCCATTTACCGTGTCCTGACTGCCAGACCAGCATTTCTTTTGATCTTCACATGTTGCTGTCAGGCACGTCTTTCTCATGTCCTCGTTGCAAATTGACGTTCAGCTTGGACCCTTGCAGCAAGCCGCAGCTAACCAAAGCGGTCGAGGGGTTTGCCGAGCTTCAAAGACTCAACAACGAAGCGAATACCACATCAACCCAAGGTCAACAGACCTTAGCGATGGGAGGTTGAGATGAACCGTTACACCGACGCCACCAAATTAATACTCGCCGTACCACTCTGCGCCATGCTGATTTCTGGGTGTACCAAACAGGAAGGAGACACGAAGGAAATGCTCTTGGGTGCAAACCCGCCATTGAAAACCGGTCTGGTTGTGCGGGCAGGGCAATGCTCAGCCACTGCCTTTAAAAATGGCAGTGGGGTCCACGTTGCCAGTGATGGTGACACCATTTCCGGCCTGAGCGTGAATTGCACCACCAATACCAGCAACAAAGCGGCTTATTCCAATTACCTGACCGGGATAGGCGGTTACAGCCAATATTGTGTTTCGACGGTCGCCGGGCTGAACAAAGTGGGCGCGACGGTGGTTAAAGACCCTATTCCCGCTAACCCAGAGCATTGCCTGTTGTCGGGTAAGGCAAGCAAAATTGCCACTAAGCTGACCAAATATCCTTAATATACCCAAACGACCTAGAGATGCTTGAGTTCAGAGGTCATCAATGCGTTCAATTCGAGGCAAATTTCGCGAGGAATAGTGGTTCTATTTCCGTGGAATTTAACGAAGAAGTGGGCGCATTGAGGCCCTCCCTTTGGGCGAGTTGACTGACGTCGTGCTCTTTGTTGTTCCTTTTTGATGGAGGTGACTACACCGGCAAAGGAACGCCGCGATCACAACGCCAGTCAATCTCGCTGAATCCTGCATCTTCAGGTTGTTTGGGTATAAACTCAGACCAATTAAACAAACGAGGTTTAATCTGTTGGATTAAACCTCGTTTGTTTTATTGCAATAGGACGAGCGTATTTATTCCCGGTTTTCCCCCTCACCTGCAATGGCCGCCCAACACATCATCACGCTGTTGAAGCTGCTGTAAAACCCACATCGCTTGTAAATAATGCCAGACCAATTGCCACGAACGGAGTCTGGGATTAACTCTCCGTTGGCAGTGTGTGTGACCACAATGGGGTCGGAGACATTGCGAATAAACGCATAATCGACACCTGCTAATTCGGCTTGATGGGCAATCACAGCGTCATCCATTTCTAGAAAGCAGTAGGGATCGCTGGGCTCTTTCCCTTCGATGAAGTAATAGTCAGTGGTGAGTAAGGGCTGGCCTTTGCTGACTTTAATTTGTGCCTGTTTGAGGTTGGCAGGGTCAAGCGGTGCATTGATCAAATCTTGATAAGTATAGGTAGGCTGGTTATCGCTCTGGTCGCCTTGCGGGTCTTGGTTGAGCTCGGTAATGGCGTCGTCGATCGTGTTGTTATTCCAAACCTGATCCATGGCGAACATCAATGCATGCTGGGTTGATGCGTACAGTGACGTTGAAGGAAACCAGGACTCGCAGGTAAAGGTGTGGTGGTTGTATGGGCAGCCTTCGTTTTCGGGTTTCGCCAGCAGTATGTGCGCTTTGTTGGTGACGATGGCCGCGCCCAACATATCTGTGATTGAGCCACCTCCTGCTGTGCCTGTCGAAATGATGCGTTTGGCTTCTGATTTGCGGAGCAGAATGTCGGTCATAGATTCAAGGCCAGAAAGCCAGGGTGGATGAGCAAGGTGGACTTGGGATTTGACCAACAAGACCCGCTGTTGCTGGTTATCCGCGCCGTTCACACTTACCAATTGGAAATAGAAGATGGGGGCATTTTCAGGAGATTCGCAGTAAGGTGAGACTTCGTGATTGTCAGCGTAACCGAGCCAGTTTTTCCGCCAATCTCTATCTTGTGGAAAGCGTTCCTGAAGGCTGTTCAGCATGACATGATCGAGCGCGGACCACTCAGCCGACGTCCAGGTTACCAATACAGTATCGGCTTTTGGTAACTCGCCAGGCTCAATGTGGAGGGGAGTAGGGGACGTTTGGTTAATCAGTGTCCAATCCACCACAGGCAAAGGAAGCGTGTTTGAAGCGGCGGTCAAAATCTGGGGAGTGCTTATATTGATATCAGTATAACGAGACATGGTTTTATCTCCTTTTATAGCATCAGAATGAGTGTGCACTCTTTGAGTTGGACGGTATGGATAAGTGAAGTATCAGCACTTTGTTGGCTGGAAAGCGCCAACTGCCAGCCTTCACAATCGCCGTCAAACCGATTGAAGGTCATCGCCCCATTTGGGTTGTAAGTGAAGAAATACGGATACTGGCTGATGTCGTAGAAAGTTTGAACGTCAGACAGGCTTAACATCTCCTCAGTGGCTGGTTCATTCAGCACAGGGTGGGAGCCGAGTTCAATGCTGTCCATGAAGTGATCAATATTGACTTTGTGGTACTTCTCATTGGTTTTGATAAAGAAGTTCTCTGCGCCAAGGCGGAAGAAAGCAAACCGCGTCCAACCTTGCGCCCAGGTCGCTGACCACACTTTCTGTGCATAAAGCGCTGAATGGGCAGGGGCGACTATTTGCATCTTCACGACATCGCCCGTGTTTTTGTTGTATGCCACGAAGAAAACATCATTGCGATAATACAAAGGCTGAACAGTGGTGAAGCCTTTGCCAACGCGAATGCCTGTGACCGGGGTAATGGTGAGCTGTTTGTCGTCGAATCGGTAAAACTGCACGTATTCAGAATCTGGGTGGTAGCTCAGCAGCCAAGGCTGGCCACCAAAATAGAAACTATCAAGTTGAGCGATGGGAGAGTCTACGGCAATAGTGGCCTCTTGCTTGAAGTAGGTCTCTGTTTCAACGTCATAGGTTTTGCAGACGATGAAAGTAGCGGGTTCCGGCTGAAAGAATATCGAAAACGAGGTGCCATTGGCCTCTAGGCTGGTGCTGGCGGTAATGGATTGGCAATGGGTTCCTATCTGGACTTTGGGTAGGTTCACCAATTGCAGAGAGTTGTCCGGTTGAACCGTGATTTCAATGAGCGCTTGGGTATTCATGGCTCGTTCCTTATTGCTAGCTGTAATAGATACGGAATATTTTTATTGGATGAGTAACGTCTGACGTTGTGCTAAGTGGAAAGGCGCACGTCCAGCGCCTCTCCCAAAGAAACTGCAATGCCGTTGTCGTCTTCACTGAAAAGCGGCGAGATATTGGTAATGTCATGGAATGCCTTCATCACTGTGCGACATTCATTCGCTTCAAGGTATTGGAGAATTTTGGCAGGCCAGCGCAGGGCATCGGAAGCGAACCATATGATGCCGTAGCCTTGCTGCATTACTGCGATGATTTCGAACAGGTTCTTGTTGCTTCCCATCTGCTCGTTGCACAAATCTAACAGGTCGATGGCGAGCGGTTTTTTGTGGGCCAGTAGGCTTTCAGGCCAAGTCCAAATCAATACGCCCACATACAATTCATGCCAGTCGATGGCTTCGCCTGAAAAGTAGTACGGAGTCTTCCAATTGAACTGAGAGGCACCGGAATAGGCGATGGGGAAATCAGAAAAACTTGCCGGCATGTCGCCAGGATCGAAGTTGAAAACGGTTTGGTGAAGCGAGGCATAGGCGCGGCCCGCGACGGTTCGGTGAGAGGCATCAAAGTAGGTTTGCTGGGAAGGATAACCCACCAGTGCAATTTCGTTGGGAAGTCTATTTTTAGGGCAATCGGTGGGCTGAGGCACAATGGCGGGGTAATACATCCTGAGTCCCATCGGCGACATTAACTGCACCGTGACCGGAATGAAAATCTGTCCCAGCTTACTTAGGAAACCCTCGATATCATCCTGATACTGCAAACTGCGATAGCCTTGCCAAACGCGAATGGCATTGGGTGTCATCAGCTTTGTCTTCATACCTATATCCATACAGCCTGAATGCGAGAATCTTCAGGTCGTTTGGGTATGCACCCTTGCCTGGCTTCGATAAACGCACAGAAAACAACAGTATTGATACCCCTCAATTAAGAAGACAAATCCAATTTGTTATACCCCTTATAACGTATTCATACCGCTTTTGGGGTCTGCAAACTTATTTGGAATATGTATCCAGAACGTGACATTGGGTGTATGACTCTAATACTACACTCTGTTCGATGGTTGGTTATGGGTTGAAGGCAATACAGCCTTTGAAATGACTTTAGATAAAAACAAGAAATAAACAGCGTCAGACAATTTGAGCACGAGGAATAGACAATGATGCATTTGGATCCAAAGCTATTTCGGGCATTCAAAGCTGTCGCTGAATCCCGAAGTTTCAATGACGCTGCTGAGATAGCCGCCATGACACAGGCGAATATCAGCAAACATATCCGCAGTTTGGAAGAGCAGGTGGGGTATGAATTATTTATTCGAACGCCCAAATGCCCAGTGATGACAGATGCGGGTAAAAAGCTCCTTCAGCACATCAAAAACCTAGAAGATCTCAATAGCGATTTCTCGTTGGAAGTCGAAACCGACTTCAATCAAATTGAAGGTGTTGTGGCCTATGCGATGCCGCCGTCATGTTTGCTCTCTCCTCACTTTCCCATGTTGTTGGAACGGCGATTGGATTACCCAAGACTGGAAATCGATTTAACCCTGATCCACAACAGCCAGGTGTTCGACAAAGTGCTGTCCAGTCAGGTTGATTTTGGCTTTGTGACTGAGAAAGTTGACCATCCTAGGCTGGAGTATTTCAGCTTCTGTCAGGAAGAGTATGTGATGGTGTGTGCGCCAACCTGCGACGTTTCAGAAATCAACGAAGAAAACGTACTCGAATACAACTACATCGAATATCCGGGAATGGATGTGTATTTCAATTTCTGGCGCAGGCATTTCTTCCCTCATTTGCACTCGGTGAGCGATCTCTCGGTGCATTTTGCCGGCCGGATTAACAGCATTGAAGGCGCGATTTTGATGGTGCTGGGTGGCTTGGGGGTGTCAGTGTTTCCTCGCCATTGTGTGCAGCAATATATCGATCAGGGGCAGATGTTGGAATGTCAGTTGGGTTCGACGGTTTCGGATCCGCTGTTTAACGATATCTACATCATCAAGCTCAACACCTTTAATCAACCGAAACGGGTAGATAAGGTGATTTCCTGGTTTATGGATATTTCGAAAGGCAGCCATCATTGATGAAACAAATAAAAAAGGTGTGCTTAAATTGCACACCTTTTTCACTGAAAGCTCCAGACCTAGCTAGGCAAATTTCCTATCTGCTCACCCATCTCCATCAGCTTACTCAGAATTCTCTCACCATCAGCACGCAGGCCATTGTGCTCATACTCATTGGTGATCCAAGCGCGGCTGTTTGGAACACCTTTCAGGGTTTCGCGTGAGTAATCCATTTCGACATACATGTCGTCGGCATAAACAGCACAGGTGACAGGCACCGTGTTGTCAGCGAGTTTCTCGACATCGTAAAGTGCGGGCCAGTCTGATTTGGTCGCGAGTGCTTCTGCGGCCTGTTTGAGCGGCAGCAAGTTTTGCATTTGGTCGAACATCCACGGATAAACCATCTCGCCGGTAAACAGGAAAGGTTTGCCCGGTTCGTAATTAAACTCGGCGTATTCCGCATTGCGAATGCGGTGTGCAGACCAAACTGATGCTTCGCCCTGATTGTAAATCGGCTCATGCAAGAAAGCGTAAATCGGATTGGTCTGGTAGCTTTGTTCCGTCAACATGGCCTGCAGGAAACTGACACTCAGCACTTTGCCTTGGGCGGTTTCAGTGAAGGCTTCTTCCAACAGGTAGTACATCGGCAGATTGGCACCGCTTCGGCCCAAATTGATGCCAATTTGTTGGAACTGTTCAACGGTAAAGGTTTGGCCGTTCGGCAGTTTCACATCGCGGGTTCGTAAGAACTCAGCAATTTCTGCGCAACGTCTTTGTGCGGATGGAAACTGGTCAAAGAAGGCTTTGTTTTTGTCTAACACACGTTGATAGGTGGCACGGTACACATCATCAGCATGACGGGTAAGAGAAGGCACACCGCCTGTGATGTAAACGCGATGCAGGCTTTGCGGATAAAAAGAAAGGTAAGTCAGCGAGCAGAAACCACCAAAGCTTTGACCCAGAATTGACCATTTCTCCGCCCCTAATGCTTCACGAATGGCTTCAGCATCACGAACGATGTTGTCTGCTCGAAACTGGCTGATGTATTCCACTTGCTTCGCGTCGTCCATATGACTCAAGGTCTGGTGAGTCAACGGCGAACTCATGCCTGTACCGCGCTGGTCCAGCAGTAATACACGGTGATCTTGCAGGGCGCGTTTCAGCCAGCCACTTTTTGAATCAGGACGCGGAGACGGAAATCCTGGACCGCCCTGAAAGTAAACCAGCCAAGGCAGATTGGCGTCTGCTTTGGATAATTCCACCACTTCACGGGCAAACACGGTGATGCGAGTGCCATCTTTCTCGCTGTAGTTGAGCGGCAGGTCGAATTGGTGTTGACGAAAAAGCACGCCACTGTCGATAAAAGATTCTTGCATAACCTGTGTTCCTTGTCGTGAAGGGGAGAAGAGGCTGTCAGGAGACAGTTGAGACAGCGCTGGTGGAGTTATCAGCACTCAATTCGGACGCCAGAATGAGTTTAGCTAAGGTATCGCGAGATTTGCTTTTACTTGCGTCACTAAATTTAATGCCGAGTTGAACACCCTCGCCATTGCTGGTCACGTTCATGACCGTTCCTTCAAATTCCACGGGGTGATCAAACAGCGCATTGATGACAAAGCCAATGGTTTCACCTTCATCAATGAACTGGCTGTTGGACACGCGAATGGCACAACCGCTCAGCGAAAAGTCAGACAGCTTAGCCAAGGCTTTACGTCCATCAATAATGAGATGAACAATACGCGAAACAGCATATCTGGCATCAGAACGCATGCGGTGGATGCTCACTTGAGGTGGCAACGCTATCGCAATCATTTTCTCCGGGCGGTGTAATACGCTGAGAATATGAGATTTGAACGCAAAGATCTCACCGTAACGTGATGAGGTTAACCCCCGCACAACCGCTTGCATGCCAGATGTGTCAGTCAGCAGCTTCGAGAGCTCAGGATCAGTGGGCGTTTCCAGCAGGATGTACTTTTTCTCGCGATATCCGATAAGGCGCGAGGCTCCACCAAACGCTTTGATCTTGTCTTTGTACCTAAGCTCGAAAGTCAAAGGCGTTCCAACAGGCAGCGTTGGTAGGAATGCTGAAGGTGTAAGAATATCAGTGGTTTTCATGTTTCAAATAGAGCAGTTGATGCGCATCGCTTATTTGGATGTACCTAAGCCATCTTCTTCTTAATGTTGCGACGCATAGTGTAGTGCACTGATGGTGAGGGTTAATGAAGATTTAGTCAATAGATTGAGGTGCTGCACAGAAATACATATTTATGATGAATAATCAGCAGGTTACCTAATTATTTGGTTGCTGAATGAGAGTGTTTGTTTTGTTAGTTTTTATGATTGTCGGGTTTTTCTTCGGCAATCGAACAAACGCCATTCTGGCAAGGCTCACATTTAGAACGGCCAGTGAAGAGGTATGAGATTTTGTAGCGGTTTCTGGCGAAGAAAAGATAGGCTTTGTCTGCAAACCAGCGGATCACAGGTAAACGCAATAGGCCAATCCAGCGCTTTTTCCCGACAAGAGACCAAGCTTTATGGGTGACATCTAGCCCTAACAGCAAAGTACCATCGCTCAATTTTCCGTGCAGAATTTTGCTGGCTTCCATTGGATCGATATCTGGAAACCGGGATTTGAAATCCGGCGCAAGGATATCTTCAAACTTCAGGCTTTCCGCTTGGTTAAGCGCGCGCAACTGATCCATTTCAGCCACGCAGAGTGGACAACTGCCATCGTAGAAAAGGGTGAAGGTCATCGGAGTACTCATGTTTGACTAATTTACTTTACAGTACGGCCTTGATTTCAAATCGGATCGCCATAATATCATCGTAAGAAGAGTAGAAAAAAAGAGCAAAAGAGCAAAGGAGAAAAGGAATGGAGTTCTATCAGGCGTTTTTAACATTAACCTTAGTGCACTTGTTAGGTGCCGCCTCACCGGGTCCAGACTTTGTGATGGTATCGCAGCAGTCTCTCGTTCACGGCCGTCGTGCCGGTCTCCTTGTCAGCCTCGGAATTGCTCTCGGACTTTCTGTTCACATTATTTACTCCTCTATTGGCCTCGCGACCGTGATCAGTGAATCCTCGATGGTACTGACGGTGATGAAGTATCTGGCCGCGGCCTATCTGATTTATCTCGGCTGGAAGGGGATCCGCAGCAAAGCCGCGGTAGGTGATGACGAGCAAAACGTGAATGTGAAGCCACGCTCCGCATCCAAGCTGATTTCAATGGGCTTTGTGTGTAACGCGTTGAATCCGAAAGCGCCGCTTTACTTCCTCTCTGTTTTCACTCTGGTGCTGTCGCCAGAAATGCCAGTGATTGAATTATTCCTGTTGGGTGTATGGATGATGTTCATCCAGCTGGTTTGGTTTGGCTCGGTGGCGTTGGTACTTTCCAAACCTACCGTGCAGGCCAAGTTTAAGCGCATCGGCCACTGGGTTGATCGTGTACTTGGCTCAGTGATGTTGGCATTTGGTGTGAAGTTGCTGTTTACCAGTACTAAATAACCACTTTGTATCTCAAAGAAAAACGCCCTGCATTGAGCAGGGCGTTTTACTTTTCTAACTGAGGAACTTCAATCAGTAAGGCGCTGTACCACGGATTGGGTAGTTGTTATCTGGATTACGAATCCATGCAAGACCATTGACCAGCGTTTCCACATCAGGGCGAACGAATGGGTTATTGGAAATATCGACGACTTGCACTGTACCTTGCTCGTTAATCACGAACAGCCCAGGCTCGGCAAAGTTGTGGTCAGTTTCCTGCTCTGAACGTGGAAGAGAAACCCAAAGACCCAGCTCTTTCATTTGCGCTTCAGATAAGCCGTATGCAAGCGGGAAGGACACTTCCAAGCGTGTCATGTGCTCTTCAAGTTGAGCGCTGCTGTCGCCAGATGCGGCAACAATATCGATGCCAATATCCGCCAGTTTCTCTTTGTAATCTTCAAGATGGTTCAGGTAGCGCGTACACATTGGACAGTGACGACCACGGTAAATCACCACCATTTGCCAGGTTGCTCCCTCGCGCGGTTTGCCAAGTGTATGTTCACCGCCTTCAAGATCTTTCAGCGTTATTGATGGGAATTCGCTTCCCGCAGCCAGTTTGTTTGTATATGCCATTTTCTAGCCTCCCAGTTGTGATTCCAAGTGCGCTTTAAAGCGGATCTTGTCGTTTTCTGTGTCCGGATTTTTCATCACATCAAAACACGCGAATGTGTCCAAAGCTTCCATGTCGAAGAAGCGGAAATTAAGGTGCATTGGAAGGAACATGTCATCAACCCCTTTGCCTTGCAGCAGCCATTGGCTTTCATCATCAAACGCATCTTTCGGCGCGTTGTAAGTCAGAGAAAGCATGTACTTCTTGCCGCCGAGGGTTCCGCCAGTACCGTATTGATCGTCGGTATCGCGATGGCGGCCGTCGCCAGCGCAAAGTTCACCACCCATACCCGCAGTGTAGACTTCGTCCATGTACTTTTTCATTTTCCATGACACGCCCATCCAATTGACCGGGGATTGGAGGATAACAACGTCAGCCCATTGGTGTTTTTCGATTTCTTCTGCCACCTCATAGTCTTCGCATGAAGACAATATTACGCTGTTACCTTGTGCTGTAAGTGTCTCAGAAGCCACATCTACCATGGCTTTGTTCAAGTTACCTTCAGAGAACGGATAGTAGTGGTGACCGTTGATAACCAGAATGTTCATTACTGCCTCTTTCCATGCATTGTTGTGTTCGTTTCGCATACTTTGCTAATCTAGGTTACTACTGTCAACCAGTATACTTTTAGTAACCATTTGGTGAGAAATTGCTAAATTGAGAAAATATCAGTGAGATTCAGAAGGTAAGATAGGGCTGTAATTTATGAGGTGCGGCTGATCTTTGGTGATGATTATTGCAATAACAACACTTAGCCAAAGGTCAACAGACCGTAACAACTAGACTAGACGCAGTGGGCCACACATTGATTCGCCTTTGCGACTTTTGATGTGTTAACTCAGTCAGTCACTAAGGAAAGCTATGGCAGACAATAAAAACAAGGTTCTGGTGCTGTTTGCGCATCCTTCGCAACGGCGATCAGAAGTGAACGCTCCGCTTTATAAAGTGGCGCAATCGGTAGAAGGGGTAACGACGGTTGACCTTTATGGTGAATATCCCGACTACCACATCAATATCGATCTGGAACAAAAACGTCTGCTTGAGCACGATGTGGTGATTTTCCAGTTTCCTCTCTATTGGTATTCCACCCCGTCCATTTTGAAAGAATGGCAAGATTTGGTGTTGGAATATGGCTTTGCCTATGGATCGAAAGGTACGGCACTACGTGGAAAACAGTTCTTGTGTGCCATCACTGCTGGTGGCATGGAAGAAGCCTATAAAGCGGATGGTTTTAACCACTTCAAAATCCGTCAATTACTTGCTCCCATGGAGCAAATGGCTTGTCTGACGGGTATGAATTATCTTGCCCCTTACGCACTGTTTGGTTCCCGAACCGCAGTGGAAGACGACAAGGTTGGGCGGCACACTTCAAGTTACGAGTTGCTTTTAAAAGCATTCGTGAGTGGAAGAGTAGACCTTGAAAAAGCAGCGGCGAGTGAAAAAATCACCGCTACTAATATTGAACATGTGCTCAAGGAAGGTGAGTCATGACAGGCATTTTTCTACAGGCATTTATTTACCTGATAGCTGCCGTTGTTGCAGTGCCTATCGCCAAAAAGCTGGGTTTGGGTTCTGTGCTTGGTTATCTGATTGCCGGTGTGGTGATTGGCCCCGTGATTGGTCTGGTGGGTGATGAAACCACCACCATTCAGCACTTTGCAGAGTTCGGCGTGGTGATGATGCTGTTTTTGGTGGGCTTAGAGCTTGAACCCAAAATGTTGTGGTCAATGCGTAACAAGCTACTTGGCTTGGGTGGTTTGCAGGTTGGTCTCACAGCAGCCATTGTGATGGGTATTGCGCTGGCGCTGAATCAGGTATGGAGCGTCGCGCTGGCGATTGGTCTTATCTTCGCGCTGTCTTCCACCGCCATCGTGCTGCAAACCTTTAATGAAAAACGCCTGACCAAAACGGAAGGTGGGCGAAGCGCATTCTCAGTATTGCTGTTCCAGGATATCGCTGTTATCCCAATGTTGGCGTTTATCCCGCTTCTGGCGTTGCCGGAGTTGGTTGAGCAGGCACAATCTGCAGCCGCGGCTGCGGCTGATCATCATGAAGAAATGAGCCTGGTGGCTGGGCTTCCCGGCTGGGCATTGGGCTTGGTTATCTTGGGTGCCATTGCCGGTGTAGTGGTTGGCGGACACTTCCTGAGTCGACCATTGTTCCGCTTTGTCGCAAGCTCAGGGCTACGCGAAATATTTACCGCGACTGCTTTGATGCTGGTGATTGGTATCGCAGCGCTGATGAGCCTGATCGGGCTTTCTCCTGCACTAGGAACATTCCTTGCGGGCGTCGTGCTGGCGAACAGTGAATTCCGCCATGAATTGGAATCCAACATCGAGCCGTTTAAAGGCTTATTGCTGGGCTTGTTCTTTATCACGGTCGGTGCGGGCATTAACTTCGGCATTCTGTTTGATGATTTCTTTGTCATCATTGGTTTGACTGTAGGCTTGATGGTACTGAAGGCAGCAATCTTGTTTATTCTGTCGCTGATTTTCCGCATCAAAGGAACGGCACGTTGGCTGTTTACGCTGAGCCTTGCGCAAGCGGGTGAGTTTGGTTTTGTTCTGTTGAGCTTTTCTATGCAGAACCATGTGTTGCCGATGGACGTTGCTCAATTGCTGTCTTTGGTGGTCGCAATTTCGATGTTCCTGACACCGGGCTTATTCATCCTGTATGACAAAGTGATTCTGCCGCGCTTCGAGAAAAGCGCGAACGATCGTGAAGCCGATGAAATTGAGGAACAGGGCAGCGTGATCATCGCGGGTGTTGGTCGCTTTGGTCAGATTGTGAACCGACTCCTCACAGCAAATGGCGTGAAGACAGTCGTCCTTGATTACGAAGCGGCGCAAATTGAAAATCTTCGTCAAATCAATATTAAGAGCTACTTCGGTGATGCCACACGTCCTGAACATCTTCACACGGCAGGTATTGAAGAAGCAGCGATACTCGTGGTGTCGATGGATAATCAGGAAACCACGACGGAACTGGTGGAATACGTCAAACAGACCTATCCACATGTGAAGATTCTGGCTCGTGCTTTTGACCGTGGTCATGCTTATATGCTGCGCCATGCAGGAGCCGATTACGTGATCAAAGAAACGTTTCTTTCCGCATTGGAGCTTGGTGCGGAAGCACTCCGTTCATTGGGTGAGCACCCGTTCGTGGTTGAACAGCACAAGGCCACATTCAGACGCGTCGAGAATGAAAGTTCGCAGAAGCTGTTTGAAACGTGGAAAGGTGGTGATGACAGTAAGAGCTACGATACCCATTACCAGCATCTGTTTATCCAACTTGAAGAAGCCATTCGTGACGCGATGAACGAAGACAGAATGGATCGTCACAGCATGACAGAGCGTGAGTGGACACCACCGCCAAAAGATTACCTCGACGACTTCAACGATGACGCTGAAGACAAATCCGAGGAAAAGCCAGCCTGATGCTACTGGTCCCGTTTCGTGATGAGAACGCGCCACAGCTTTGCGATTGGATAAGAAGTGCCCGGGATAACTTCCTATGGGGAGGCCCGGCCTTCGAATTCCCTTTGCAGGTCGAGAAAGTACGCGAACACATTGCGAAAAAGGAGGTGACTCCTTATCTGGTGATGCACGACGGCATTACTGTTGGTTATATCGATATTTACCGGGTTTCGAAGTCGGAAGTCCGTTTATGTCGGGTGTTGATTGCCGACACATCGGCGCGTGGTCAGGGACTGGGGACACAATTGGTTTCACTGGCGCTTGATGTGGTGAGCGAAGATCCAAAAATTCGCACTGTGTCGCTGGCCGTATTCGCGCATAACGAGGCGGCGGTTCGCTGTTACACATCTTTAGGTTTTGAGCTACTTTCGGATGAAACAAAAATACGTGAGTTTCAGGGAGAGGATTGGATTCTCTACCTGATGACAAAGCAGATCGCTTAACGGCGCGGCGTGGTTAGAAAAGCCAGACATTCTGTATAGGATGTCTGGCTTTTGGCTTTCTATTACAGCGGGTTATCTCGATATGCTGTCAGGGTAAATAATCACCTAAATAGCGATAAATTTGTGATCTTGGTTCATTAAATGGATCGATTGGCAAACTTTGATGAAGAAAAAGATTGTGCGATATCAATTTCTGAATACGATGCGCGCCATTCCACAGTCAACGGCAAACTGCCTGAAAAGGTAGGACGCAAAGCTTCCGGTCTAAGAGTGATTTGATTATCACTTACGATAGCGGGGCCGCCATTTTCGACAGCCTGTATTCAGGACTGAAAATGTTCCGATGCGAAAGTTTGTCCGTGCTTGGTTAACAAAACAAAAATAGCCATTAGGAAGCACACAAATGCTCAAACTCAAAACCACTCTCCTGCCTGTCGCGGCGGCGCTTTTCAGCGCAAGTGTTATGTCCCACGGTTACATCAGTGCCAAAGACGGTGGCATTGCTGCTGGCCGTGCCGCGCTTTGTAAATACAGTACACCAACCGGCGAGCAGAACTCTGCGTGTGGTCAGGTTCAATGGGAACCTCAAAGCGTTGAAGGCCCAGAAGGCTTTCCTGAGTTCGGTCCTGAAGATGGTAAAATCGCCAGTGCTGGCTTAATTCAGTTTTCTCCGCTTGACGAACAAACCGCATCGCGCTGGGTAAAGCAGCCAATCAAAGCGGGTATGAACGACTTCGAGTGGACCTTTACGGCGAACCACGTTACTCGTAACTGGGAATACTACATTACCAAAGCAGATTGGAACCCGAACCTGCCACTGGCGCGAAGCACCTTCGATCTGAACCCTTTCTGTGTGGTGGAAGGCAACATGCAAAAGCCGCCGAAAACCATGCTGCACAGCTGTGATGTGCCAGAGCGTGAAGGCTACCACGTGATTCTGGCGGTATGGGATGTGGGCGACACTGCTGCTGCGTTCTATAACGTCATTGACGTGCAATTTGATGGTGACCTACCTGTATTGCCAGAGTGGACGCAAGGCGGCCAAATCAACCCAGGTATGAACCTAACGAAGGGTGATGCCGTGTTTACCCGTGTGTTTGATTCAGAAGGCGAGCGTCCAGAGCTGTCGACCCGTCTTGAAATCGACAGCGAGAAAGCCGGTGAAGCGAATACCTGGTCTTACAACCTGGCGACCAAAATCAACCAAGCAAACGAGAATATCCAAGCGGGTCAGCGTGACGCCAATGGTGCGTTTAACCCAGTGTTTGGCGCAAACCCAATCTACCTGAAATCAGCCAGCGGTTTGACCCGTGTAGAAGTGGGCTACGAGATTGAATCCCCTGAGCCGGAATACACAGTGACCATTGGTGGTGTGGCGCAGGAATACGTGATTCGTGATGGCAAAGTGGCGCTGGATCTGGCTGTGACGGCTTCTGGCAATCTGACCGTTGAAATGACAGTTTATAACCATGCTCAGGAAGCACTGGCTTATGAAAAACTGTCCCTGGCTGATGGCACATCGACCGCTGTTGATATGGTGCTGGAAAACGCAAAAGCCGGTCATCATATGCTGGTTTCCCGCGCAAAAGATGCTGAAGGCAATCTGGTCGACCAACAAATGTTTGATTTCTTCCTGCTGGAACAAGGCGAGCAATGTGGCACAGACCCTGAAGCTGTTAACCACCCAGCCTGGTCAAATGCGACGACGTACACTGGTGGTGAGAAAGTCAGCTTCAATGGCTTGGTATGGGAAGCGAAATACTGGGTTCAGGGCGCTACACCGGACTCAAGTGATGCGTGGAAACTGATCAGTCAAATGCCAGTGTCGTGGACATCAGGTAAAGCGTATCTGGCGGGTGAGCAAGTGATCTTCGAAGGTCGTCTATATCAGGCAAACTGGTGGGTAAACAACAGCCCAGCCTCTGCACCAGAAGCGTGGAGTGACAAAGGTGCTTTCGACTGCGAATAAGCAGCATAACGAAAAGAACATAGAAGCAAAAAAGAACATAGAAGCAAAAAGAAGCCCGATGTTGGGAAAAGCATCGGGCTTTTTTGTAACTGTCTGAAAGGCGAATGATTACTGGTGGATTCAGCTCTATTTCTCTTGTGAGCCACTATAAACGACCCAAATTGAAAAGGTGATTTCAGTCGACGCATGCTTTAAGTTACATTCTCAATATTGATAAAAGATGCCTAAATAGTGCCCTTCTATTGATAAGAAAAATATTAGTTCGGCGTTTTATTTCGCTATTGAAGGGTGAGACGGGTGTTATGAAAGGAAGCAATCGGGCAGGAAGCCTGTTACTGACAATGCTTGGATGCATGTTCTCGGGCAGCGTATTCTCCACAACGATGCCAGCGCCAGTTTGGCACAAAATCGAATTGGCAAATGGTGATCAAATAGAAGTGAAATTACGAGGTAATGAAGCGTTTCATTGGCACGAAGATAGAGCCGGAAATGCCCTTATCTTAAAGGACGACAATTGGTATTTCGCTGAAATCACTCTTGAGAACGGACATTCGCAGTTAAGTTCGACGGGGGTACGTAAAACCAGCGAAGATCATGGATTGAAAGCATCTCAATATCGGCCCGAAGCTGTTTCTGTTCATCCTCTTGCTCGTGCCAACCTTTTTGCGAATAAAACAGCACAGTTTTCTCCTTCTCAAATTGGTGTGTCATCCGCGCCATCAATGCGCCGCGAAGCCTCTTTTGCTTCTAATGCTGTGAACCAACCTCTACTTGTGGTCACGGTCTCTTTTAAAGACGCGGTGATGAGAAATGATTTCCAGCCACTGATCTTCGGTAACGACGGAAAACAGAGTGTCACGGATTACTTCCTGAAAAATTCGATGAATAACTACCGCGTTGTGCCTGCCGTGGAATCTCAAGGGCAAGCCAACGATGGTGTGATTTCGGTTTCTTTGGAGCTGGACCACCCAGACTGTCATCGAGGTGACTTCTGTAATGCTAAGCTCAACCAAGTATTCAAAGATGCCTATAGTGTTGTAGACAACCATCTGGATTTTTCTGCGTACGACACGAACAGTGATGGCACGATTTCCCCTACTGAGCTCTCAGTCATGTTTGTGTTTGCCGGCAATGACATGTCATACGGTGCGCCATTAGGTGAGCCTGCCATTTGGCCTCATAAGTTTTCACATGATGCTGTTTCTGTTGATGGTAAGCAAATCAGCAGTTACTGCCTTTTTGCTGATTTCCAAGGTGACCACCAATCTACCATGGGCGTGATCGCGCATGAATTAGGCCACCTGATGTTGGATTTGCCGGATCTTTATTCTTATGAACATAAAGGGTCTATCGGCAGTTGGGGATTAATGGGAGGTGGCTCTTGGGGAACGAAGCCGGGCGACAGATATCCTGGCGAGACGCCAGTCAATATGACCGCATGGAGCAAACACCAAGCTAACTTCTTTACTCCCCGCGAAATTACACCGAGTGATGATTATGTCGAAATAGGAAATCAAGAGGCAGCGATTGTTCATCTGGATCCTTATCTGCGCGAGTATGGTTCAAAGCTATATCTAGAGAATCGTGTATATAGCGACTATGACGAGGCACTAACGGCAGAAGGTCTACTGATGACCAGTGTGAACGTGAACAATGCCTTCAATTATACAGGCCCAATGCAGGTACAGGTTCTCCAAGCCGATAACAGGAAAGATCTCGAAATTGGTGGATATTCAGATTCGGGGGATATCTTCCCCGGCCTGTATGGAATAACGGAAATTGCAGATAACACTGAGCCGTCTTTGCAATCCATTACCGGTCAGCCGAGCAACGTTCGCATATCGGGTATCAATGCTAATTCATCCAAAGCAAGCTTCTTTGTCGATAAACCTGAGCCTGGCAACCGCTTTGGCTTGCTAACAACCTTTGAAAGGTCATATGTCCATCCAAATCAGCGACCAGATATGGCGGCATTTGCGTTAGAACTTACGAGTGACGCAAGACTTGATGGTGTTCAGTTTCATGTATCGCCAACATCGATCTTTACTGAGCATAGCTACAAGGTTTGGCGCCTTCCATACAGTGCGCCAGTGTTTGGCAACCTTAGCATAGACACCTCCGTAGCAGACTTTATTCATCAAGGGCAAACAGAGGCAGGGGGACGGATTCTATTTGATACTCCACGGGTATTGAGTGCCGGAAAACACTTACTGGTTGTCGAGGTCGAAAGCACAGCGATGTTTGAGGAAAACTTTTTGTTTGCTCAGCCTGTGGTGGCAGAAAATCGTCGTGTAGAAAGGGTATGGCTGGGTGACCAGTCGCAAGCATCCACGACGGGTCTCGCTATGCGAAACTATTACACGACGCCTTTCGCTGCACTTTTCGACCCGGATGTACCTGCAGACGTTTTCGCATCAGATGATAGCTTAACTGTGCAGGAAAACGGCTCTGTATCGCTCAATCTACGTAAGAATGATTTTCATAAACTAGGCCAATCATACTCGCTGGAGATTGTAGAAGCGCCTCAACATGGAAAAATTGAAGGCGAACAATATGTTCCAAATGCAGGATTTATAGGAGTGGATAGCTTCTCCTATCGTCTGGTGGAAGAGGGTAGCGGAATACAATCGAATATTGCTCAAGTAACAGTTGAAGTTACGGAGACAAACACTGCCCCTGAAGTCATGATCGTTCCTTTCTATGCTTCTCTGACCCCCGGAAATGGTGTGACTCTAGGAGCGGAAGTTACTGATGCGGATGGCGATGCCGTGTCTTACCGATGGTCAACCGATAGCAAAGTCACAATCACAGAGAGTCTGGATACAGCCTCAATTCGGTTTGTTGTCCCTTATTCTGTAAAGGCCAATGACATTTTGGAGTTTTCAGTGGAAGTGACCGATGTTCGTGGCGCAGTGACGACAAAAGTGATTCGTTTGACCGTTGAGGACAGTGTGCCTGTTGCCCTGGATGATTATGCGACCCAAACTCTGGGGACAACGGTTTACTACGATGTAAAAAGCAATGATTACGACCATGATGATGATTATTTTTACATTTCCGGTGCATCTGCATCGGGCGTATTTGGCGTTGCCTTAGATAATGGCATGATCAGGTTTACAGCCCCAACCACTATGCCTGAGTCACAGGAAGTGATTATCACCTACTCTATTTATGACCCTCAGTATGGGAGTGAGGCAACGGCAACACTCACTATTCTTCTGGCTGAGGGAGCGGACACAGCTCCTGAAAATGGAGACTCAGAGAGTAGCGGCGGTGGGGGCGGAGGCTCGTCGATCTGGCTATTGCTTATGAGCGTGTTCTACTCAGCGCGTATCATGCAGGGGCGAAAACGTAGAATTTAAAACGTTATGAATCGAAAAAGCCTGAAAGAATTGATCCTTTCAGGCTTTTTTGTTCTTACCACTCAATATCAATAGGTGTTCCCACTTTCACCAGACTTAAAAACTCATCCATTTCCTCGTTATCGATGGCAATACAACCATCCGTCCAGTCTTTGCCCCGTTTAATACTGGGATGAGGGCCGTTACCATTTTTCTGTCCGTGGATCATAATCTGTCCGCCAGGACTAAAACCCAGCTTTTCGGCGCGTTTGCTATCGGTTTCGTTGGGGTAGTTAATGCGGATTGAACGGTAGAAGCTGGATTGTTCGTTAATCAGGTCGAGGAAATAGCGGCCTTCCGGCGTGCGTTTGTCACCTTCGCGGAGTTTGTGGCCTTTTGGGTTTGCTCCGAGGGAAATGCTGTACCAACGGACGATTTTATTACCCTGAATCAGATACATCTTGCGGGCAGATTTATCGACTTTCACCAAGTCGATCTTATGCTCGGTTTCCATTCCATTGGCTGAGAAAACCAGACTGCATAGCAAAGCCAAGCCCAGTGCTCTGAACAACGATTTCATAGCATCCCTAAAATTTAAGTGTTCCATTTCATTATTGGTGACAACACCAGAAAAGTCGCAACAACAAGCCCGTAAGCCAATTATTTAAACGGCATGGCGTGTCGAAAAACAGTAAAACAAGGGATACCGGAAAGGTGGTGTGTCAGAAGTGATATTCAGCCCCATCAGCGGGATGGGGCTCTCAAACTGATAATTGCTCGAGCGTCTTATTCCGCGAGGATATCGATGCAGCTATCCCAGGTCTTCTTGGTAACAGCGTCATGAGAAGAGGATTTCTTGTATACCGCGTCAATCACTTCATAAGGCTTAGTGGCTTTGTAGCTTGCAAATACCATGTAGGCATCAAGCTTGGGCGCGCCGGCTTGTTTGAGATCGTAAGCACCACCAGCCACTAAAGACTTCTGCGCGCAGAAGCTTGCGATGTTTAGGCGCTCTGCAGGTATATTGGCGACCTTTACTGCACATTGATCGAAGAGGTCGACGGAATAATCCCACGCACTGGTGAAATCTGCAGCGTACACATCTTCCACCAAATTGAGTTTGATTTGTGCAGCAGTACCTGAAGCAAATCGGTCAATCTGGGATTGTTTAGGTTGGTCTTGTAGCTTCTGAGAAGCGACAAGGTAAGCCATATCCGCCAGCTCAGCGCAGTAAGACATCTGAACCGTTTCTTTATTGGAATAAAGCTGAATGGGCTTAATGGGTTCTGGCTGGTTGGTACAGGCCGACAGCGTGGAGACAGATAAAATCAAAGTGAGCAGAGAACGAGTCGGTGCCATCATACATCCTTATTGACTGCGTCGATTCGGGACAACAAAACAAGCGGCCAGTATATATAGCTTTATTGGTCCTTTTTGTTTTCAAATTGAGATCTAAACACCGTAATCTATAATCCTAATAGTTGCTTTGTTTTAGCGCATTTCGTTCATTTCTCGCCCGCTGGCCGTATTTGAAGCACTCATTGCCTTTTATGCTAGAGATAAAAGGAGAATAAATAGGCAAGCCAAAGCAGGGTTCTTGCTTTACTGGAAGAGAGTTTTCCGACTTTAGTGGTGGAAATGAATGATTGGAGTAATTGAAGTGATTTATTGGTTGTTATAACAAAAAACTCTGATTGGAGGAGAAATTTCGGCTCTCGTATACTCGGGTGGAAGGCAGTTGGAAACCTTCCAAAAACACAATAAAAACGCCGTGTAGAGGGCAAACATGATCGACTTCTGGCCATTGATTGGCATCGTAATTATTACGGTAGGGTTGGCACTAAAGCTAAACACCTTGCTTGTTATTTTAGTTGCTGGGGTAGCAACGGGCCTCGTTGCCGATATCGCCTTGATGGATATTCTTTCCACGCTGGGCCAATCCTTCACCCAAAACCGCTATATGTCTCTTTTCATTCTTATTCTTCCCATGATTGGCATCCTAGAGCGCTATGGTCTTCGTCAACGTGCAGAACAGCTGATCGGTTCCATGAAAAAAGCGTCTGTCAGCAAAATTCTGATGACTTATCTACTACTACGGAAAGTGACGAATGGCATGGGTTTGAGCATTGGCGGTCACCCATCAATGATCCGTCCTTTAATTGCACCTATGGCGGAAGCGGCAGCAGAGAAAGTTTCACCGAAGCTGCAAGAAGAGAAACGTCAGGCCATTCGCGCACTCGCCGCTGCCAGTGAAAACTTTGGCAACTTCTTTAGTCAACTGCTGTTTATCGGCACGGGCGGTATCCTGCTGATTAAAGGTGTAATGGCTGACAACAAGTTGGATGTGCAGTTAGAAACCATGGCGTTGTGGGCGCTGCCAACGGCCATTGCTTCCTACATCGTGTTCGTGGTTTTCAGCAAAGTCGTGGAAGCCCGTTTGCTGAAAAACTTAGAAAAAGCCGCTGCAACGGCGACTGGCATCAAAAGCGAAGGGTAATGGCCATGCTTGAATATATTTACCAAACCACAGGTTTATTGTTGCTGGCTTTCTCGCTTCAAACCTTTTTGGACAAAGACAATCCCAAACGCGTCGGTACTGGCCTTTTCTGGTTAATTTACGGTGTAACCTTTATCTTCGGCGCGATGATACCGAACTGGGTGACAGGCTTAATGGTACTGGCGTTGACCGCGTTGGCTGCTGGCGGCTTCATGGGTGTGGGCAATTACAAAACCACCAACGAAGAAGAGCGTCAGAAAACCGCGTCTGTGCTGAAAAACAAACTCTTTATTCCCGCGGCGATTGTGCCGGTGGGAACCGTTGCTATCAGCCAATTTACTTCTCTGGGCGCGCTGGTGGGTCTGGGTATTGCGTCGATTGCATCAATCATTGTGGCGCTGGTCATGACGAAGAGTCAGCCAATACACAGTCTGAACGAAGGTCGTCGCCTGATTGACTCTATTGGCTGGGCCGCAATTTTGTCGCAGTTTCTCGCTGCATTGGGTTATCTGTTTAATCAAGCGGGTGTGGGTGATACCGTCGCGCAAATCGTGAAAATGATGATCCCGGAAAACATGCTGCTGGTAAATGTGATTGCCTACTGTGCCGGTATGATGATTTTCACTGTGGTGATGGGTAACGCCTTTGCGGCCTTTGCGGTGATCACGACAGGTATTGGTATTCCACTATTGGTGTTGGAAAACGGAGGTAACGCCGCAATTATTGGTGTGCTGGGCATGCTTTCAGGTTATTGCGGTACCCTGATGACACCTATGGCGGCAAACTTCAACATCGTGCCAGCCGCGTTGCTTGAACTGAAAAACAAGCACCACGTTATTCTGATGCAGGTGATCCCAGGGCTGATCATCTTGGCATTCAACATATTTGTTATGTACAGCTTTGCATTCTGAGGAAAGCGATGAAAAAAGTTCTGATTACGGGTTTCGAGCCGTTTGGCGGCGCATCGATCAACCCTGCGCTGGAAGCGGTGAAAAAACTAGATGGCGCTGAGCTTGACGGTGGTGTGATTGTGACCTGTGAAGTGCCGGTAACGCGGTATGATGCACTGAAAGCGATCAGTGAAGCCATTGAGGCGCATCAACCAAGTTATGTAATAACCGTCGGTCAGGCTGCGGGTCGCAATGCGATCACACCTGAGCGTGTGGCAATTAACATGGACGACTTCCGTATTCCAGATAATGGCGGAAACCAGCCGATTGATGAGCCCATCGACGAAGAAGGGCCTGCGGCCTATTTCTCGACCTTGCCAATCAAAGCGATTACCCGCAAGCTTCAGGAAAACGGTATTCCTTGCCAGGTTTCGAATACCGCAGGTACTTTTGTCTGTAACCACGTATTTTATGGTATTCAACACTTTTTACGTGACACAGATATCGGCCACGGCTTTATTCATATCCCTCTGCTACCAGAGCAAGCAGCTGCGACCGATCAGCCGTCCATGTCTCTGGATACTATCGTCGAAGGACTTCGTTTGGCAGCTCAAGCGACTCTTGAGAACAAGAAAGACATTTCTGAGGGGGCAGGGCAGATTTGCTAAGCCTCAGCGACTGATAGCCTAATAAGAAAAGAGCCGATAATGTCGGCTCTTTTTTTGTTATTTGGAGGACACTTTTTCATTTTCTGGTGCCCCAGCATAGTCTTCTAGCACTGATCCTTGAAACGCAAATATTCACCATAGCTTCTCAAATGGCTAATATTCAAATAATTGAATATTAAGTGCATAGATAATTAGTGTTCAATTATCGTGGAAGCGTAATTCTTGCCTTTCTTAGTTCCTCATTCAAAAGTGGGTCTTATTTCATCCTAACTCTTAATTATTAGGTTATTAGCGTCGGTATACGATGAGTGCTCACTGTGATTTACCCAAGTTGCAGTGGTGTTATTTGGCCTTGTGCAAAAATGAGTAAGGAGTACCCATTAATGAATAAGCATGCGCTTAAATTTGCGCCAATGACTTTGGCGATGATGTGTGCAAATGCATCTGCCGCTGTAACGCTCTATGACGATGATACCCATTCTGTTACCACCGATCTTCTGGTCAACGTCTTCTATACCAATTCGAGCTCTGATCGTTTATCTGATTTCAATGATCCGAACAGCAATAAAATCAGTCGTGACCAGTCTCGTGTTCGTATCGGCTTTTTGCCTAACTACATTGGTTTTAATTTTAAAACCGAAGTAAATGATCTCAAGATTGGTGCGCGTTCGTCATTCTGGGTCACGCTCAATGACACCGACAATAATCGCGGTGCAGAAGGCTTAGGTACCCGCTCTGGTATTGATGTGCGCCAGTTCTACGCCACTATTGATTCTGATTGGGGACAGGTATTGCTGGGTAAGGACTTCGGTCTGTTTTCACGCAGCAACATCCTTACCGATGAGTTGCTACTCGGTCACGGCCAAAGCAGTGATTACTATGGCCTTATTGACGGTGGAAACGTTTCTTTCGGTAACATTGGCTCGGGTTACACCTACCCATTCCCGAAAGCTCAAATGACTTATCGCACACCTGATCTGTCTGGTTTCCAAATTGCAGTGGGTGTGATGGACCCAAGCAAGAAGAGCGCAAACAGCTCGGAAGACAGCCCTCGATTTGAAAGTGAAATCACTTACACCGGCGACTTTGATACTGTTGACTTCAAAGCTTACATCAATGGTGTGACCCAAAGTTCGGAAGACAGTAATGGCACTGTTGATTCGGATGGTCTGGGCGGTGGTGTGCGAGTTGGCTTCGGTGGTTTAGCGTTGAATGCTTCTGGTTTCAGTACTACTGGGCTAGGAGATGTGGCTGGCTTGGATACTATCGTGAGTACAGAAAAGACCAAGTCAGATGGCTATTTGCTGCAAGGCTCTTACACCTTTGATAGTGAGCGATTTGTGCTGTCCTACGGCAACACTGAAGTCGACACTGATGGCACCAAAACGCTGGAGTACGAAAACAAAGCGGTGGCTTGGTTCCATACTGTGAATAGCAATCTGACCCTGGTGGCAGAATATAACCGTACCGAAGTGAACGAAGGTAACACCGAGAAAAACAACACCTACGCGTTAGGCGCCGTCGTCACTTTCTAATGGTTCTGAAGAGTACCCTTAAACCACGCCTGGTTTATTAAGCACGATAAGTGTTAGCGCTGAGAGGTCGCTTTCTGCAGTGTGCTAATGGCGTTAAGTTTGGCTTAGAGCTTAACGTCTTTTTTTCTTGCTCATTCCTCTGAAAAAAAATCACCCCAAGAAAATATCTGCAAATCCAGTTGGTTGGCTTTGGAATAGGCAAAACTTCGGCCTTGGGGTGAATAGAAGAAACCGCTTTCATAAAGCGTATTCAGTAATGCAAAAAATGCCTGCCTATCGGTTTAAAACAAACGCTCAATTTAAAAGATGAGACGATTTCTCAGAGAATATTTACGTAGAAAAAATAAGGAAAAACAACGAAAAGGCCAGCTCTGGGGTGGCCTTATGTAAACAGACGCGAAAAGTTATTCGCCAGTTTTCAAGCGCAGGAAGTAGTTTTCGTACTTCTCGGTCAGGTCGCCAACGGCGTCTTGCCACTCACCACGGTCAATGTCTTCTTGTGGCGGGAACAGAGTTGGGTTGTCTTTGTATGCGGCGTTAGACTTCTCAACCGCAGTCAGGTAACCGGTATCAGCACTGATTTTTGCTGCAATCTCTGGACGCAGAAGGAAGTCGATCATCTTGTGAGCCGCTTCGGTGTTCTTCGCGTTCTTTGGAATTGCCAGGCTATCTACCCAGAAGATACCGCCTTCTTTCGGCCATACCAGCTCAATCGGCAGACCTTCACGTTGTGCAGCGGCTGCAGAGCCATTCCACAACATGCCCAGACCTACCTCACCAGACAGATAAGGGTTCGCTGGGTTGTCTGAGTTGAATACCAATACGTTTGGCATCAGCTTTTTCAGCTCTTCGTATGCTTCATCAATCTGTTTTGGATCGGTAGAGTTACCCGAGTAACCCAGCTTACGCAGCGCGATGTGGAACACTTCGCGGGTGTCGTCCATCAGCATGATTTGGCCTTCGAGCTCTGGGTTCCACAGATCTGCCCAGCTGTCGAAATCTTCTGGGTTGTACATGTCAGTGTTCACTGCCAGACCTGTCATCGCAATCACGTGAGGGATGGAGTAATCGTTGCTTGGATCGAACGGCTTGTCGAGGTAGTTCTTATCCAGCTCAGTGAAGTTGTTCAGCTTCGAATGGTCGATTTTCTGGAGCATACCTTCATCGCGCATTTTTGCTACGAAGTAGGTTGATGGCACCACAAGATCATACCCGTCTGGGTGGGTTTTCATTTTCGCATACAGGGTTTCGTTCGACTCGTAAGTTGAGTAGATAACCTTGATGCCGGTTTCGCGGGTGAATTGTTCCAACAGCTCTGTTGAGATGTAAGGACCCCAGTTCGCGAAAATCAGTTGATCATCAGCAGCTTGTGCTGGTGTGGTGAAGATAGCGGCTGCACATGCAGCGCTGGCCAGAATTGAAGACCATTTTTTCATTGTCGGTTTCCACCTCCAAAGGCCCCCTCGATAGGGCGCATTAATACTCCAGGGATAAATCGTCATCCCCGCGTTAACATCTGATTTTACTCAGAGAATCTCGTCGGTTGGGCGGTCAGAAAGACATCCGAGCCCGAAAAAATCGGCGCGATATTACAGCCGAAACCCAGTGCTGGCAACTGATTCAGGCGACCGAACGCTACTATTCGCTTTAAGGGAAAAGAACAAGACAATTTCTGTAATGCTGACTTGCAGAAAAGAATCAAAAAAGACAGCACTCCCAATGGTGGGAAAGGAGCGGATTTCATTGGGACTTTTTGGCATTTGCGAGGCATGTTGGGAAGTTACGTTTTACGTGTGTCACCTGTCGGTAAGCGATTGTAGCGAGTGATACCTTATGTCGCTTAAAAAGGTCAGGCATCAGGGTAGAAAAGGTGGAGATAAAACTAAGAAAAGCAGTGTTTTCTGACGCGGAGAAAATAGCAAAAATTCATGTCGACTCTTGGGAAGTCGCATTCGAGGGGTTAATGCCAGAGAACTATATCAAAGGCTATACGCTCTCAGCCCGTATTAAAGAGTGGCAGGAAACTATACGAACGAATGCTGAATTTGTCGTTATTGCGGAAAGTGCCTCCACAGTGGTTGGGTTTATGTCTTATCGACCCCACCCCGATGCCACAGAGATTATTAAGCTGAGTAAGTTGTACCTTTGCCCAACCCATTATGGAAAGGGTTCGGGGAGCCTATTTATGCGCAATTTGGAAAATACAGCTCGAGATAGCGGCGTGAGAACGATCCATCTATACGTGCTCAATAATAACGCAACAGCTATTCAGTTTTACACGAAGCATGGTTTTGAAAATGCGGATGGTTTTGTTTCGGAAGAGTTTGAAGGCACCACAATCATTGATGTGCTGATGGAAAAGAGGGTGTCATGAAGAAATCAATCGTCCCAGAAGAATTTAAGCATTACTTCGATGATTGGCATTTTTCGCCAGTGATGGACGCGGGTGGCACTGTGTATCTTTCCGGTGTGACTGCTGCAAGAAAAGACAAGCCAATCAGTACAGACCCCGAAGAGCAGTTTCATGATGCGTTTTACAAGCTGGGTATATACCTGAATGCGGCAGGGCTCAGTTATTCAGATATCGTTGAAATGACCACATTTCACATAGAACTAAAAAAGCACATCGATGTTTTCTCTATGGTTAAGGATGAGTACATCAAAGCGCCATATCCTGCTTGGTCTGCCATTGGTGTATCGGAGTTTATCCCTGACAATGCGTTGGTAGAGATGAGAATTGTTGCAAAGCGCTAGTATGTCGAGGCAAGTTTTACTTCATAAAAGCCCACAGCCTGTCCATTTTAAAGTTATGAAAAATAATAGTATTTGGCTGATTTTTACAACGGCTGACATTTTTTTCACACTGCGTTGTTTAAAGTGATTTCATTAATCAGTAGGGATGGCTCATCCCATTCTGCGAGAGGTTTTATGAAATCCAAATACTCAACTTATTTGAAAGTGGTAGCTGTTGTATTGGGAGGAGCATTCCTGACAACAGGCTGTTTGCAGGCACCTGATGAGCCTCTATATCGCACATCAGAGAAATTGCCTGAGTATGAGCAAACGTCGTTTGAGGAATATGTTAAAGACACCAAACTTTGGCTGGAGCAAAACCGGGTCTTTTTGACGGACGACAAACAGACAGAAATTGATGCAAATACGCCGTTTGAGCTTGCTCCAAAGGACCAAGTCACGCCGACTAAGGGCGTACTTTTTGTACACGGGCTAGGTGATTCTCCATTCTATTTCAGAGATATTGCCAACGTTCTCTCTGAGCAGGGCTTTCTGGTTAGAACCGTTTTACTTCCCGGTCATGGCTCGCGTCCCGGCGACCTGATTTTGCCAACCTTTGATGATTGGAAGCGGGTGGTTCAACACCATGCAGAGCTGTTGGCAAACGATGTGGATGAAGTTTGGTTGGGCGGTTTCTCGACGGGTGCAAACCTCGTAACGGCTTATGCTGCTCAACATGATGATATTGATGGTCTGCTGTTGTTTTCTCCGGCTATGGCGCCAAAAGATTCCCTGCATGTGATTGCTCCAGTGGCTAACTACTTTCTGGATTGGCTGGATGTCGATCCGCATGAAGACAACTACACCCGTTACGCAACCCTGGCCACAAACGGTGCAGCTTTATTTTCTGAGTCGGTCAGTGAAGTGAATGATCAGCTGTCAGAAACGCCATATCGCAAGCCTGTATTGATGGTCATCAGCGAGAGCGACAGCGTGTTAGATTCAGCTGAAACCATTGACCTGTTTAAGTCGAGCTTTCTTCACCCTCAAAGCCGTTTTGTATGGTACGGGGACGGGAAAATCACAGGAGACACACGCATTATCTCTTTGGCTTCATCCATTCCAGAGCAACGTATCAGTACGTTTTCTCACATGAGTGTGTTGTTCTCTCCAACCAACGAATACTACGGCAAAAACGGTAGCCAATTGGTTTGTGACAACGGCCAGAGTGAGGAAGCAGAAAAAGCGTGTCCTTATAGCGAAGAACTTTGGTATTCCAGTTATGACTATTTGGAAGAAGGTAAAATCCATGCCCGTTTAACGTGGAATCCCTATTTTTCAGAGTTAGCGGAAACCATTGAAACTGTGACAAAGTAAGCGCGTCTCGTTGCCAATGGCATGTGCGGCATGGAATAATCCTGCGCATTATTCAAACCGCAATAACTGTGAATTTATGACTGACAAAATTGATATCATCAGCACCCTCGAAGAGCTGGAAACCTTCCTTATCGCCATTGAAAGCGGTGGTCTGGGGCTGACGGGGGTAGCGGGTGTTGCGCTGGCAACCAACAATGCCACTGGTCAGCCGTTTCTTGCTGTGCTGGATGATAAACATCAACTGATCCTTGCGCGCGACGTAACCCCTGAAGTGTTTGAGACTGGCAAAGATTTGGTTCGTTACGGACCGAAAAAGCACTAATTCTTAGTTTAGAAAGTTTGCTTTCACTAACAACAAACGCCCTCAATTGAGGGCGTTTGTTGTCCGGAATCTAACGGCTGTTCCGGTATTTCAGCAAGTGAAGGTAGTGCTTTGAGTTATTATTCTGCCAACCCACCTTGGGTGAGTTGGGTAGGGTCGAGCAAGCGCGTTAACGTTTCTCTGTCTAAATCTGTCTCTTCTTCCGCAACATCAATGATGGCTCGACCTTCTTTGTATGCCTTTTTGGCGATCTCTGCCGCTTTCAGGTAGCCAATCACGGGGTTGAGTGCCGTGACCAAAATGGGGTTCTTTGCTAGCGCAACATCCAGATTTTCTTTCCTGACCGTGAACGTGAAAATGGCTTTGTCTGCGAGTGCACGCGAACTGTTACTGAGCAGTTCAATGCTCTCCAACACATTATGCGCAATCACCGGAAGCATCACGTTAAGCTGGAAGTTGCCAGATTGGCCAGCCACGGTGACGGTGGCGTCGTTACCAATCACCTGCGCTGCTGCCATGGCTGCGGCTTCAGGAATCACGGGGTTCACTTTTCCCGGCATGATGGATGATCCTGGCTGCAAGCCCTGAAGCTCAATTTCTCCTAATCCTGCCAATGGACCGGAGTTCATCCAACGCAGATCATTGGCAATCTTCATGATGGCAACAGCAGCCGTCTTGAGTTGGCCAGACAAAGCTACCATGGCGTCTTGACTGCTGAGATTGAAGAAGAAGTTTTCGCTGGCTTCAAATTGCGCGCCTGTCGCTTGTGACAGGTTGTGGGCGAATGCGGAAGCAAATCGTGGATCTGCATTAATACCTGTACCAACCGCAGTACCACCTTGAGCGAGAGCTTTAACCGCTCCCAGGCTGCGTTCAATACCTTGTTTGGCATGCTCAACCTGGAATTGCCAGCCGCCGAGTTCCTGATCAAAAGTCACTGGCATTGCATCCATCAAATGGGTGCGCCCTGTTTTGACCACGGCACCGATATCTTCACGCTTCATATGCAGTGTATGGGAGAGGTGTGCCAAAGATGGCAGAAGGTGCTTTTCAATCGTCAAAGCAGCGCTGACTTGAATCGCAGTAGGGATGACGTCATTGCTACTTTGGCCCATATTTACATGGTCATTTGGACTAACAACATCGCCAAGCTTGGCGCTGGCGAGCGTCGCAATCACTTCATTGGCATTCATGTTAGAACTGGTGCCCGAACCGGTTTGGAACACATCGACAGGAAATTGATCGAGGTGTTCACCATCAATGATCTCTTGGGCAGCGTCAGAGATTGATTCAGCAATGTCACCTTGCAGCAAACCCAGCTGTGCATTGGTGATAGCAGCGGTCTGCTTAATGTATGCCAAGGCCTGAATAAAAGTGGCTGGCATAGTGTGTCGACTGAACTGGAAATTGTCGACGGCACGCTGAGTTTGTGCTTGGTAGAGGGCATCGGCAGGAACGCGAATTTCCCCCATGCTGTCTTTCTCTGTTCTGAATTCTTGGGTAGTCATACAGGGTCCTTTTGCCTTTAATCCAATGGTGCCTGAAGGCGTTGTAATTCGAGTTGTAGTGAGAGGAATCTCTGTTCCCCGCCATGGCGGCGTTTATAAAACCGTTTGAGCGCAATCAGAGGCTCATGAATCATGTTCAGGCACACATGGCGGAATTGCTGTGATCGCTTGGGGTCGCGGATGGCTTCAATCATTGCGAAATAAATCTGACGCAGATACAGCTCGGCGAGCAGCGGGCTTTCGTTTTCTGCGCCTAACTCATGGTAGGAAGCGAGCGTGACACCGGACTGAATGAAGTGGTAAACCACATCAGGCTCATAGCCCCAGACAATGTCTGAACTATTAAACCTTTCCAACGACTGAAAATACTCTGTGTATAAAAACGTTCTGTCGATCATCTACCGGCCCTGATTTATTTATAGATAATGATAATTATTATCATTAAGTGATTTTGATAACAACCCCTTGGTTTTTGTCGTTATTGAGGATTTCGGTTCAATCGAAACAAAAAAGGGCGCTTTAGCGCCCCTCGATATGGATAGTGAAATGAGTTAGATAGCCTGGGATAACCAGCCGTTGAACTCATTTTGTGGCAGCGCACCGTTGATTTGCTGTGCCATCTTTCCATCTTTAAACACCATGATGGTTGGTATGCTGCGGATTCGATATTTCGCTGCCAGCGCTTGCTGCTCTTCCGTGTTTACTTTGACGAAGATAGCGTCTTCTTGCTTACCTTTTGCGGTGGCCTCAAATACTGGCGCGAATCCCTGACATGGACCACACCAAGGCGCCCAAAAATCAATAACCACAGGCTTACCTGAAGCGAGCAGGGCGTCCATGTTGTCATCAGTGCCTTCAATCGGTTTTCCTGTTAGCAGCGAAGACTTACAAATGCCGCAGCTTGGATTCTCATCAACGCGCTCAGCTGGAATGCGATTCAGCTTATTACAATGTGGACAACGCACGGTTAATGTACTCATTTTGAAAACCTTTCCTTTGATTTGCTTGGGTGTAGATTATTCGTATCCCGGCTTTGAGGCTATTTCATTTCTCCTATCGTTAAGATTGGTTTTTCCTATCATCAGCAAGTCGTGTTTTGCAGAGTTCGTAAAATTCATAAGCCTGCGGCGAAAAATAGCGATCTTTTAGCCGTAAGATACCAATTTGTCTTTCCACATAAGGTGTTGTTAGGGGCAGCCAACAGAGTTCCCTCTCATCATCTGGGAAAGCGAGTTTAGGCAGGGTAGTAATGCCTATCCCGAGCTTTAAAACGGAAAACAGGGAGGTAATGTTTTCGACGCTGTAACGTGCATTGGCAGCGAGCACATTGGCATGTGTTGGCTCAAGCAGCGTACAGGTACCATTTTTTACAAAAGGAAGCGCCACCAGATCTTGCCATTCGATGTCTCTTGCCTGCTGTGTTAGAGGATGGTCTTTCAAACACACGACACCCAAGGGGTCTGCCAGCAGCGGTGTGAATTCAATGCGTTCATCCTGAATATGAAGACAGTTTCCCAGCGCCAAATCTACTTCACCTGCGAGCAACCTTGCTTCGACACCGGCTGCGTTGTCATCCACCAGAGCGACATCTACATTCGGATGGTTTTCTGTGTAGCTAGCAAGAATGGTCGGGATTAACTTGGCAGCGACCGAAGGAACGCTGGCGATTCTAACCTGACCTAATTGGCCTGCGGCGGCAGCGCAGAGGTCTGAATTCAGCTCATCATAGAGCTTGAGGAACTGATTGATTTTAGGAAGACAGAATTCGCCAAAAGGGGTGAGCTTAGCTTTGTGTCCCGTATCAAAAAGGGATTGTCCCAGTATCTTTTCAAGTTCTTTTACTGAGGTAGACAGTGCAGCCTGTGAACGATTGGCTTTTGAAGCCGCAGCGCGAAAACCACGCTGTTCTGCCACCAGAGAAAAGTGTTTCAACTGCTGTAGCTTGATATCCATATCTCCAAACCCCTCTCCGCAAAGTGATAAGTAAAACTGAACAATTGAAAAAAATTAACCGTTCGTTTTATCAAAAATTGTAAGGCAGACTTTAATCAATTGTTAACAAATTGACAAAGAGAGTCTGAATTCAATGTTGCCTCAAGATAGTCACCCAGCCGAGAAATCCGTGATTAAAACAGATCTGTTTGCCTCAAAAGCACCCCTTGAGTGGGCGGTAGGGCATAACGGCACGCTCTACACTGCTCAAATCCCGATTGATAGCCAAGGCCAGCTGGTGGATGGCGGCATTGAAGCACAGACCCGTCAAACCTTGGATAACCTGATGCATACGCTTGAAAGTGCCGGCGTGACCAGCTCAGCGGTGCTGCAAGTGCTGATTTACGTCACTGACCGTAGTTACCTTGCAACCGTCAATCAGGTGTACGGCGAATACTTTAATGCGCCATACCCCAACCGTGCGGCCATGGTGGTGGCGGGTTTAGCGAGGGAAGGCATGTTGGTGGAGCTGGTGGTGTACGCCGTTCTTCCTCAATAACGAATGAATTTGAAATAAAAAAATGAGATCAAGGAGTTAAGGATGAGCCTGAACAGAGAGAACGCACTCTACATCGGTGGGGAGTGGTGTCATGGAGCCAGCACGGTTGCCAACATTAACCCATCTAACATTTCCGAGTCTTTGGGTGACTTTGCGCAAGCCAGCCAAGCTCAGGTTCATCAGGCGATTGCCTGTGCCCGTGAAGCACAACCAGTGTGGGCGAAAACGCCGTTGGAGCAAAAACAGAAAGTATTGCAAACCATTGGCGATGAGCTGATTGCTCGCTGTGATGATTTGGGTCGTTTGCTTTCCAGTGAAGAAGGCAAGCCTTTCGCTGAAGGTCGCGGGGAGATTTACCGTGCGGGACAATTCTTCCAATACTACGCGGCGGAAGTGCTGCGCCAAATGGGTGAAATGGCCGAGTCTGTGCGTCCCGGCGTTCAGGTGGAAGTCACTCGCGAAGCAGTTGGCGTGGTCGCGATCATTTCGCCATGGAACTTCCCGACGGCGACCGCCTCTTGGAAAATCGCGCCAGCGCTGGCATTTGGCAACAGTGTAATTTGGAAGCCTGCCAACCTGACACCGGCAAGTGCCGTGGCATTGGCAGACATCATTCATCGTTCAGGGCTGCCAGCAGGGGTGTTTAATCTGGTGCTGGGGTCGGGCTCTGAAGTGGGCGATACCCTGATCCACAGCAGCGAAATCGATGCTGTCAGCTTCACGGGTTCAGTAGATGTAGGCCGAAAAGTAGCGGCAGCGACGGCGCCTAACTTTGTTCGCTGCCAGCTTGAAATGGGCAGTAAGAATGCCCTTGTTATTGCCGAAGACGCTGACATCAATATCGCCGTAGAATCAACCATTGCCGGCTCATTCTCTGGGACAGGTCAGAAGTGTACCGCGTCCTCCCGCCTTATCGTCCTTGATAGCGTTCATGATGCTTACGTTGAAGCACTTTCCGCGCGTATGCAGCAACTGAAAGTCGGTCATGCGTTGGAAGACGGCGTGTTTATGGGGCCAGTCGTCGATGAACGCCAACTCTCTTCAAACCTGAAATGGGTGGAGAGAGCCCATGAATTGGGTGCGGAACTTGTCACTGGTGGTGAGCGTTTAACCCTTGAAAACGACGGCTACTACATGGCGCCGACCTTGTTCATCAATACCCAGAATGATTGGGACATCAATCAGGAAGAGCTATTCGCTCCTATGGCTTGCGTTCAGCGCGTCGGCTCTCTGGATGAGGCCATCGCCAAAGTGAATGAAACCCGTTTTGGCCTGACTGCGGGGATAGTGACGTCCAGCCTTCGCAGCAGCGCCCTCTTTAAACAGCAAGCCCAAACCGGTTGTGTGATGGTGAACCTGCCAACGGCAGGTACTGACTATCACGTACCGTTTGGCGGCCGCAAGGAATCCAGCTTTGGTCCGCGTGAGCAAGGCCAGTATGCACGTGACTTCTACACCATCGTGAAAACGGCTTATCAGCGCGCGTACTAATTGAACAGGGTAGGGACAGCTTATGTATCAGGACGAAATCATCATCGATGGATTGCAATACTGCCTTTGGGACAGAGCGTATTTTGAATCGCTCAAACAAAGCGGTGTCACTGCGGTTCATGTGACCTTGGTGTACCACGAGAATGCACGTGAAACACTGACCCGTTTTGCCGAGTGGAATCTACATTTCGAGCGAAACAGCGATCTGATCATGCCTGTTCTGTCCATGGAAGACGTTTTCAAGGCGAAAAGCGAAGGCAAGGTTGGCATCTTTTTCGGTGCCCAGAATTGCTCGCCGATCGACGATGAAATCGGCCTGATTGAGGTCATGCGTAAGCTCGGTCTTTTGATCATGCAGTTGACCTATAACAACCAGAGCTTGCTGGCGACGGGTTGTTACGAGCAGGAAGACAGCGGTGTCACCCGCTTTGGCAAGCAAGCTATCGCGGAAATGAACCGTGTTGGCATGATTGTCGATATGTCTCATAGCTCTGAGCGTTCAACGCTGGAAGCGATTGATTTGTCTTCACGCCCTATCTGTATCAGCCATGCCAACCCGCAGCGCGCGCACGCAGCGCTTCGCAATAAGTCGGATGAAGTGATCCGAGCCTTATGCGAAAGAGGCGGTTTGCTTGGCTTCAGTCTTTACCCTTTCCACCTTCCTGGCGGCAGCGATTGCAGCTTGGAAGACTTTTGCCGAATGGTCGCCGATACCGCTGAAATGGTCGGTGTAGAACGCCTCGCTATTGGCAGCGACCTTTGTCAAAACCAGCCACAAAGTGTTCTCGAATGGATGCGAAATGGCAGATGGTCGAAAAGCCTCGATTACGGAGAAGGCTCGGCTTCAAACGCTGGCTGGCCTGCGGCTTTGCCGTGGTTCCCAGAGACCAGCGGGCTAAAAAATATTTATCAGGGATTGCGCGAAATTGGATTCAGTGAACAGGAAACGGCAGGGATACTCGGCCGCAACTGGCTCACTTTTTTGGAAGACGGCTTAAAGCCGGAATAAATATCTAAACATTTCGCGAAGCGGGATAACCGCTCACAAGGAGCAAGGTTTCTGGACGCTGGTTCAGGGGCTAATGACAACGTGGAGACAGATGATGTCTGAATTACTCAATGCAGAGAAGACAAGCACTGTAAATAAGGAACAAAGTGTCTGGGTAAAACTGGGTCTTGATAATCCGGTTTTTTGGATGAGCGGCGGATTTCTCACGCTGTTTGTGGTGATAGCGCTTGTTGATAACAAGCTTCTGTCTTCACTGGTCAATGCTGGCTTCAGTTGGAGTGTGTCCTTCTTTGGCCCTTACTGGCAGTTGCTGCTGCTGGCGACGTTTTTGATTGGTCTTGCACTGGCATTTAGTCCAGGTACCGGGAAAGTGCGCTTAGGTGCGATGGACAAGCCCGAAATGGAAGGCTTCAAATGGCTGGCAATCATTCTTTGTACCCTTTTGGCCGGCGGTGGTGTCTTTTGGGCGGCGGCAGAGCCGATTGCTCACTTCGTTAATCCTCCTCCACTGTATGGCGTGCCTGAAGGCAATATTCAGCGTCAGGCATTTAATGCATTGGCGCAGTCCTTCATGCACTGGGGTTTTCTTGCCTGGGCTATTCTCGGCACCCTGACCACTATTGTGCTGATGCACCTGCACTATGACAAAGGGCTACCCCTCAAGCCGCGTACTCTGCTTTACCCGGTATTCGGTGAGCGTGCCATGACTGGCATGTTTGGTGCCTTGATTGATGCTTGCTGCATCATTGCGGTTGCGGCGGGAACCATTGGACCAATTGGCTTCCTTGGTCTGCAAATCAGCTATGCACTGAACGCCTTGTTTGCATTACCTGATGGCTTCACGACCCAATTCATCATCATCCTTTGTGCCATTGCTATCTACACCATCTCAGCATTGAGTGGCGTCAACCGCGGTATCCAGATCCTGAGTCGTTACAACGTGATTCTGGCTGTGGGCCTCATGGCATATATCCTTTTGGTTGGCCCGACTGATTTCATTATCAATGGTTACCTGCAAGGCGTAGGCACCATGGTCGACAACTTCATCCCTATGGCTACCTTCCGCGGCGATATGGGTTGGCTGAGCTGGTGGACTGTATTTTTCTGGGGCTGGTTCCTGGGCTACGGTCCGATGATGGCCATCTTTATTGCACGTATCTCACGTGGTAGAACGATTCGCCAACTGGTCACCACGATCAGTATTATCGCGCCGCTTATTACCTGCTTCTGGTTCACCATTGTGGGTGGCTCGGGGCTGGCTTTTGAAATGGCAGAACCTGGCTCGGTGAGTAAAGCATTCGAAGGGTTTAACCTGCCGGCGTCACTACTTGCCATTACTCAGCAACTGCCTTTCCCCATGCTGATGTCGATTCTATTCCTAATCCTCACCACGGTGTTCATTGTCACCACGGGTGACTCCATGACTTACACCATCAGCGTGGTGATCAGCGGCGACCTCAACCCAAATGGTCTGATGCGCACTTTCTGGGGTGTCATGATGGGGGCTACCGCCATCATTCTTATCTCCCTTGGCTCTGGCGGCGTTTCCGCACTCCAATCTTTCATTGTTATCACTGCGGTGCCGGTATCGCTCATCCTGCTGCCGTCACTGTGGAATGGTCCGAAAATCGCACTGCAAATGGCGAAAGAGCAGGGTTTGGATTGATGGTCGCGATTTGAAAGTAACGGGGCAAATATGGGACAGCATGAATAACGCTGTCCCCCAATAATCAACAATGCTAAGCGTTTGTAGGTGTGGCTTCATGAATGCAAAAACTGCTATGGAAAGTGTCACTATGCTGCGTGATCCAGCTGTGGTGATGGATCCTTATCGATTGGGTGCGATGCACCAGACCCGTCTTAGCTTCGTGCGTAGTTTGCTGAGAAAGATGGAGTCTGAGCAGTGGAAAATTGAATGCGTTCAGTGGGACATTGCTGCAAAAGGGTTTGGTACAGCAGTCTATGAACTGCTGACGCCAAATGGGGTTTATCAACTGGTCGTTTTTTCAACGGCTATTGCCGATGAAGAGCGCAATGACCGTGTCATTGCGGAAAAGTGGGATGTGACCATGGCGCTGGTCAAGGGACGGGTTGATCAGAGAGAGCTGGATCGCTTGCGTCAAAATGTGCCGCTGCAGGAAGCTGGCAGAAATACCACGCAAGTGCTGGTTTTATCCCGAGCCAACAAGAGTGTGCGTGTGTTTGAACATCTGATTGACGCGTTGTCGGTTGGGCAACAACCCAATGCTCAGGAAATCGCAAATGTGGGGTACATCCTCCGCACAACCGCTGTCTATGGGAATGGAAAATTTGGGATTGCGGACTTTGAAACGCTGAATGAAAACCCGGATTTCCGTCTCTCATTCAGTGCGCAAATGTGTGCGGTTTATATGCTTCGCGAATTCAGTCTGGACTGGGTTCATTTTCTGGCGAAGCAAAAAGGCGGCGTTCATGCGACTACCTTGTCACCTGAGTTACAGCGCTATATCGGGGTAGGCAATGCCACGGGTTTGGGTATGGCGCCTTATCTTATTCGTCATCCAAGAGTGGTAGACAATTGGTTGACTCACCGGGAAATGGCTTTGGCGGCAGTGTCGCAGCAATCTGTCTGCGAAAAGAGCGCAGTGAGGGTGTTGTCTCTGTTACACAAGGCCAGAAAACACCTGAAAGAAGTCGTCACCATTGATGCGCATCAGAAAGGGTTAAACGCCCAGAGTGTGGATGAACTGCCGTCCCTGGAGCAGGACATTGTGATGCTTTCCTGTGATGGGTCATATTGGGTTGATGCCATCTCTACGGCGGAAAAATACTCTTTCGAAACACAGGAAATTCTGGTCACTTGTTTGCTCGAAACATTCCCAGACATTGTCGATCCTTTTTGCAATGAAATGAATGCAGATGAATCTTTGTCACTGACACCGGGCATTAAAGTGTCGACCATGATTTCTCTGCTGGAAACGCGTTATCGCTGGGCATTGGAGATAGATTTTTCTGAAGCAGATAATCAGTACTGGTTTTGGTATCGCTCACAGGATAAAGAAGAGCCTCGCATGGCGGTGCGCGGTGAAGAACCCGGGGAAGAAAAAGAGCTGGGGCTTGATGTCGGCAGGCAGGCTTCAAGGTTCTACCACTCGCTAAAACAAGTGGATTCATCCACATCACTGGCCGAGTTCCTGCTTGAAAATACACGCTTCAGAATGATTGCCCGTCGTATTTGGACGCTTGGCAATTGCCCCATAGGGGATATTCAAATCAATGTGCTGGCGAAAAATGTGCTGCCCATGCACCTGCTTCGCTGCAAGCTTTCGATGTTTGGAGCGACTAAGTTCGATCCCCGCTCTGACCGCTGGGTGAGAGTGACCTTGTTCCAAGGTGCTCCAATTTTTGCAGAATTGGGTAATGGTGCAGACACTGACTCTTGGCTGTTTCCTGTTTTAACCTCGTCTTCAGAGCAAAGGGAGGCGCTATGATCCAGGTCTCTCACAACGAATTGGTGGGGCTATGCACTAAGGCCTTTGATGCGTTAAACCACCCCCATGGTGAATCAGATACCATCGCGGAAACTGTGGTTGATCTGGAAATGGCAGGGTTGAGTGGCGTTTCGATGTTTGTCGAGGCTTTACCTACCTTAGATGAAGAGCGAGAAGCGCGTACTCCGCGGTGCGAAATCATCGACGGCAATATCCTCGTGAACCTTCATGGTGGCAGTTTGTTTTGCCACTTGCCTGCTTTGATTGATGTGGCAGTTGAAAGGCTAATTGGCGTCCCACAGGTGTCGATGTCAGTCAAAGATTGCCGCAACCGCTGGCTGGCATTTGGTGAGCTTCTTAAACTGGCAGGTAAAGGGCTATCAGTGCGTGTTTGCTGGCACAGGAATGACTCGCCGGATGATATCGAGTGCATTCTGAATGCGGGCTCCCGGTATCCAGATATTTACCTTCAAAAGGATCTGGGTCTCGAGGAGAACAGCATGCAAATAGAACTAAGCTTGGCTCCTTTTTCTGCCTCGAACAGTGCATCAGTGCCAACGATTTCCGCTCATGAGCAAAATGAAGCGGCGAGCGCCGCATGGGAGCAGGGAATGAGTATTCGCCTGAGTAATTGGGAGGCGTTAAAACACTACGCATCAAGGCTGTTGGTTGAAGACAGTGAGCGCTCAATGCGAGGAGCAGGAGAATAAAATTGCCCCGATGTTTTGCATCGGGGCAATTTTAGTTAGCGAAGGATCCAGGCGTCCTGCCAGTTGGTTCCCACGCCTGGCTCATAGGCACTTGGGGCAGAGCCACACCAAAGGTTATAAGGCCAAGACTTACATTCGTAAGTAGAACCGCCATTGGTGACGATATCGCCAGCTGAGTATGAAGTGCCTGCTACATAGCTGTCTGAACCCGTCGGTGGTTCTGGCGTCACTGGTGGTTCTGGTTCAACAGGCGGTTGTACTGGTGGCTCGACAGGGTTGACGGGACCACAGTCTGCAATGCCAACTTCTTCCCATACGCCCCATTGGCCGCTGGTGGATGGATGTTCACCTTGTGTCCACCATTTTGCACGCCAGAGTTTCCCATTCCACGTGACAGTGTCACCAGGCAAATAGACTGCAGTTTCTTGCCAATCGGTAGAGCAATACCCGATCGCTGGTTTGGCAGTGGCTGACACATTGGCTTTATATACCGTTGTTGTTTGGTCGATCTCAAACGTCAGGGTTGCTTTTGCAATACCGACTTCTTTGGCTCCAAACTCAATACCGACCTGACAGGATTCGTTCCCCTGCAGCGTAGTTTGCAGACATCGATCATTGGTGATCACAGGAGAGGTTGCGACGCCGGAACCAGAGACGCTTAAATGGTCAATCGTGAAAGGTGCAAACCCAGTGTTGCGGATAGTGAATGTGTGTAGTTTGGGCTCTCCAGCAATGAAATCAGCAAGAACTTGATTCTCTGCGTAGCTGAGGCTGACTTTATCTATGCCTCCGTAAACAACACCATCAACAAACTCACGAAGAGCAGCGATATCACTGTAAACGCCGTATTTGTCTGGGCGGGCGCAGCCGACACCCCAGCTGACAATACCCAACTGGGTTGTTACACCACCACGGTTAACAACAATTGGGCCGCCACTGTCACCCTGACAGGAGTCAATGCCACCTTGCGGTACACCCGCACAGAATGACACACCTCCGACGGACGTGTAACTGCCACCTGCTTGACGACAGGTTGCATCAGAAACCAAAGGTACGTCCACTTCCTGCAATACTGTCGGTGAACTACCACCCTCTGAGGTTCGGCCTAATCCTGCTACGGTCAGTAAATCTCCGTCTGACACATACTGGTATAGCGACCCTTCAGCTATTTCAACTGGTGTTAACCCCGTAGGCACGCTGGCGAGTTTAAGCAAGGCAATATCATTGGCCAGATTGCGGGTGTTGAAATTGGGGTGGATATAGATCTCTGAAACATTAACCCGCACACCATCGGTGCCATTGTATCGGTAGCCGCCAATCTTAACGGCAATATGGTTTGGTGCGTCGGTGTCCACACAGTGTGCGGCAGTCAAGACAAATCCCTTGCCGATGTAACTGGCACCGCAGAAAGAGCGGTTACTGTTTGAATTCACAATCTGGGTATAGAACTTCCATTCCGCTGGGTTGGCATCTACGCCACCGACGATACGTGGCGACACTTCAGCAGAATTAAGGGTGATCGTCTCAGCAGCGAATAGACAAGGTGACATCAATGTCATGGCAAGCGCCATTGTTATTTTGTTTTTCAATGTTTGCTCCTTGATTTACAAAGCGAGCGTTATGCTCACTTAAAAAGAAGCAATGCAGCGCGCTTATAAACAAGTTGCAACGTGAGAGTCTTCATTGTTTGCGAGTGACTCTCAATTTTCTAATTTTCAAAAAGTTGCATGTTTCGTGGTTTGGAGAGAAAACCACAAACCTTGTTCAAAACTTTTTTGGCTGGGAAGATGTGGTTTGCAATAAGAGTGAGATAAAAAAGCCCCGGCAAGATGACCGGGGCTTGATTGAACTCGGGTAGAGATTTACTTGGATTCTACACGGTTCATGAACTTGTGTTCAGCGGTGTTAACGCGGATTTTGTCGCCAGGCGCCACGTATTCAGGAACCTGAACAACCAAACCTGTGGTCAGCGTTGCTGGCTTGGTACGCGCACTTGCTGAAGCACCCTTGATAGACGGTGAAGTCTCGGTGATCACCAGATCAACAGCCGAAGGCAGTTCCAGAGCCACAGGTTTGCCGCTCACAGCCAGTACCTGAATGCCTTTGGTTTCTTCAGTGATGAACAGCAATTCTTCTTCGATGTCATCTTTGTTGAAGTGGTAAGGGGTGTAGTCTTCAGAGTCCATGAACACGTACTCGTTGCCATCAACGTAAGAGAAGTCAGCAGGGTGGCGACTGAAATCCGCCAGAGTAATCATGTCGTCTGCTTTGAAGCTTTCGTCAACTTTCGCGCCGGTTGCTACATCGTAAAGACGCATACGGAAAAGGCTGTTGCCCGCGCGGCCGCTTGGCGTCAGCTTAGCAATGTCTTTAACTGCCAGTACTTTACCGTTGTGTTCGATAACGGCGTTCTTTTTAATTTCACTTGCCTTTGGCATGGTCACTGTTCCAGTTGAATAACTGATGCGAAAAATATCACGAATCCTAATTTTGGCAAGCGACAGCATGTATCATCAGTGAAGAATTAGATGCTAGGGGCTGTTGACCTTTGGTGATGATTTTTTGCAGCCGTTTGTGGGGATTTTATGCAAGGCAGAGGCTTCGATGTGTAGCAGGCCTACATGAGAAGCCGATAACGCAGCAGAAATTCCCCACAAAGGCTGCCCGAAGGGTTCAGCTCTAAGCGTTTTATGCTTTGTTGAGGTGTATTTGCTTAGAATGACTAGGCGGCACACACCTCGCCGCGCCTAAAACGCTTATAGCGAGAACAAAATTTAACCACCAAAGGTCAACAGCCCCTATTTAATGGTTCAGAACGGAATAGCAGAACAATGATTAAACAGCTCGATACTAAAGTGGTCTACCAAAACAAATGGATGACTGTTCGTGAAGACAAAATCCTTCGCCCCAGTGGCGCTGAAGGTATCTATGGTGTGGTAGATAAACCTGATTGCGCGGTGATCATGGCGATTGATAACGGACAGGTCCATTTAGTCCAGCAGTTTCGCTATACCGTTCAACAGCGTTGTTGGGAGCTGCCGCAAGGCGCGTGGGAATCCCGTCCCGATGCTGATCATCTTGAATTAGCAAAAGGCGAGCTACGCGAAGAAACAGGGTTAGATGCAAAAGAGATGGTCTATGTGGGCGCGCACTACATCGCTTATGGTTTCCTCAACCAAACCTGTCATATCTATTTAGCGACTCAATTGACGGATGTGGGTAAGTCTCTTGATGTTGAAGAGGAGGATCTGATCTCACGTCCTTTCCCCATCGAGGAATTTGAGCGAATGATGATAGAAGGAGAGATCAAAGACAATGTCACTGTCGCTGCTTATGGACTGGCGAAATTGAAAAAGCTGGTATAAATGCAGTCTTCCGCTTTATAAATGAGAAATTGCTAACTCATTGAAATCTATTATCTGATCTGGGCTTCTTTCGTCATATAAATGACGCAATTATTGATATTGGCGTCATTTATATGACTTACAATGAGATATGCCTCTTAGCGTGCTAAAAACCCTATTTTCTCCTTCCTAAATCGCTATTCTGCCCGTGCTGTCGCACGTATAATCTCGCTCAAAGTACACTGTAATTCAAAAGGTGATCTACCGCATTTTGAACTCAGCAACACACGGATGACATGTCACCTTACGGATGCAGATTTACGGCAACGTGCCAATAACGATTTTCTGGAATACGCGAAATGCTTAAAGCCCGCCGAGCCGCGATGGCTGCTTGTTTAAGCCTACCTTTTTCATTGCCTTCCCTGGCTGATGTAGATCTTGATGCGCTGCTTGATATGCCGCTTGAGTCTCTTTCTGACACCAAAGTGGTATCAGCGACCCGAACTTCACTTAGCCTTGCTGATATTCCCGCCGCCGTTCATGTCATCACGTCAAAAGAGATTAAACGATCGGGTGCGAGATCTGTCGCCGACGTACTGGTGCTGGCACCGGGTTTACATGTCGCCAAATTCTCTAACTACGATTGGGGTATCGCGGCTCGTACTACCAACGAAGCTTTGAGTAACACCATGTTGGTGATGGTTGACGGCCGAAGTGTGTTTAATGGCATGTTTTCGGGTGTGGACTGGGACTTAATTCCTGTCAGCCTAGATAACATCGATCGCATTGAAGTCGTGCTCGGGCCGGTGGGAACGATTTGGGGCGGAAATGCCGCAAATGCTGTCATCAATATTATTACCTTGGACGCTGAAGATGCCCCAAGAAAACGGGTATCTGCTTCTGTCGGTAACTATCACTATCAGGAATATCAGGTTCGACACGGCGGTGAAGTCTCGGACAACTTCTTCCTGAGCGGGTACGCCGAGTTTGTTCAGCATATGCCTTGGACGACGGATCAAGAGCTGGTAAAAGATCAGCAGCACTTCCGTGTTTACACTGAACGATTCGGTATGCGCGGCGATTACCAAAACCTCGACCGTACCATTTCCTTCCAGGTGGGTGGCATCCGTTCCCGTGAAGATTACCAGTGGCTAACCTACCAACCCCACTTCCTTTATCCGGGGCAGGATATGGAAGATTATGTGGCGTTTGATACCGAAATGGTGGCTGAGGAATACTTCGCAGGGATTAAATATCTTCAGGAGTTGAGCCAAGACACTCACTGGGAACAGCAATTCTGGCTGACATACAGCAACAGTAATGGCAGTGATCGAAACGCCTATTTTACCCGCTTCGATTCAGAAACAACCTATACCGACAGCAACGTGCTTGGTGGCCACTTTATGGTGGGTCTGAACTATCGTTTGGTCGATGAATACTTCCGTCCGTACAGTGATCACGAAAGATATACATCGCCGTATCTGCGTGTGACTGATGAACCTGGTTTCACCAATCAAAGTGTTGCGCTGTATCTCAACTATACCTACCCGCTGACGGATAGCACCGAATTGATGGTTGGTAACCGTTGGCAGTATTTCAATTTGGTAGAAGACACTTTCGCTCAACCACAAATTCGTTTAATGCAGGATCTCAGCGACAACCAACGAATTTGGGCAGGTTGGGGTCGAGCGGTCATTACGCCAGCACGCCAAGGCAGAACAACGGATTTCCATCAAAACATCTATGCCAGTGACGTAGCGTTCTGTGAGGCCGGAAACCCAACTAACTGTTTGCCATACACCTTTGATTATATGCAGGTCATTGTGAATCAAGGTGATGTAAATATGCCAGTTCCAAAGGTGGAGACGTTTGAGCTGGGTTATCGCTTCTGGCTAGATAAGACGGTTCAATTTGATGCCAATCTCTTTTTAAGTGAAGAGTCGGATATTCCAGCATGGCTGTTGGAAAGTGCTGAGCGTAATTACATCTGGGAGGACTCTTCTCCGGGCACTGTCGGTACCATTATCGATGTCTATAAATATCGCCAGATAGCGCCATTAAGTGCTCGAACCCACGGTGGCGAATTAAGTGTTAAATGGCAACCATCGAGCGATTTTCAGGTTAACGCCAGCTACTCCTACCGCAAAATTAAAGCAGAGTGTCACGGCGAGGTGTGCGGAAGCAGTGAAGGGCCGCTTCGCAGCTACGAAAACGAACCTGTCCACCTCGCCAACGCTCAAATCATGTGGGATATCACGCCGGATCTTTGGGTCAGCAATGTCTTGAACTACGTCGCTGCTTCCAAGCCAGATGAGCTGTTAGGCAGTCACGAAGATTATGGCTGGCCAGAAGTGCTGACTTGGGATTTTATTGCAGGCTGGAAACCTGCCAAAGATTTCCCGGAATTTATCTTCTCGGTAGAGAACCTGTTTAACGATCAAGTGAATGAGTACCCTGAAAGCTATAGCGGCTTTGATAACGGCACCCAATACTGGTTGGAAATAGATTGGCAGCTTCCGTAATGCCCCCGTCTTGGCAGCATCTTTATCAACACTACAAAGCCAGAGCGTTTACGCTCTGGCTTTCGGCGTTGCTTGCCTTCTCAATCAGTACCTGTGCGTTGGCTAGTGATATTCAGGATGACGATTTGAAAGCGGTCTATTTATTCCGCTTTGCTTTATTGGTGGATTGGAAGTCGTCGCATCAATCGTTATCTCAATATCACTTCTGCGTGGATGCCGATAACGGTGTCAGCCAAAAATTGAAGGCAATTATTCAACAGAAGCCTCAGGCAGTGTTTCATCAAATCCAAAATACCCAAATCCAGCCACCTGGGTGCCATATTGTTTATTCCACTGCCGATCAGGCTGACCAAGTGTCAGCACTGAAAGCCCGCTTTCCTGATGCATTGCTAGTGGGAGAAGGGCGCCGGTTCATCAGGTCGGGTGGCATGATGGCATTTGTTCGTATGAATAACCGGATTAAGCCATTGATCAACAGAAGTCATTTAGCGGGTGCTCCGTTCTCTCTCCGTTCTCAACTGCTTTCAATAGCGGTAATTGATAAGGAGGACAAAGCATGATTGTTCGTTGGCTGAATAGCCTCCCGCTCAGAATCAAATTAGTGTTACCAACCTGGTTTTTGATGACTGCAGGCGTAGTGCTGCTGGGCTTTGCGATTGAAAATGTCGCCGAAGACAAAATGGAACAAAGCCTGATTGGACGTACCAAAATCCTGACTAATGCTGCAGCGGTTAACCTCACGGCAGCACTGGCATTTGATGACAAACAGACAGCGCTGGAACAGCTTGAAGCGCTGCGTGTTGACCCTGATTTGATTGGTGCAAAGGTTCGCACTACCGATGATGCTAACTTTGCGTCAGTCATGGAGTTGCCGCCGGATTGTCGTTCAAACGGTAGTGCCATTACCTGTAGTGATACACAATTTGAGCGCGTTAAGAAACCGATAGTGCTTGGGGAAGAAATTCTTGGTTTTATTGAGGTGTATGTCTCCCGAGCCGCGATTGAAGAAGAACGCCATTTCTTAGTGGGCTATCTCACCGCAGGCACCAGTTTGCTCTCTCTGTTGGCATTGGTTTTTGCGCAATTGTTGCATCGTCTGGTTTCTCATCCACTGGCATCTTTGCATCAATCGATGTCTTCTATGTTGCGATTGGGTGTGTTCGGGCGTGCGATTCCCGTCAAACACAACGACGAGCTGGGGCAATTGACGGCGTGCTTTAACGATCTGGTTTCCAATTTGTCTGAGCGCGATTATCAGTTAAAGCAAACCCTGAACCAGTTGGAAAATAAGAGTCAGTACATTGGAGAGGTGCTGGATACCATGGAGCATGGTGTCATGGTTATCGCGCCGGGTGATGTCGTGACTTATTTCAACCCTGCGGCGGAGTATTTGCTGCGTCAGGTCTACTGCTCACCGAGAAATCTGCCACAGCTATTACAAACCTTCTCGCCTGCATCCCGGGTTCATGCGATCTCTTATGCCATTGACAATCACCAGCCGATGAAGGGCATTGAGCTGACACATACGTTGACTGGAAAGGTCTTTCAGCTCAGCACACAACCCATGTTGGCGGCGCAACATTCACTGGTGCAGTTTGAAGATGTCACGGAGCAGCGAGAGGCTGAGCAGCGCCGTAAACTGGCAGAGCTGATCTTCGATAAGAGTCAGGATGCGACCTTGGTGATGTCTCGTGATCTCACCATCAAAACGCAAAACGCCGCCTGTATTGATACCTTTGGTGTCCACTACTCGTGGCGCACCCTGTCGACAGACAGTGAAAGCCATCTGAGCTTTGCGGAGCTGAAGACGTTGCTCGCAGACGGCACCATGGAGTGGCATCGTACACTGGTTGGACACGGTGGTGTTGAAATGCCTTGTCAGGTCGTCGCACGAACCCTTACTAACCATCGAGGTAGCGTGGAAGGTTTCGTGATTACCATTGTTGATTTGTCGACAGAAATGGAAATTCAGCGCCTTAACTACATCGCAAACCACGATGCGCTGACAAGCTTGGCGAACCGCGCTCATGCGCTGGAAAAGTTAACCCAAGACCATGACAAAGAGCGCGATATGCACATTCTGTTTATCGATTTGGATGGCTTTAAATCGGTGAATGACCAGTTCGGCCATCAGGTGGGTGATGAGCTGTTGAAAGTGGTAGCCGAACGTATGAAAGCGTCCGTGTCACGCCGTGATTTTGTCTCCCGTTTGTCTGGTGATGAGTTCCTGATTGCGTTGTATGGCAATGCTCCGGTCGATGCCATTGCAAACCGACTGCTGGAAAAACTCAGCGATGAAATCGTGATCAACAATTGCAAGCCAAAGGTAAGCGCAAGTATAGGTGTTCGCTATTGGTCTGCGAATGATCCGTCATCGTTGGCACAAGTTATCGAACAGGCAGATAAGGCCATGTACGACGCGAAAGCAAACGGTAAGAATAGATATTCTTTAGCCGCGAATCTTGCTGTGCGGATGGAAGAAGTTTGAAAACTCAGTCGAAACTCAAACTGAGGGCTATGCTGGCTTTTGTTAGTGTCGATCATACGGTGAAAAGCAGCGTGAGGAACAATAGATGACTCTGGAAGGAGCGATTACATTCAGCATCGCTATATTCGTCTTTGCCATTACTCCCGGCCCGGGCATTTTCGCCATACTGGCGCGAGCTATGGTGACTGGCTGGCGAGATTGTGTGGCGATTTCTTCTGGCATGGTAGCAAGTGATTTGATTTACCTGACGCTAGCGTGTTTTGGTCTAGCAACCATTGCAGAAAATTACGCAGGGTTGTTTACCGTGATTCGCTATGTGGGTGCTGCTTACCTGATTTATTTGGGCTACAAGATGTTCAAAGCTTTGCCGCAGGTCGCGCAGTTATCTGAGGAAACCGTTAAGAAATCCTCCGGTGCAGCCGCTGATTTTGCCCAAGGCTTCTTGATTTCAGCTTCAAATCCTAAGGTTATTCTGTTTTATATTGCGTTCTTGCCAACTTTTATGGATGTGACGCTTCTTAGCATGGGTGACGTAGTGCTGGCGAATGTACTGGCAGGTTTTGCCTTGATGAGTGGTGTCATGATGATCGCTGTGGGCGCAGATCGCGCAGCAAAGCTACTCAAAACGGAAAAAGCGGTTAAGCGAATGAATCGCAGTGCCGGTTCTCTTATGATAGGTGCGGGTGCGTATTTGGCTATCAGTCGTTAGGCTTAAGAATCTGGATGCAAAAAGCAGCCTTAAGGCTGCTTTTTTTGTCTTTAGCAATCTCATCAGGCGATTTTTGCTTGCGCTGCCGTGAACTGATGGGAAATGGAAGAAATCATCGACGGCGTGATCATTGGATGTGAATGGGTCGCGGCCACAATCACAATATCTATAGCAGGAAGTGGCGGTAAGTTGGCACCCGACAGCACTTTCAGATCTGATGGTATGCTCCCAGACGCCATGGCGGAAAGCGCCTGTTGGTTTCTCACCAAACCTACCAATGTTGATGCGCTGGTAGTGAACGCGACCAAATCGACATCAATACCAAACTTGCCGAGTCCATCAAGTGCGGTGGTATGGAACTTACAGCTTTTATCAAACAAGGCTAATGGCAAAGGTCGACGTTCCACTAACGTTGGGTCATCACCACATACCCAGACACCTTTATCATGCTTTATCAGCCAACCTTCGTCAGAGTCGGGGGCTCGGGTGACGATGGCCAAGTCCAAATCACCGCTGTCGAGTCGTTGACGCAAACGTACACTGGAAGCGCAAAGCACATCAAAGGTCACCTTGCCGAGTTGCTGTCTGAAAGCCTCAAGTAGCTCAGGGAGCAATGATTGGGCATAGTCGTCAGGGCATCCGATACGGATAGGGCGGGTGTTGTCTTCACGTATGAAAGCATCCAGTGCTTCATCGTGTGAGGCAACCAGTCTCCGGGCGTGGCTGACCAAACGCTGACCAGCAAGGCTCACGGTAAGTGGCCGTTTATCTCTATCAAACAGCGGACTGCCAAGCTCTTCTTCCAGCTTTTTAATTTGCATACTGATGGCAGATTGCGTGCGGTGAATCTGTGCCGCGGCGCGGGTAAAACTGCCTGTGTCCACGATGGCTAAAAAGCTTCGCAGTGAATCGATATCCATTCTCGATCTGTCCTTGCATCATGAAATCGAATACTAGGTATCAAAACTATGCGTTAGAAACCTGTCCTGCTTCTGAGCATACTCGTTCATATCAACAAAAAGCAAAAGGAAAGGAGAGCCTGATGAAACTGATAATCGCCAACAAGAATTACTCAACATGGTCACTACGTGGCTGGCTGGTTCTCCGAGGCTTTGATATTGATTTTGAAGAAGTTGATCTCGATTTGTTTACGGATGCTTTCTACACCGAGGTGGGAAAACACTCAGGCGCCGGAAAGGTCCCAGTGCTGGTGGATGGTGATGTTGTCGTTTGGGACTCTCTGGCGATCTGTGAGTATGTCAACGAACAATATCTCAATGGAAAAGGCTGGCCAGAAGACGTCGCACATCGTGCCAAGGCTCGTGCACTCTCTGCCGAAATGCACTCTGGATTCACGGCACTTCGCGGAGAGATGCCGATGAATATTCGAGGACGCCGCAATATCTCGGCGTCGGAAGCGTGCTTGAAAGACATCGCGCGCATAGATGCAATCTGGACTGAGCAAATGGCACAGTTTGGTGATAAAGGTGGCTGGCTGTTCGGTGACTTCTCGATTGCAGATGTGATGTATGCGCCTGTCGCGTTGCGCTTTTTGTCCTATGGCGTTTCAGTGTCCGCTGAAGCGCAGCGCTACATGGACAAGGTGTTGAGTGATGCCGCTATGAAGCAGTGGATTGAGGAATCAAAACTGAACACAGTTGTGGTTCCGCAGGGAGAAGCGGGCGCAGAGATCACGGGTTAGGAGGAAAGGATGCTTGTATACGGAGACATGAAGTCCGGAAATTGCCTGAAAGTGAAGCTGATTCTTTCATTTCTGGATATTAAGCACGATTGGCAGCATGTCGATATCTTGAAAGGCGAGACGAAAACGGCCGAATTTCTGGCGGTGAACCCAAATGGGAAGATACCCGCAGTGGTTTTGGATGATGGCCGTGTGTTGTCAGAATCAAACGCCATATTGGGCTATTTTTCAGAAGGTACTTCTTATCTGCCGACTGACAACTTCTTAAAAGCCAAAGTCTACGAATGGCTTTTCTTTGAACAATACTCGCATGAACCCTTTATTGCGGTAGCCCGTTTCATTCAAAAATATCAGGGAATGCCTGAAGAGCGGCTTGATGAATACCACTCGCTTCAAGCCGGTGGACACAAAGCGCTGAAATTGATGGATCAGCAACTTGGAAAATCGACCTTTCTCGTTGGAGATACCATGACGGTCGCAGACATCTCGCTATACGCCTACACGCATGTGGCGCACGAAGGTGGGTTCAGTTTGGAAAGTTATCCAAATATTCTGCGTTGGATAAATGCTATCGCCGACAGTGAGCGTTACGTCGGCATGCCCGATTGAAGCTCTGACAAATCCAACATTAAAACCGCCGCATATGCGGCGGTTTCTCATTCAATTCACAATATCCATTACTGCGCAGCTTGAATGCTGATCTCTACTTCACCAAAGCCGAGCGCACGCATTTCATCAGTATCCAAATTGGTTTCCAGCTCAATATCACCCTGACGAAGTGTTTCCGTCACACTGCGTTTAGAGCGACGCGACTCAGAGATAGGTTGTGCCTGCCCAATATCGATGGTGCCTGCATACTGGGATTCTGCATAGAAATCACCGGAAACAACAGCTTCGAACGGACGAAGGCTTTGGCTGGTGACGCTCTGCATGTTCTGTAAACCATTTTCCTGAATGGCCCAGCTCCAATCCCACCATTGTGATGCGCCCGGGATATGACGAATATTCCACTGGTGCCGAATATCGGCAGAAGGCTCACTGGCTCGTCCCATGGTGAAAGTATGTTTGTGGGTAGGGCGGTTGGTTGGGTGGGTATGCCATGCATTACCACTCCAGCGAAGGAAGCCGTCGAATTCGACATCATAACTAACGTCTGCGCTGAACCGGTAAGGGTAGGAGATACTTGAACGGTATAGCTCCACGCGAATAGGGATCTCAGAATTGGCAGGTACCATAGGGCGAGCCTGAAGTGTGACTGCTTCTGAGGTCGCACCACCATTGGTGTTCGCCCAGCTTTGGTTAGCTTCCAGTTTGATCGTCAATTCTGTTTCGCCGACCAAAGGCCACTGGAACGTGTTTTTGGTTTGCACGGATTGTGAGAAACCATAAGTGTTGGTTTTCGACCAGTTGGTGGATTCATCCACTTTGAGGTCAATGACCACCTGCTGTGCAATGTCGCTGCGGTTTCTAGCCGTTACATACACGGTTTTCACCAACTGCTTGCTGGACTCAGTCACATCACCGTGCCAGAAATCATCACTGTTCAGCGTGTAGTTGAAGTTGCTGACTTTGATAGCCGTTTTCTCGTCGCACCGGTACCCGTCACAGGAACCACGGTTGTTGCCTTGAATTACCCATTTGTCACCTTCCTGACGGACCGACATGTCTCTGCCAACATAAGGGCTACTGTTTCCGCCGACCCAAGCGTACCCAAGGTTGTGAGCTAGATTGCTTAGTGGGCGGATAAACTTGCTTTCATCCGAAACCAGATTGTATTGAATATCGATTTCTTCTCCTTCAGGCAAAGTATGTTTCGCCACGTCAGGAATCCCTGTATTTCCCGTGTTGGTTGGATGGCACCACGTACTGTAGTTGGGTAAATCCTGTTTTATTCGCCCTTCATGTCCAGTCCCCATGATGACCCAGTCATCTTTCAAACCGGTAATTTGCCACTGACCCATTTTCGATAGCAGATAGTCGCGATGTAAAGTGGCTTCACTGCGTGTGATAGGACGATAACCGGAGCGACATACATCTTCTCCCTGGTAGTCGACAACAAGCTGATCAGGAAAAATCTTCGCAAAGCTGGGTGTAGAAAACGCTGAAAACAGAGACAGTGTGATCAGCGATAGGGTGACTCTAGGCATGGCTTTTTCTCCATTGTTTTTAGATGTTGTGTTCCTGCGTTATTGGTAACGCAGAGCCAGCATGGCACCGCTCTTGGGTGGTGCTAACTGAAAAACAATGAAAAGTAATCGCCAATAAAATCATCGTATTACGACTATATTTTCAAACTTACTCTTGCTTTATAAGCGGGTAATTAACTGGGTATGCTCGGAGACTTCATCCTTGATGAGTAAGAATTCTGGATCTTCATAGATAACATCCAGTTTTGCCAGACAGCTTCCCTCTTCGGAAAACAAGTAAGGCGTCGCATACAAAAAATTGGTGGTCTTGCTTAGGTTATCGACATAGACCAATTTGACATCACACTGAAGAAGGAAACTGGAATCGAGTGTTGATGCTAAGTGTCCTGTCAGCCTCACCAGACTGGTTTGTTCAGTAGTGCCATCTTCTATGCTGGAAACATGAATGATAGAACGACCATCAACAGCAGTCTGGCCTTTGGCAATGGTAGTACTGTGATCGGGATGAACTTGCACGAGGAAATGCTGGTAATGACCAGACATTAATTGTTGTTGCCAGGGCAAGGCTAGTACACCGATAAACACGCTGGTGCTAAGGACGACAAAAGCAATGGTGACTTTCATTTTCGTTGCTCCACAAATTGCGTAATTTGAGCTGCGACGACGGGAAACTGCCCCGAGCGATAAGTGAGGTTAATGGCGTCTTGCGCTTGGCGATGGAACCATGAAAGCTCATTTTTACCACCTCCGAGCCCGACATAAACGACACAATCACACTGGTTTGAAGCGAGTAATCGCCTGAGAGGTAGTGAGAGTTTTACGGACGGGGATTTAATCAGCACCAATTCACCAACATGCTGTTTGGTTAATGTTAAGTGGGGGGCTGGCCAGGGCACGAGATCCAGTTTGACGGAGAGAGTGGCAAGTGTGGTAAATGCCAAGGCGATAGAGAATGCGTTGAGTGCTGCTTTAATATAGCTAGGGCGGATGGGGAGCTGATGATTTTTATGATTGCTCTCCGAAGCTACTTGTTGCTGCTCGGGCAAGGAATCGAGATCCTTTCTTGGATTGGGTAATGCTTCTGAGTGGCTGTGCTCGTGGCTACTTTCCAATGGAATCTCAATGCATTGTACTCTGCCCGGTAGTGCTCGATATCCCACTCTTGGAGCCGTAACGATTGGGCTCTCTTTGACACCAAGTTTTAAAAAAGCGTGCCTTAAAGTGCTGATGGATTTAGCCAGTGAGGTATCACCCACACAGACGTTTCCCCAGGCGTGGGTAATAATTGTTTGCTTCTCGATCACATCCGGCGCGCGCTCTAGCAGTAACTCGAGAATCAGTCCTTCCCGGTGACCAATACCCACACTTCGTGTATCAGTAAATATCCGGTTTTCCACTGGATCAAATTTTATCATTTGCATTCCTGCTTGCATTGTAAATTTGACAAATGCATAAGAAATAGAATCTCCATAAAGGATATCTATATGGGATTTTAGTTGATTGTTAAAGCGAAATTTACAACGTTAAAAATATATTCTCTGCTTCTTGGTTATATTTAAATTTCATTGTTAACTAATATATTAATATGGTGGGTATGACATGCTCTCTCTAAGTGTTTGAAAAATCGTTAGGTGAAGCCTACATTCATTAATCTATCTTTATCAGTGGGTTGGGTGTAATCGGTTGCATGGGTCGAATGCGGTTTTAACTGAATGCCATTACTTGCATACATTCGAGAAGAAGTGATTGAATAATCTTTTGACACTCTTTCTTTGGATTCTCTTTCTGCTAAATTGTCATGGTTTTGTTATTTTTATGTCATTCCTAAAATTTGCTTTTCCGCTATAAAAAGGTTCCTTTTTCTGCACGTTATTCTAGTCATTAATATTTCTGTTTTTAAGAGGGATATTTCGATGGCCTTGATGGACAAAACCGATGTGTAAAGAGCAAGTTGAGGCTTTTGGTAACGACGGACCTGATAACTGGAAGATTTCGGCGGATAGACAACCAAATCGACCTTTTCTTTGATGTAGCCCATCAAAATGTTCTGCGGGATAGGTTTAAGGTGTTGCCTCATCCCGCAGAGAAGAAGTCGCACACCGATGACAAAGATTAATCAAGAAAGACTGGTTGAGCATTTTATTGAGCTGGTGAAAATTGACAGTGAATCTGGCAACGAAAAAGCCATGGCAGAAACACTAGCAGAGCAACTGGGTCAAATGGGCTTTGAAGTCACAAAACTTCCTGTGCCTGAGCACATCACTAACGGTTTCAACATCTATGGCAAGCTGGCAGGCTCGCAGGAAGGCAGCATTGTGTTCAGTAGCCACATGGATACTGTTACCCCTGGCAACGGCATCGAGCCAGTGATTGAAGACGGTATTATCCGCTCGAAAGGTGACACCATTTTGGGTGGCGATGATAAATCTGGCATTGCAGCCGTCATGGAAGCTGTGCGCACAATTCAGGAAAGTGGTGAAGCACACAAGACCATCGAAGTTGCGTTTACCGTTTACGAAGAGCTTGGTCTAGAAGGTGCTAAACACTTCGACATGAGCAAAATTGAATCCCAGCAAGCCATCGTGCTGGATTCAGGCGGCCCTATCGGCACCATTATTACAACTGCTCCTGGTCAGCAAAGCCTGAAAATCACCATCAAAGGTAAACCGGCGCACGCTGGCCTTGCGCCTGAAACGGGCATCAATGCCCTGACTGTCGCATCTGATGCGATTAGCCAAATGAATCTGAGCCGTATCGACGAAGAAACCACGGCTAACATTGGTGTAGTTCGCGGCGGTCAGGCGACAAACATTGTGATGCCTGAACTGTATATAGAAGCAGAAGCGCGCTCGCTGAATGACGATAAGCTGGCGAAGCAGGTTGAACACATGGTTTCAACCTTCGAAGCCGCGGCGGAAAAGCACGGAGCAGGTATTGAGATCGAATCTACCCGCTCTTACAACGCTTACCAGATTGCAGACAGCGATCCGCACGTTGTGGCCATCAAAGCTGCCTTCGAAGCCAACGGTGTTGAGCCAGTGACCAAACCAACAGGTGGCGGCTCAGATGCGAATATTTTCAACGAGAAAGGCCTGAAAACCGTGAACCTTTCTACTGGTATGGCGAAAGTGCACACGACAGAAGAATTCATTGCCATTGCAGACCTGATTGCGATCAGTGAATTTGTGCGTACCTACGTGACGCGTTAATCGGCTGATAAATAAAAACCGCCTTCGGGCGGTTTTTTAATCCTTCCTTTATTGTCCAAACCAAGGAAGATAAGTTTGCTGATGGGCGATGTCTAAGGAAACATAGACCAACAGAACTGACATGCTGATATTGAATACCCGGAAATAAACGGGATTAGCTATGCGCTTGCCAAGCAAGCTGCCGATAAGGGAATAGGAGGCAGGTGCGCCAAAAGCCAGTATAGTCAAGCTCCCAATCCAGAACAGGCTCTCAATCCCATGGATGCCAGCAGCAGGGAACTGAATCGTCACAATCGGGAGCGTCGCAATGATGCCCTTTGGGTTAAGCAATTGCAGCACCAGTCCGTCGTGGAACGTCATCGCGTTTTTATTGCATGAACTCTTATTGATGTCCACTTTCGCTTTGGCCAGCTTCCACGCAATGTAAAGAATATAGCTGCAACCAATAATGCTGATATAAGGAAGGGAAGTCGTGGAAACTATTGTGCCGCCAATCAGTAACATCGAAATGAAGAGAATCAGCATTGCGGTAGCAACGCCTGCGAAAAATCCGAGATCCTCTCGTGTGCGATTTTGAAGTCCGCCATTCAGGCCTAGAAGATTCACAGGGCCTGGAGAATACATAATGCCAAAGGCATATGCCCAAAGTTCGAACATAGGAAATCCTTTATAGAATTCAGAGAGGGAAGTTAGTCAGAGATTTGAAGCTGGTATTGCTTTGGCGTCATACCAAAGACGCGCTTGAACCTTCGATTGAAATGGCTACTGTCGGCAAAACCGAATTCCTGAGCGACATCGCTTGCGGGTTGTCCGCTTTCCAATGCTTTGCGAGAACCATTAATACGACAATTGATGACGTATTGGTGAGGTGTAATACCAAACTGCGCCCGAAACTGACGGATAAAGTGATACTTTGACATGTTGGCGGCATCAGCAAGATCGTCAATGGCGATATCTTTAGCGAGGTTGTCCTGCACAAAGTCTTTGGCGCGTATTAGCAAGGTATCTCTGCGGTTTGTTGGCGTGGCCTCATCTAACATGCCAGCTAATGACACCAGAGTATGTGAGAGGTTAAAGAGTGCAGATTCCTGCTCAATACGATGGCAGGAGGGATCTTTAATCAGGCTGGAAAGGATCAACGCCTGATTGCGGAGTTTAACATCGTTGAGTAAGCAGCCTTTGATTCGTAGCGACGTTGGTGTCTTCACGCCAAGCGCTTTGGTTTGAGCAGTAATACTGTCTGGGTGGACGTAGAGCATCAAGTACTCGAGGTTTTGGTCTCCTCCTGAACTGCCGTCATGGACATCTTCCGGATTGAATAGGATAACGCCGCCTTCAGGACTTTTATGGAAAGCGCTCTGACAGAAAAAATCCTGCCTGCCTTTAAGAGTCACACCAATAGAAAACTCTTCGTGGGCGTGTTTGTCGTAAGTGAAGTCGCTCATATTTGCGTCAAGCACAGCTACACCTTCAAGGTGTTCATTATTTACAAACTGGAAGCGATTGTCTGTGTCCACGTCCGTTCCCTCATCCGTTTGTTTAACATCTTTGCAAAATATAGAAGGGAGAGGAAACGAAAACTTGAACAAAATTGCGCGATTTTCTGTTTATCGCGCTATTTGGTGGGTATTACCATTTGGCGAATATGTTGACGAACCTCTTTCGCGTTTGATTCTGTCAGCAAGAGATTGGCGAGAGAGATCATTGCGATGGCAAAATAGGCGCCTGATGAAAGAAACGATCCCCAGCTAAAGAAAGCGAAGGTCATAAATGAAAAAAGGCCGATAAGAAAAAGTTGGGCGAGCTGATTATAACTAACACTCAGGATCCCACTGACAGGATCATTTTCTATGGTGACTGGCAAGGTACTCCATCCCCATTTCACACGCACCTTGCCGTCTTTCAATACTGCGTTAAAGCCGTTTTCCCTGAGATGCTGGCTGAGTTTGTCTAAATCCACTAAATGCCACCGATACTGTCTGTGTGTCCAAATGTAGAACCACAACAATCGCATTGCTGATAAGAACTGCCAAGTACCATATCCATAGAGTTCGAAAGCACTATCGTTGCACGCCGAAACAAAGTCGCATCTGGCTCTGCCTTTCTTGGCTCAAGTTGCACCAGTGTGTGGGCAGTCATTTTCCCGCAATCACTGCAGTAAAGTTTGTTCTCTTGTTCTGCCATATTTACCTTCCTTGGTTGATAGGCGTACATCCTTCCTGATTAAAACCCATGAAAACGCCGTTCAAACAGAATTTCAGACTACTTGAGCCATCGCGGTGAAATGAAGCCAAGGCGATAAAAGTGTGAAGTGATTCCAAGTTTGGCTGCACTATTGCCTAATACTTGTCCGTTTAGTCTCTGGGTACAGACATTCTGACGCATTCAAATGCTTTTGGTATGGATCTAATGCTCGGGCGTAAGAAAGATCCAAATGCTAAAGAGTATCGGCATGAAAAACTGATGATAGGGCTCTCAATGATCGAAGAAAATAAGATGGATTGCTCTCAATAACTGTTGGCAATAATGAGAAAAGAGAAAAACTTTAGTGATATTTGCCTAATAAATGTTGATAGAGGTCTCATTAATAAAATAAAAACGGATCAGATCGCATTTTCTGTTGCGTGATCATCAAAATGATAAAAAATAACAAAGTGTGGTGAGGAAATAATTAAAAACGCATTCAGCCACATCAATATCATTGCCATCCAAAAAGGAAAAAGGATCATTTCCTGGTGATGATATGGATCCTTTCTTAGTTTCGTACTTAGAAAGGATCGTAAATAAGTTAGTGTGTATTGTTCGGTGATAAATAATGCGATCGTATAACAGCGATCAATATTCTGAACATACAAACCTTGAAAACGCAGCGGTGCACTGGAAGCGAATTTGTTGGAGATGTGGCATGTTTGGGCAAGGCGATCTACGAAATAAGCTCGTTGATTACGGTCGTAAACTCTTTTTGCAAGGACACGATACAGGAGAATCCGGAAACCTGTCGGCTCAATTAGAAGATGGAACTGTCGTGGTAACGACGAATGGGCTGAGAATGGGTCGTTTGAAGCAAGAGCATTTCTCGGTGGTCTCTCTTGATGGGAAACTTATCTCCGGCGACTCTCCTAGTTGGGAAGTCGATCATCACTTAGATATTTATAATGCCAACCCGAAACATAAAGCCATATTTACTATTACACCAAAGCATATTTCCAAGTTAGTTCAGAAAGACGAACTGGATGTCGAAAACGTACTGCCGACTCTGTCTCCTATCGTGGCAATGAGAACGATGACGCTTCCTAAAATTCCGCTATTTAGATCTTCAGGATCTTTTTATCTGGCAGAAAAAGCCAAACATCACCATGCCATTTTAATCGCCAATTTGGGGTTGGTAGTTATGGGAAAAGATCTTGAAGATGCGCTTTGTAATGTTGAAGAGTTGGAAGAGACTGCAGCACTGAGAATGCAGGCAGCTAACGACAATTTCCAATATCTGAGCAATGAAGAAATTGCCGAAATAAACTCGGTATTCGCGCATTGAAAAGTGACGAATTTCCAGAAAGATCCTAAATAGAAGCTGGCTATCATGCCAGCTTCTTTGTTTGGGTATCTTAATAATGGATCGCGCGGGGAAGATCTTTCGCTTGTGCTATCCAATCTTCTACTTTGCTTTCGCCTGGCAATTGGCGAACGAGATTTTTCTCTTCATTTACCTCTGCCATTTTCGCGGTTAGATTTGCTGCGTTGCGCTGTGCTAATTCTGGCACAGTATCAACCCCTGCAAATTCCAGAAGATCAGCATATTGAGTACTGATCCCTTTAACACGTGCCAAGTCAGCGCGGTTTAGCCACTTCAGCACGAGTTTGCTGCTGATGCCACTGTCTTCTGCAATGGACTTACGACCTGAAGGTTGAGCGCCTTTTTCCAGAAGTTGCTCAATGGTTGAAATACCAATCGCTTCAAGTTTTTCCGCGTAGGTTTCACCAATACCTTCGATATCAACAAGCTTAGTCATTTGCTCTTTCTCCTTAACTAGTGAGCGAGAGGCCTGCATTTCCTGAGTGAAAAGAGACGAATTGCGGTGGTGGAAACACAGGCTCATTTAATCTACTCAAGCAACTCCTTATAAAAGTGTCTTGAACTTGGTACTGAGATAGAAAGAGCTGTTGTGGCAATACAATTGTGTTCAAACAACCTGAAATGCTCGGGTAGGGGCGCTCTGAATAAGGATGTTTGATTTACGTGTGATCACAACGATGTCAAAGTCACAGTACCCTGCATTATCAGGTTTGTTTTAGCGTTAAAGGTAGCAAGGAAAAGAAGCCGCCATCACAGTAGATGATGTTAGAAAATGAAGGAGGTTTACATTAAAAAATAGTCACTTAAGATGAAATGTATTCGTTATCGCAAAGGATCCATTTATGTCATTTGACTATCAGATTGAGGACGACCTGAGCCCAACGCCTAGCGGCACACTTGAGCAATTCAGTTTCGACGCTCCCTCATTGAAGGACAATGTTGCGGGTGAAAATGCTGACAGGGAGATCATTGTTTATCTTCCTCATGGCTACTATGCCGATACCAACCGAACTTTCCCTGTCATCTATGTCCTTCATGGTTACGAAGGTGAACCGAGTGCCTGGTTTGATGAAGGATTGAATGACGAAGCTGGCCTTGACGATATTTTGGATGAACTTATTGATGAAGGGGATCTTGAACCTTCTATTGTTGTGGCTGTTGACGGCAGAAGTTCATTGAATGGCTCTTGGTATATCAATTCACCAATATCTGGGAATTTTCTTGATTACCTGACGACGGATATCGTTAAGGAAATTGATATCCGTTACCGAACCCAGCCAGGAAAGATAGCGATCATGGGACACTCTATGGGAGGTTTTGGCGCGATGATGGCCGCCTTTGAATTCCCTGAGCGATATCGCACCTGCGTTGGTTTAAGCCCGGCAGGCATGATGATGAAAAGGCATGACTATCAGCGGCATTCTGACTTTTTTGAGCAGGAGCTCGCTAAGCTCACACGGGGAAGTGAGCCGGAATGGTTTATTTATGCATATCTCACGATTCTACGCGCTATTGCACCTGATGCAGAAAACCCTCTGCTTTATATATCAAAGGATATCAATCAAATTGTCGCCGCATTGGAAAGTTTCCAGCTTTCAGAAATGGCAATAAACCGGGCAGAGAAAATAGCCGACTTACCGATTTACACTGAGATAGGCGATAACGAAGGGGAGTCCGTCGGTGAGCCTATATTAGCTAACTTTAGCGCCATGATTGAGACATTTGAGACACTGCAACTTAATGTTACTTCCCACATATTTTCTGGTGGGCATACAGATAAAGTGATTGAGCAAATCTATCGAGGTCTAAGATTTATTGGTGGCGTATTCCGGGATAAATCCTCAGTGTAAATTCTATTTAAATATTGAAAAGACGAGCTTTTTTGATAGTTCGTCTTTTTTGTATGCCCATTGATTTATACAGGTTAATTCAATAAATAATTCTGTAAATTCGCAAACTTAAAAAGTCTGACCACTTAAGCCTCATACATAATCAGCCATATATTCAGGCAGCAAAAACTCGTTTTCGACGGCTTGCTGAAGTGCTTTGGGTATAAACCAAAACATCAAACGCCGCTCTTGGCGTTTTTCTTTAACAAGAAGAGGCTTGGCTATGGACAATCATTCAACTAATACAAAAAAACTCCCTTCTTTTATCGATGCGCGTCTTAACTCTTTTTTGCGGGATATGACAGAACCTTATAAGAATGCCAGGCCTCTGCCAGTGAGTAGCCGGCCAGGAGAAGGCGCTGTTGTGATGCAAAGTAACGATTATTTATCGCTGAGTCTTGATGACAATATCCAATCAGCTCATCTCAATGCCATTGCCAGTTCCAGTGAGAACGTGGTGATGTCAGCGGTATTTTTACAGGACGAGGATCATAAACCTGATTTTGAAAATAGATTGGCAGAATTTGTCGGTATGGATGGCTGCGTGCTGTCTCAGTCGGGCTGGGCTGCGAATGTTGGTTTGCTCCAAACCATTTGTGAGCCTGGAACCCGCGTGTATATCGACTTTTTTGCCCATATGTCACTTTGGGAAGGGGCGAGAATAGCCGGTGCGCAAATTATTCCTTTCATGCATAACAGCGTGAGTAATCTAAAACGTCAGATTAAAAAACACGGTGAAGGCATTATTTTGGTGGATTCGGTCTATAGCACTATTGGCACGGTGGCACCGCTCCCTGAAATCTGTGATGTTGCTGAAGCATTTGGTTGCGCGCTGGTTGTCGATGAATCTCATTCTCTGGGAACGCATGGGCCAGAGGGATCAGGCCTTATCAATGAAATGGGCGTGCGCGACCGCGTGGACTTTGTGACGACCAGTCTTGCCAAAGCTTTTGCCTATCGCGCAGGCGCAGTGTTGGGGCCGCACAAACTGATTACATCTTTGCCTTTTGTGTCGTTCCCCGCGATTTTCAGTTCCACGGTACTGCCACAGGAAATCGCTCGCTTGGATGCTACGCTTGACGTCATCATGAAGGCTGACCCTAAGCGAAGGCGACTGTTTGAAATTTCCGACTTACTGCGTGCTGGGCTTCAAAACATTGGGTTCAAGATACGAAGCGACTCCCAAATCATTTCTTTAGAGTGTGGTGATGAGCAAAACACGGAACTGGTGCGGGATTTTCTGGAAGCCAATGGCGTTTATGGCGCGGTGTTCTGTGCGCCAGCAACGCCAAAAAACAAAGCGATCATCCGGTTCTCTCTGAGTGCCGACATGAGCAACAGGGATATCGATCAAGTGCTAACTGTATGCCAGGCAGCGTATGATCATCCTGAACTATGTTTCTACTAACTTTGTTGAGCCTCTAGGGTCAACGGTCAACAGACCCTAGAGGCTTTTATTGCAGCCAGATAGTGATTTTGTCGCGTAGCTTACAAAGATCTGATGGCTTCAAAATGAAGTCAGACATGCCTGAGCTAATAATCTTATCCAGTGTGGGCTTAGAATCATCACCAGTGTGGGCAATGATGGGGACGTTAGCGTGGCGATGTTTCGCATCGCGGATCCTTCTGGAGGTTTCAAGTCCATCCATAACGGGCATTTCAACGTCCATCAATATCAAATCAATGGATTGGTCATCATCCATTAAGGTTTCTAACGCGCTATTGCCGTTGGGGCACTGGATGACTTTGAATCCCTGCTTCTCTAGCAGTATTGATGTGAATTGCCGCAGTGTTTCACTGTCATCAACGACCATAATGGTCTGATTGAGCGAATGTCCTGGCGTGACCACAGGGCCGGTTTGAGCCACTTCTGCGGTATCAAAAAACAGCTGCTCGATAACGGCAGGGGTGTTGATACGCCAGACCAGCGATTCAATCCAGATAGGCTGATAAACTGAGTGTGTTGAGTGGAGTGCAACCGAGCCATTATGTAGATACACAATTTGCGCTTCAGTGAAGGACAGCAAAGGTTCGATGTGGCTCAGGACATCGCCGTTAGATTTAACGCTCTCAAGGTCTACCACAATCACATCATATTCGAATTCATAGTCCCGCCTCTGCAGTGCTTCCAGTACGTTGAATACTTGCAGTTTAAACCCGGATTCCTTGCTGATTTTGTTGGCACGCGCAACCAAGTCTGTTTCGTCACTGACAACCAACATCGACTTCAGTTTGATGAGGTTAGATTTAATGTCATCAGCTGTCGGGGAGTCGATATTTGGGAAAGTTAGGGTAAACGCTGACCACTCGCCAAGTTTTGAATCGCAGGAAATTTCTCCCCCAAATGAGCGCATCACTTTCCGGCAGAAGGGGAGGCCCAGACCGTAATTTCCTGTCCTGCCTGTGGTGTAGAAATCTTCAAAGATAGTTTCAAGCAATTCTCGGGGAATACCCTGACCACTGTCTCTGACAATGATGCGGTTATCGTACTGATCGCTTTCCAAAATGATATCAATCGCAAAGTTTTCACTGCTGCGATGGTGAAAAGCATTTTTGAAAAGATTGTAAATGACGTACTTGAGCAGAGTATCACTACCCAAAAACTCAAAGTCTTCCGCAGTGCGTAATACGATGGCGGACTTATCCGTTGTGCTCTTGTAACCGAAACTGTCTATTGCCCCTTTTAAAACATGACTGGCCGAGTGGCGTCTGAAGGAGGATCGGGAGACACGACTTTCGTCAATAGAAGTGAGCAGCAGGTCAATGGTTTCGTTTCCGGCGCGGATGATGTTCATCGCATCGCTACTGACTTCACGCAGTAGCCTGATGTCTTCTTCGCTAAGTTGGTAAACCTGTTTGTTGCTGTTGGAGGGATCGGGCAGGGTAGTGCGAATTAAATCTAACGTGGAGCAAAGTCCACCCAGTGGGTTTCGCATCTCATGGGCAATGCCAGCGCCAAAGACCTTGGCAATCGACACTTTGGTTTCATGTTCCTGCTGGTTTCTGAAAAAGAAAATATTGCCGAAAAGATAGATGAAGAGAAAAACCGGTACATAAGTCCAGTCCATCGAAAATTCAAGGTGATACCCACTCGCTACCCATGCGCAAAGCATGGCGGAACTGAGGCCAATCAGGGTCTGAGCAAACATGACCCAAGTGATGTGAACCATCAGAATATGCAGGAAAACCGCGGCCATAAATGACAATAACCAGACGGTTGACCAGTTGTTCATCAGCAACATGTAGAAGAAGAAAAACGGTAAAACGATGGTGATAGCAATTTGATAAAACCAATGCATCTGGTCTTTGATAGGCGGTTTGAGTTTGTTCCGCATTAGCACGATGACAAAAAACACGCAGCAGAAGAGTCGTAATGGAAGATTCTCATAGGCTTGCGGTAGGAAATCAGTCCAGACAAAGTAATAGAGGGGAAAGCCAATAAGCCCCATCCACCCGACCAGTGTCAGATTGGGTTCGGCGTATTGGTAGACTTTGCGGAAGGCCGCTTCCATGCTTTTGATAAATGCTGTCCTAATCCAAACGTTTCGCCACAAGCGTTTTTGTCTTTGATATCGAGAAGTTGCCATTTTTATTTCGGTTACAACATTGAATAGAAAATTGGCTAACTCGCTTATTGGCCTCGTTTATTTTTCTTCTGCAATGAAAAATAAGAGAAATTCAATAAATCAGTATGTTAGTCCGAGTTGCTTATATGAGGTTATATTCATACTTTGGTCTGAGCTTTTTAAAATAATTAGACGCAATCGCAACTGTCGAAAGAAACTTTATACAATGGATAAACAGTGGGTTGTCTTATTAATCATACAAGATTTGTTTTTTATGAAAGGCAACTATTTGACTTCAAATTTCTATGATAAATGCGCGGAAAGGTCAGGTTTTAAGGCCATTTTTAGACAAAAAAGCCACTTTCGAAAAAGTGGCTTTTAACAAAGATATTTAAGTATCCCCAAACGCGATGAATTCTATATCTTCAGCTTGTTTGGGTATGAGAGCTAAATTGAAAATTGGCTGGTGTGATGTTCCAACGTTTTCGCCAATTTCGTCAGTTCGGTACTGGCTTCGGTGATCTGGTGCATGGCTGTTGCTGTACTTTGGGACATTGAATTGATGTCGACCAGATTTTTGTTGATGTCGATTGCGACGGTGGATTGTTGTTCTGACGCACTTGCCATCTGAATCGTCATATCTGCAATACGCTCGACAGAAGCGACGGCTGATTCCAGGCGGTCAGTGCTATCCATCGCTTGATTCGCCACCTGCTCGGCATTTTGTGCGCCGGTTTCCATCGCTTTGCGGGTTTCATCAGATACTTTTTGTAGCGAGGTGATCAAGCTAGCGATTTCTTCAGTCGCATTTTGCGAACTTTGCGCCAAGCTCCGGACTTCATCTGCCACAACGGCAAAGCCTCTTCCCTGATCACCTGCTCGCGCCGCTTCGATGGCTGCGTTCAGTGCAAGTAGATTGGTCTGCTCGGCAATTTGCCCAATGGTCACCAAAATACCGGAAATATCATCAGCACTTTTTACCAGCAAGTTGGTTTTTTCTTTGGCGACATTGAGATCAGAAACCAGGTTCATCATTTTGTTGGAAGCAGAATGAACGACCTGATTACTCTCTTTGATGAGCTCCTGCGCTTCCGCCGCTGCACGGGCGGTTTCAGAGGTATTGTTGGAGATTTCATTGGCCGTCATGGTCATTTCTTCCATGGCGGTGGCAACTTGGAGCGTGCTGCTGTTTTGCTTCTCAATGTTTTGCAACGTATCACGCGTGCTTTGCGACAGCTGATAAGACGCCGAAGATTGCTGCTCGGTCGCTTTCACCACACTACCTGTCAGCGCCTTCAGATTGTTCGTCATGTCGTACATTGAGCGATAGACACCACTGCTGGCGTCATCAATCGTGAAACTGAGTGTTAGATCCCCTTTGGAGATGGTATCTGCAATTTTCTGCATTTCTTTTGGTTCGCCACCGAGTGGACGGGTGATGGCATTGGCAAAGTAAATCGCCACAGCTGCGATAATGCCCAACGCGATGGTAATAGTGACCAGTACAGAGTTACGAAGCGTTGTTACAGATGCAAAGGCCTCAGCCACATCAATTTCAGCCAGAATCGCCCAATCTGCTCCCAGAATGGAAAGTGGGGCATAGGCGGATAACACTGGGTTTCCGTTGTAATCCATAATGGTTTCCACAGAGGAAATGCCATTTAACGCTTTTGTCGCAGCCTGTGTTTTCACCGCGCCTTTAACTGGGTTGCTGAATGAAGCAATCACAGAGTGGTTGACGGGATCGAGATAAGAATCAGAACGCATCAGATTATCAGCCCCGACCAGATAGGTTTCACCGGTTTCGCCCAGCCCAGCGCGTTCTCCCATGATGGCGTTGAGGCGATCAATCGGAAATTGGTAAGCGAGGATGGCAACGGCCTCGCCTTTGTCATAAATCGGTGTGGCGATAAAGCCTGCGGGGTCATTGAACGATGGCAGATACTTCGCGAAGTCGACAAAAGTGACTTGTCCTTTCTTCAAGCCGGTTGCTTGTTGATATGCATCCGCCAGACCGCTATCTGAGAACGGCCCTTTTTTCAGCGAGGTGGCGAAGTCAGTTTCCTTACTGACGGAATAGACAACGTTACCGCTTTCGACGTCAATCAGGAAAATATCGTAATAGCCAAATTTCTCTTTGGTCGAAGCAAGGTAGTCATGAATGGCCTTGTGGTGGAAATCGTAGCGCAGACCAAAATTACTGGCCGACATCAAGGCTTTGTTGCTGTTGTCGTTGTCGACAAGGTAAGCGTACTGGAGATATTTCGCGGAAGTGCTGAGCTCATCGACGAGAGACGAAGCATCTGTGTCGAGCCTGGTTCCGCGTTTTTGCTCAGTCGGTGATATCAGTGTTTTTTGGTAGTAGGAGACAAGTTTTTGTTCTGAAATTTGGTCAGCATTGATTTCAGTTGGCGCGGTTCGATACGCATCAATCATTCCAATCGCGCTTTCTGCCAATGCGGATGAATTTGCAGTGGTGGTCAACTGAGCGGCTGCACTGTCAAAGTAACGCACAACGGCATCTTTTTTCACTTCACGAAGTGCTTCAAGTTGACTGAACGTTTGCTGCTCCAACGAGGCACTGGCCATTTGTAACGAAAAGACAGAAATAATGGCAGCGGGGATTAACCCGATGCCAAGAAGGATCAACAACATTTTCTGCTTAAGCTTCATTCTTTGTCCCCTGGCCAATGTTATTTATTTGTTAATTATTCGTGTATCAATAGCGAGAAATTGTGCTCAATGAAATGAAAATAGTGTTAGGAACTATTAACTGCCAATAAATGAAAGTGATTCTCATCACGATTATGTCTTGTAATGCATATATTTGTGTCGACAAATATGAACATTTGTTGAGCAAAAAATGGGTGGTGTTTATGGGGGATTTGTACTAACTGCCTATTTTGCAAATAGATGCATTAGTGGGAGATTTTAATGAAATGCATTGCACGGGATGTTAGTTCCAAAAATACAAAAGCGAGCCGATGGGCTCGCTTTTGGTGGTGAAACCGTGTCACCTGTTAGTCTTCAATGTAACTCTCAATGCTCGGGCAAGAGCAAATCAGGTTACGGTCACCGTAGACGTTATCGACACGGTTCGCTGTTGGCCAGTACTTCGCATCTTTCGATTGTGCGCTTGGGAAGCAAGCCAACTCACGGCTGTAAGGGCGCTCCCAATCTGCAGCCATCAGGTCACTCTGTGTGTGCGGCGCGTTAACCAATGGGTTGTTTTCCAGTGGCCATTCACCATCCTGAACTTTAGCGATCTCTTCGCGAATTGCGATCATCGCGTCACAGAAGCGGTCCAGCTCGGCTTTGTCTTCACTTTCTGTTGGCTCAATCATCAGTGTGCCAGCAACTGGGAAAGACATGGTTGGTGCGTGGAAACCGTAATCCATCAGACGCTTCGCGATGTCTTCCTCAGAGATGCCAGATGCATCTTTGATTGGACGAATGTCGATAATACATTCGTGCGCAATGCGACCGTGAGTACCGCGGTACAGAACCGGGTAGTAAGGACGCAGACGCTCCATCACGTAGTTTGCACTCAGGATGGCAACCTTAGTTGCTTCCGTCAGACCTTGCTCACCCATCATGGCAACGTATGCCCATGAAATTGGCAAGATTGATGCACTACCAATCTGTGCAGCAGAAACTGCGTAGTTGGTGCCTTCAATCACGTGTCCTGGCAGGAATGGTGCAAGGTGCGATTTCACACCGATTGGACCCATACCTGGACCACCACCGCCGTGCGGGATACAGAAGGTTTTGTGCAGGTTCAGGTGAGAAACGTCTGAACCGATAAAGCCTGGGCTGGTGAGGCCAACCTGTGCGTTCATGTTCGCGCCGTCCAGGTAAACCTGACCGCCAGCTTCATGAACCAGTTCGCACACTTCCTGTACCGCTTCTTCATACACACCATGCGTAGAAGGGTAGGTGATCATGATGCATGATAGGTCGGTGCGGTGTTTCTCGATTTTTGCTTTCAGGTCTTCTACGTCAATGTTGCCGTCTTCATCACAGCCAACCACAACAACTTTCATTGACACCATGGCAGCAGATGCCGGGTTAGTGCCGTGTGCTGAGCTTGGGATCAGACAGACATTACGGTGAGGTTCACCACGGCTTTCGTGGTAACGCTGAATCGCAATCAGACCCGCGTATTCACCTTGTGCGCCAGAGTTTGGCTGCAGGGACATGGCATCGTAACCTGTGATTTCACACAGCATCTTGCTGAGAGAATCCGCCAGCTCGCCGTAACCTTGTGCTTGATCAGCAGGAACAAATGGATGCAGTTCACCGAATTCAGGCCAAGTCACAGGAATCATCTCTGCGGCTGCATTCAGCTTCATTGTACAGCTGCCGAGCGGGATCATGCCATGGGTCAAGGAGAAGTCTTTGTTTTCCAGCTTTTTCATGTAGCGCATCAACTGGGTTTCACTCTGGTGAGTGTTAAACACAGGGTGCGTCAGGTAATCGCTGGTGCGGCGGCACGCTTCTGGGATAGCGGCGTATTCGTCTGCTTCTACAGAAGAGGCATATTGCGCCACGTCCGTTTCGTCAGTCAGCGCGGCAACCAGTGCGTTTACTTCAGCCAATGTGGTGGTTTCGTCGAAGCTCACGCCCAACTGACCATCCAGTTTGCGAAGGTTGAAGCCAGCGTCTTGCGCTTTATTGAACAGTGCGTCAGTTTGATCGCCTGTGTTCAGCGTAATCGTGTCGAAGAAGTCATGGAACGCAAGCGCGATACCAGCATGGTTAAATGCCGCTGCTGCCAGTGCCGTCAGGTGATGAACACGACGACCAATTTTCTTCAGACCTTCTGGACCGTGGTAAACAGCGTAGAAAGCCGCCATGTTTGCCAGCAGTGCCTGCGCAGTACAGATGTTTGAGGTCGCTTTCTCGCGGCGGATGTGTTGCTCGCGCGTCTGCATTGCCATACGAAGTGCCTGGTTGCCTTTCGAGTCGATAGACACACCAATCACACGGCCAGGCATAGTACGCTTCAATTTGTCACGTGTTGCCATGAATGCAGCGTGTGGGCCACCGAAGCCCATAGGTACGCCGAAGCGTTGTGCAGAACCAATCACGACGTCTGCGCCCATTTCACCCGGTGCTTTCAGCAGGGTGAGAGAGAGTAGGTCAGCAGCAACCGTCACCAGCGTTTTGTTCGCTTGTGCCGCAGCAATAAGAGCGGTCAGATCACGCACCTGACCCGTTGTGCCAGGGTATTGCAGGAGGGCGCCAAACACATCGTGTTGAGGCAGGTTATCAGCTGCATCAACGACTACGTCAAAGCCCATGAAGCCAGCGCGGGTGTTGATTACGTCCAGCGTTTGCGGGTGAACGTCATTTGCCACAAAGAAAGTGTTGCTCTTACTTTTACCACCACGCTTACACAGCGTCATGGCTTCTGCAGCAGCCGTTGCTTCGTCAAGCAGGGAAGCGTTAGCGAGCTCCACGCCGGTCAGGTCCATCACCATTTGCTGGAAGTTCAGCAGAGATTCAAGGCGACCCTGAGAAATTTCTGGCTGGTAAGGGGTGTACGCCGTGTACCAACCTGGGTTTTCCAACACGTTACGGAGAATTGGGTTTGGCGTGTGGGTGCCGTAGTAACCCTGACCGATAAAGCTGCGCTTGATGACGTTTTTGCTGGCAATAGCTTTCAGCTTGCTCAACATCGCCACTTCACTCAGTGGCGCGTCCAGAGTCATAGGTTGCGGCAGGCGAATACCCGCTGGCACAGTTTCTTCGATGAGATGCTCAAGGCTGGTGGCATTTACTGTGTTCAGCATCGCTTGCTGGTCTGATACGCGCGGCCCGTTATGACGGGAGACAAACTCGTTGTCAGCCTGCAGTTGATCAAGTAAGCGTGATTCTGTCATGACCTTCGTCCTGAATTAGTCTTCGATAGTTTCCTGATAAGCGTCAGCGCTCATCAGATGATCAAGGTTGCTGTCGTCAGCCAACTTGATTTTTGCAATCCAACCGCCTTCAAAAGGTGCTTCGTTAACCAGCTCTGGGCTGTCTTCCAGATCTTCGTTAACTTCTACCACTTCACCGTTTACCGGGCCGTAAATATCTGACGCTGCTTTTACAGATTCTACGAGTGAAAAGCCTTCGCCGACTTCAACTTCGGTGCCAATTTCTGGCAGGTCAACGAATACCACGTCACCCAGCAGTTGTTGTGCGTGATCAGAGATACCTACTGTCACAGTACCGTCGCCATTGTCTTTTACCCACTCGTGGCTCTCAGCAAATTTCAGGGTTGCATCCATTTTTACTTCTCCGTGTGAAACGAGTTAAATCGTCGCTGCTGCTTGCAGCATAAAAATTTTACGGGCTGGGGCTGCTCCAAACCCGTCTAATATTCCTGTCTGGTAAGTACGCTATTAACAGGCAACAACGTTGATTGCGATTGCGTTGGTTGCCAGTCCGCCTTGGGACGTTTCCTTGTACTTGCTCATCATGTCGAGTCCTGTTTCGTGCATGGTTTTAATCACGCTATCGAGCGAAACGTGGTGCTCTCCATCGCCATTAAGTGCGAGTCTGGTGGCATTAATTGCCTTCACTGCACCCATGGTGTTTCTTTCAATACATGGCACCTGAACCAGACCGTTGATTGGGTCGCAGGTCAGTCCCAGATTGTGTTCCATACCGATTTCTGCTGCATTTTCAATCTGTGCAGAAGTGGCACCCATGGCGGCGGCTAATCCGCCTGCTGCCATTGAACAGGCAACACCTATCTCACCCTGACAACCCACCTCTGCAGCGGAAATAGAGGCATTGGTTTTATAGAGAGAACCAATCGCTGCTGCGGCTGCCAAGAAGGTTCTTATCCCTTCCATATTGTTCGGTGAAACAAACTTGTTGTAGTACGCCAATACTGCTGGAATCACGCCAGCTGCACCATTGGTTGGCGCGGTAACAACGCGGCCACCTGCTGCATTTTCTTCGTTGACCGCCATGGCAAACATATTGACCCAGTCATTGGTGTCGAGCGGCAGGCCGTCCAAGTCTTTCTTGATAATGCAGTCGTGCAATTTCTTTGCCCGGCGTTTTAACTGTAAGCCGCCTGGCAACACACCATCTTGCGTGATGCCTCGCTCAATACAGGCGTTCATCACATGCCAGATAGCATCAATGTGTTCGTTGACCGTTTTCATGGTTGCCTTTTTGTCGTGCGCTTTGGCACGAGCCAGTTCATTGGCAAACATGATCTCGGCGATACTCTTTTTCTGCTGCTCGCAATGGGCGAGCAATTCCACCGCGCTATTAAACGGAAACGGCGGGGTAAAATCTGATGTAAGGGCATCAGTTTCACCTTTTTCTACGACAAAACCGCCACCGACTGAGAAGTAAGTCCGACAAAGCAAAACTTCGCCGTTGTCCCCCTTCACAGTCAATGTCATTCCGTTGGGATGTTCTGGCAGCACTTTGTCGAAATGGAAAACCAAGTCAGTGTCCCAATCAAAAGGAACAAAGCGGTGTCCATCTAGTGGTAGCTCTTTGCTGCCTTTCACCATGTTAGTCATGGTAGGGATATCGTCTGGGTTTACGCTGTCAGGCCATTCGCCCATCAGTCCCATCACACACGCGACATCCGTAGCGTGACCTTTCCCTGTCAGTGCCAACGAACCGTAGAGTTCGACTGTCACGGTTTCCACATTGTGGAGGATTTCTTTATCGCGCAATTCTTCTGCAAATCTTGCGCTGGCGACCATTGGCCCCACAGTGTGGGAGCTAGACGGACCAACGCCGATTTTAAACAGGTCAAACATGCTATGACTCATTGCACGTCTCCTTGCTTTTTGTAGGTTACGCACCACCGTTCTGGCTTGGGTGCCGGTTGATGACTATCCCGTCATCGCTTGCCCAGTTGTCACGTTGAAGTGCTTATTACTTTGGGTATAGCAAGCGTGGCGTTTTATTGTTATTTGAACTTCAACATTTGCGTAACATACAAAACGTGTTTGCGCCCTGCAAAACAAAATTTCCTATAGGAAACTCTTGATGTGATCTCGCCAACAGTTCTGACAATTTGCTCAATATCAGACTTTCTTAAAATACTTACCTTGCGCAAACGTTTGCTTTTTTACTCTTTTACACGCAAGATTGCAAATGCTAAATCCTTTCAGGATAGGTGTGGTCAATAAATTCAACGCGTTATACGATGGCAGCCAGAGTTGATTTATATTGGCAAAAATGGGGTGTCTATCGGTGTAAATTCATGTGCTGATAAGTTAGCTTCAATTCGGTGATGAAGATTTAGCCAAGTTTCCAATAGGAAACTTTTTGTTAAAAGTGTTAACTTATTCGTGTTGGTCTTCGTGATGACTGTGTCAGAATGGCCGCCACCAGCAACATCAAGTCGAGAGTCGAGTTATGTCAGAGCCAGATGCACAGGACGTGTATCCGTCAGTTATCGTTGAAAGAGCCAGCGTGCAGGCCGATGCGCCAATTGCTCCGCTGCGTTTGGGTGAACGGCTGAAAGAGATCAGAACCAATAGCGGTTTGACGTTAGAAGAAGCTAGCAAGCTTACCGGTCTGGCTCGCTCCACGCTGTCGAAAATCGAAAATGAACAGATCTCTCCAACTTTCCAGGCCATGCAAAAACTGGCGGTTGGATTGAAGATTGATATTCCGCAGCTGTTTGCGCCACCAAAGTCGCGCCAGGCAACCGGACGCCGTGATATTACCCGTGTAGGCGAAGGGAAGTGCCGCCCAACAGGGACATACGAACATGAATTATTGGCGACCCAGCTCACTAATAAGAAGATGTTTCCGTTTAAATCCCGCGTGAGGGCGCGCTCGTTTGAAGAGTATGACGAATGGATTCGCCACGATGGTGAAGAATTTCTTTTAGTGCTGGAAGGCAGCATTGCCTTCTACTCTGAGTTTTACGAAGCGATTGAACTGAATGAGGGCGACAGCGTGTATTACGACGCTGCGATGGGGCATATGCTCACTTCGCTCAGTGAAGAAGATGCCCAGATCCTTTGGGTTACGGCATCTTAAGATTGGATTTTATCCCCGCAGATACCGCGGATGATTATTTAGCAAGTCGGCAAGCGCCGTGATCATGGAGTGAAACATGTCTCAGGATCTACTTAAAACCCCACTGCACGCCCTTCACATCGAAATGGGCGCGAAAATGGTTCCATTCGCTGGCTATGACATGCCAGTGCAATACGCACTGGGTGTGCGTAAAGAACATATTCATTGCCGTGAACACGCGGGCCTGTTTGACGTTTCTCACATGGGTCAGTTGCGTCTGCACGGCGAGAATGCAGCGAAGGCACTGGAAGCGCTGGTGCCGGTAGACATCATTGATTTGCCAGAAGGTAAGCAACGTTACGCGCTGTTTACTAACGAACAAGGCGGTCTGATGGACGACCTGATGGTGACCAATTTTGGCGATCACCTGTTTGTGGTGGTTAATGCTGCCTGTAAAGAGCAAGACATCGCACACTTGCGCGCGAACATCCCAGCAGATGTCGAACTGGAAGTGATTGAAGATCGCGCTCTGCTTGCACTGCAAGGCCCTGAAGCCGCTACTGTACTGGCGACGCTGAACCCAGCGGTTGCTGACATGGTGTTCATGGATGCAGCGAAAATGGATTTGGCTGGCATCGAATGTCTGGTCAGCCGTTCTGGCTATACCGGTGAAGACGGTTACGAAATCTCTGTTCCAGCAGACAAAGCAGAAGAGTTTGCACGCCGACTGCTGTTGAAAGAGGAAGTAGAGTGGATTGGTCTGGGAGCTCGCGACTCACTGCGTCTTGAGTGTGGCCTTTGCCTGTACGGGCACGACATTGATACCACTACTACGCCAGTAGAGGGCAGCCTGCTTTGGGCAATCAGTAAGCCACGCCGTGCCGATGGCGAGCGTGCAGGCGGTTTCCCTGGCGCAGACATCATTCTTGACCAAATCGCGACCAAAGATGTTTCCCGCAAGCGCGTTGGCCTATTGGGCTCAAGCAAAGCGCCAGTGCGTGAAGGCGCTGTGTTGTTTGATGCTGACGACAACGAAATTGGTGTAGTGACCAGTGGTACATTTGGCCCAACCAAAGGCCAGCCAGTTGCCATGGGTTATGTGGCTACAGCCAGTGCTGCTATTGGTACTGAAGTCTTTGCAGAAGTACGCGGTAAGAAATTGCCGATGACCGTCGAAAAAATGCCGTTTGTTCCTCAGCGTTACTATCGCGGTTAACGCTAGAGAATAAACCCTGAGAAAAGGCCGATGCTATGCATCGGCCTTTTTCTTTTGTCTCTCAATCAGCTGCGAGAGGTGCGCGCTTCAGGTGTCGAAATAATTTACACCAAGTTGCAAAACTGGCACTGGATATGCTGGCTTGATTAAGTGAGCTTTCTATCAATAGAAATGCAATTTCTTTGGCACAGGAAGCAAGAGACTGTGAAATCGGACAGAACCGCTTAATTAAGCAGGCGATTCACGGAATTATGGATTAATGTCTTATATGTACGACATGAGGTCGATAGGAGAAAGAGTTGTATGCTTGCGGAACAACGGGATGATATTGATAACCCTCTGATCTGGCCGATTTTGAGTGTACTTGAAGCGTCAAACCAAAGCTGGAAAGTGCATTACCTGATGGCAGAACTGCAGAAAAATACCATCATGGACCATCTAGATGACGACCCTCAACTGGACTTGTTCAAGCGTAATTTTCTTATCATGAACGCGCTTTACCAATTGCAGGAAATGTTGCTGCCACAGCAATGGTTGCAGGTAGAGTCGATGGATATCCGTCTCATGTGGCGTGGTGCAGGTTCGGGTTTTGTGCAACATGAAGTGAACCGCGATGACCCACTTCGCGGCTACTACATGGATTGGAATAACTACGACGCGCAAACGGAAGACGTTCGCGAACTGTTGAGTTCATTCTGGAAACGCTATCAGCAACACGTGGGCCACTGCAGTGAAACGACTGTTGAGCGCCGAAATGCGCTGGCAGCTTTAGGGTTGGCTGAAAATGCCTCTGATACAGAAATCCGACGCCAGTGGCGCAAGATGGCGCTGAAATGGCACCCAGACAGACCGGAAGGGGATGCCGCAACCTTCCGTACCATGTGCGAAGCCTGGCAGAGTCTGCGGTTATGATACAAAGCGGATATTTATAGAACCCAGCTTATACCTAGCTGGGTTTTTTGTTTGATGCGCGATGTTTTTTGGCAGCAGATAGCGTAAACACCACCAAAGTCAACAATACAATCCCACCACCAACCAGCACATTGTTACTTGGTACTTCTCCCAAAGCGGCCCAAACAAACAGTGGTCCAAGAATCGCTTCAAGGAGCATGAACAAGTTTGCGTGCGCAGCGGGTAGGTATTTCGGACCAATTGAAATCAACACAAACGAAATTGGGACGACGACACCGCATAGCAACAAGGTGTATTTCCATTCCTGGGGAGTCAGTGAAAAAGGCTCTGCGCCCGCAAACAGTGAGATTGTTGAAGTACAAAGCCCACCCAGAACCAGGTAAAGCGGGGCATTAGCACTTTTACTTTTCCTCAAAATCACAAAGTAAGTTGCCAGCATAAATGCAGTGATCAGCGCCATCAAATTGCCAAAGGAGGCCGTAGGCATCGCCTTTCCATAGAAAACGAAACCAACGCCGACCATCGCCGCCACGATGGCGATGAGGGTTCTGCTATCAACCCGCTCTTTTAGAAACAGGAATGCAAGAAGGGCAGAGATCAGCGGACTGATGTTGATGATAATAAGGGTGCTGGCAACCTGCGTATGGTCGATAGAAAGGACAAAGCAAACCGTCGAAATAGAGAATGCAAACGAGCCTACCAGCAACGCTTTGGAGGGCTTTTTAAGTGCCGAAATTGTCTGGGCAGGGCGGGTCGCCATCATAAAGCTAGCGATGATGAGCGCAGACAGCAGCCCACGCCAGAACAATAATGTCCAACCGGACGCTTCAATCAACCGAATGAGCAGCGCATCAACACTGAGGATCGTGATCCCCACCAACATGGCTGTCGTGCCTTTGAAAATCGGTGTCACGCCTGTTTCTCCTTGTTTTTATGCCCAATTCCTTGCGGGCAAACCACCAAACGTAGGGGCGGGCAGGTAATAGAAACGCTTTGTTTAATTTTTATTCGATGACAGTAGCCCATTTATTCTGAGTTAAGTCAATAAGTGCAAACAGGTTTTGCCCCTTCTCACTTTATCAAGCAGCAAGTGGGGTCTACTCTTATTTGATATGAGTGTCACCATATAGAGAATTTGGAGACAAAATGAGATCTATACGCCACATCTTTTTCGCGTTGATGGGATTAATTCTTTTTCTCGGCGTAGCAATCATCATCGCCCATTTGCGTTCTGATTCGTTGACTCAGCAAATCAACGCCATCTATGAGCAGCGTTATCAGCAATACAAATTGGCCATTGAGCTGAAACATAGCTCTGAACTTCTGACAAAATTTGCGCGTAGTTACGCAGTGACATCCAACAATCGTTGGCGCTATCTGTTCGAACAGGTTGAGGCGGTGCGTAATGGGCAACTGGCTACACCTGACAATTACAATTTTGACTACTGGTCACAGCAGTCTGATCCCAATAAAGAAATTATTGAGCCCAATATCCCAAACCGTCCCGCCCATCCCTCACTGCTAGCGAGGATGCGTGAGTCTGGGATCAGCGAAGCGCACATGTCTTTCTTGACCCAAGCGCTCTCACGCTCACAGGATCTCATCAGCATTGAGCAAACGGCCATGGACTTGATCCAAGGCCGAAAACGTACAGCCCGTGGCATCGAACGTGTGATTCCAGACCCAGAACTTGCTCGGCAAATGCTATTTGGACCGGACTATATTCACGCCACCAACAAAATCATGGGGCCTATTGGTGCTTTCTATGATGCGATTGATAAAAAGACTTCCGAAGACCTAAAAGTCTTGAAACAAGAGCGCGCCAATATGGATGGCATCGCCATTACCATGGCTGGCATGTTATTGATTGCGGTGCTTGCTACAACCACATTACTTTGGTTCCGCTTCCTCAAACCATTGGATAACATCCGAAGCACGATTGTCAGCAAGGTGCGCGACAAAGAATTTGAATTTAAGTTGGATGTTGATAGACAGGGCGAGCTGAAAGATCTTGCCCAGGCGCAAAATGAAGTGTTACGTGAAATTGCGGAACGCTTTGAATTCAGCCGCCAGGTTAAAGCATTTTCAGACTTGATTCGCGGTTGTTCTGGCATGGAAGAACTTGGCTTCCAAGTCGCGAATTTCTTTTCTCAACGCCTCGAGTTACCGTATGCGGCGCTTTATGTCGTAAGAAATGACAGCATGAATCTGGTCGGTGGCGTCGGTGTTGATGAGCAATCTGAAGCGATGCAGAAAGAAACCGTTTCTTTCCACCGCACTATTCTGGTCACAAAAGAAACGCTAAGGATTCGCAACGACAAAGACCACTTCGCTTTGACCTTGCCAGTGGGCAAACTTTCTTTGAGTGAAATGTATTTCATTCCACTGATTGTGAATAACGAAATGGTCGGCGTGCTTGAGTTAGGTTCAGTGCGTTTACTTTCTGACAAAGAAATAGACTGGCTCAACGAAGTGCAGGAAGATTTGGCTGTCGGCATTCAGTTGACCATCAATGCTGAACTTCAAATGGAAGCCGAACAACGCGTTTCCGAACAGCTCAAACTTAATCAACAAATCATCAACGCCATTCCCAATCCAACCTACTTCCGCGATACCGAAGGCACTTACATCGGTGTTAATGATGCGTTCACCGATTTCCTTGGTCTCTTCTTTGTCGACGTCGTGGATAAAACACCTGCAGAGCTTTTCGACAATGATGTCGCCACCATGTTTGTTGAAAAAGAAAAAGAGCTTCTTGAAAACTCGGGATCTACGGCTTATGACATTGAACTGGCCAATGCGAGTGGCGATGTCCGGATACTGACCGTTTACGAAGCGACGTATTTCGGCGGTGATGGGGAACCAATGGGTATTGTCGGCCTGTTCGTAGACGTGACGACCCAGAAACGCCTCGAATCTGATTTGATTGCGGCGAAAGATCAGGCCACCGAAGCAAGTAAAGCGAAAGGGGAATTCCTGGCGAATATGAGCCATGAGATCCGTACGCCAATGAATGCGATTCTCGGTATGTCTCATCTTGCGTTGCTGACAGATTTGAACGATAAACAGCGCAACTATGTCGGGAACATCGAGAAAGCCGGTAAATCCCTGCTGGGCATCATCAACGACATTCTCGACTTCTCGAAAATTGAAGCGGGCAAACTCACCGTTGAACATATCGAGTTCCGATTCAGTGAGGTGTTAGACAACATCAGCAACATCATTTCTGTGAAAGCGAAAGAAAAAGATCTGGAGCTTATCTTTGATATCGACCCAGATCTCCCAGACGACTTGGTGGGTGACCCGCTTCGTTTGGGACAAATCATCATTAACCTGACTGGTAACTCCGTGAAGTTCACTGAAACGGGCGAAATCATCATTCGTGCCCGCAAAGTCAGTGATGCTAACGAGATCATCGAAGTTCAGTTCGACATTCAGGACTCCGGTATTGGTATGAGCGAGGAGCAACTGGGTCGTTTGTTCCAGTCGTTCTCGCAAGCTGACGGCTCCATTACCCGCAAATACGGTGGTACTGGCCTCGGCTTGACCATTTCGAAGAGCTTTGTCGAACTTATGGGTGGTCGAATCTGGGTGGAAAGTGAACCAGGTAAAGGATCGACCTTCTCGTTCACCATCCGTTGTGGCCGCAGTGAATCCAGCATCAAAGAGCAAGTTGCACGTACCACGATTCTTCATGATAAACGCGTGCTGGTGGTGGATGATAACCAAGCGTCCCGCGACATCATGTATGCGCTGCTGGATAACCTCGATCTGCGCGTGGCAGCCGTTTCGAATGGTGAAGAAGCGGTTTACGAAGTGGAGTCCGCAGATAAGAGCCATGACGGCTTTGATGTGGTTGTCATGGACTGGAAAATGCCAGGCATTAACGGCGATGAAGCGACACTACAAATTCGCGATAAACCTCTGAACAAGATGCCAAAAGTCATTCTTGCCAGTGCCTATGGTGAGGACTCTGGCTTGATCAATGAAGAAGTCCAGAAAGTCTTTGACGCGTCATTGGTGAAGCCCATCAACCCATCATCTTTGTTTGATGCGCTGATGGAAGCCTTTGGCAGGGAAGAAATGAAACTAGCCAACTGTCGTGAAGCGGAAAAAGATGAAACTGAGGAAATCGACTTTACTGGGCTGACTATCTTACTGGTTGAAGACAACATGATTAACCAGGAGGTGGCGAAAGGGATTCTTGAACAATTCAACCCGACCATTGAGGTGGCAGATAATGGTCAGGTGGCGCTGGATATGGTGCAAGAACAGCAATTCGACATCGTGTTGATGGACATGCAAATGCCAGTGATGGATGGCCTGACAGCAACTCGGAAAATACGAGAAATCGAAGCCCTTGCCAGCTTGCCAATTGTTGCGATGACAGCGAATGCCATGGAGCGGGATGTGAAGCAATGTAAGGAAGCGGGGATGAATGACCACGTTTCCAAACCTATTGATGTGAATGAGCTGCTCAAAGCTATTCAGCGTTGGACGTCTGCATCGAAAGAAGCGGTGAAATCTTCCGTAGCGCTCAATGGCAAAAAAGAAGAAACGCCAACGGCAGATATGGACAACATCGACCCGCTCGTGCTGGACGCAAATGAGGGGATTACACGGATTGGCGGCAATGTGGATGCCTACTGGAAAGTGATCACGGCGTTTACGGAAACCAAGCTGGCGGTGATCGACAAGGTCCGCGAACAACTCGCCAATGAAGAGAGGGATGAAGTTGAAATGTTTGCCCACTCTCTGAAAGGCGCTGCCGCTAATGTGTCGGCGAAAGGCCTGGCGGTACTCGCAGGGAACCTTGAAGACCAAGCGGGCTCGGAGCTGAAAATGGAAGCATCGCTGATGGATAAAATCGAGCAGTGCTTGCAGGAAATTCAATCCTACATTCCGGGTGCAGAACCCGAAGAAGAAAAAGAAGAGGTTCAGGCGTTTGCCGGTTACACGCCAAGAGAGTTCCGTATTGAGCTCGAACAGTTGAAGATTTTGCTGAACAACTTTGATACTCAGGCGGTAGATTTCATCACTGGCATCAAAGAGAACTCGAAAGGCATGGAGGTGGATCTCTCCGGTGTGGAAGATGCAATTCGCAAGTTCGAATATGAAGCCGCTGCGAGCAAATTAGAAGTGGTCATTGAATCTCTGGGCGTCGATGAAGTGGATGAAACTCCAGAGCTGTTCTGACTTTCAGTGAGGTAATAAAAAGCCGCGTTGGTACGCGGCTTTTTTTTGAATGCAATTTACAGCGAGCGACTGCGCAGTTCAAAAATCAGCTTTTCAGCGCTGCATTCGAACTTGAGTTTAACGGCCAGCGGGTTCAGTGAAAGCTCGGCATTTTCATCAAGATCGTGGATAACCTTGTCATTTACCTGCTTTGCTAGATCCAGATAACGTTGAAATTCAGCAACAGCCGAAGCCTTATCTTCAGCGAAGATTTCAACTTCTGCCACTTCGTCACCTTCACCGATAACAAAGCCCATTTCTGCTGTTACACCGCAGGCATCGCATACTTGGTATTCTTCTTGGCTCATCACTTTCTCTCTCAATAACAGCTGCTGGTTGGGTATTTCCCTAGCATCTGTATGTTGGAATTTATGTAATATTACTACATTAGAGCTTGTAAAAAGTAGGGCTTTCTAAAAAGAATTTTGAAAGAAGGTGGTGATCCGTTTTGCTATACCCAAACTAAAAAAGCGCGGGGCAAAACCCGCGCTTTCCATGCTTATTTATCGAGGCTTACTCTTCCCATTGAACCAATGTGCCAGATGGCCAGTTCGCACCTGTGTCGTGGTATTTCTTCTCTAACAGATGACGGCGGATTTTGAGTGTTGGCGTCAGAAGGCCATTTTCGATGCTCCATGGCTCTTTGATCATTAACACGCCTTTGATTTTCGCGTGTGATTCCAATTCGCCATTAATGGTATCAATCACTTTCTTCACACGGCGCTCATAGCGTTCTTTGTCAAAATCAGGGAAGTGGTGTGGCAACGCCAGCAGGATAGGCCCTGGCATACCAGACCCCACCAGACACATCATTTCTATATTGCTGAGCTCGAACAAACGCTTCTCGATAGGCACTGGCGCAACAAATTTACCTTTCGCTGTCTTGAAGGTGTCATTCTTGCGGCCTTGGATGGTGAGAAAGCCTTCGTTATCTAAGAAGCCGATATCGCCTGTGTGCAACCAGCCATCAACAATGGTTTCAGCAGATGCCTCAGGGTTTTTGTAGTAACCGGTGAACAAACCTTGGCTGCGAACCAGAATTTCTTCGTCTTCCGCAATTTTGATTTCAACACCCGGTCCTGCGTTACCCACTGAGCCAATTTTGTCACTGCGGAACGGATAGTTCAGGGTGCTGTAAGCGTAGGATTCGGTCATACCCCAGGCTTCAGTAATGTTAAGCCCCAGTTTTTCATACCAGCGCAGCAACGCAGCGGAAACCGGCGCTGAACCACATCCCAGAACACGAGCCTGATCCAAACCGAGATTCGTTGCCACTTTCTTCTTAATCAGGCCAGAAATGATAGGCAGCTTAAGCAGGAAGTTAAGTTTGCTATCTGGCAGTTTTTCTTGAATACGTTGCTGGAACAGCGTCCACAAGCGAGGCACCGAAATAAACAGGGTAGGGCGATGCATCTTCACGTCTTCAATGAAGGTATCGAGCGACTCAGGGAAGGCTGTGCAGATACCTGCATTCATTGCCGTCGCCATGATATAGACGCGCTCTGTGATATGCGCCAGAGGAAGGTAAGAGAACAGTCGCTCGCCTTCACGCATACCAATGTGATTAATCAATTGCTGCGCAGACCAAGCATGTGCACCGTAAGTCAGCATTGCACCTTTCGGTAAGCCTGAAGTGCCCGAGGTATAAACAATAGACATCAGTTCATCGTCTTGGTGATCAGGCTTCACGTCCGCACGATCGTTTTGGGCAATCAAGTCTTTCCAATCGTAACCGCAATTAATGGTTGGGTAAGGGAAAGCAATGGTAGGAATATCTGCACGATCAACTAAAGAATCCTTCAGTGCTTGTGTGTCATCCAATTTACCCACGAACAGGGCTTTGGATTCACTGTGATCAAGCACATGAGAGATGGTTTCCGTACCGGCTGTTGGGAAGATAGGCACACTGATGTAGCTGCCGAGCATCATCGCTAAGTCAGCGGTGAACCACTCTGCACAGTTTTTTGAGACCAGTGCGACGCGATCTCCTGGCTCGAGACCCATGCCACGCAGGGCAGTGACGATACGTAACGCTTGGTCAACGACATCGGAGTAGGTGAAGTCGTTGAACTTCCGGTTAATGATCTGTCGAAGAAAGATTTCATTGGGGCGTTCTTCAGCCCAGCGCAGCATTTGTAGATATGGTTTTTGTTGAGCCATAAAAGGACCCCGTATAACTGTAGGGAAAAGAGTTTGTTTTTAATTCTATGTTACTAGTTTGTTAAATTAGGCGTCTTATAGGACAAGGGTCAAGCTATTAATTCAAACGCTTGTTCAAATTATGATGCATGTAACGCTGCAACAATCAGCGTTAGAGATTTACTGACAAGAATAGCATTTGTCTTTCAGCGTGTTACACCTTGATAACACTTGTTGGTCCAGCTTATGCAATGCCCTTCACGCTTCTCATCTTTTTTGCATCTATATGGCTCATAATTTATACGGATGTACTATCTTTAAGACTGTTAAGTTAAGGGTCGGTAGTCGGTAAACCCTCTTTGTACCAACATAATCAAGCTCTACATACGTGAAATCCATACTAACAACAGCGTTAACAGCGGTAGTAGTGATGTCTTGATTGTTAAAGCTTACGGAAGCCAAAAAACAGGGATAAAGCTATGCCAAAGAGAAGCAAAGAAGATACAGAAGTAACCATCAGGTTAATTCTGGATGCAGTGGTCGATCAGTTGGTGACCTTGGGATATGACAAGATGTCGTATACCACGCTGAGCCAGCAAACGGGGATTTCCAGAACGGGAATTAGCCATCACTTTCCAAAGAAAACGGATTTCATCACTCGCTTGGATGACAGGCTACTAGGCATCCTGATTGACAGATTGGACTTGGAAGGCGATAAGCGTTCTTTTATAGAAAGCTGGCTGACAGCCCTTCGCTCAGACAACCGTTTTATTGCCGTTCTCCGTCTCTTTTTTCTACACACTGTTTCGTCGGAAAATGCCGTGGAATTCACCAGTCATGCCAGCAGAAAACTGCATGATGTCTGCTGCAACCGCTATGGTGAAGAGTTTGAAAAGGACCTCGAGTGGCTGCTGGGTAAATCCTTACTTACCATGGCTTGATAAAGCCAGCTCGACAGATTTCTGAGGCTCCTCTTGAAGGAGCCTTTTTTGTGTCCTTCACTTTCTTCTAAAGTGCCCGTTTTCTGTGCGTTAGGAGCCTATTTTTGATCTGAAACAGTAAAAGGCCAAAAAAGGGCTTCTCATTCAAATTTAAGTTGAATTGTTCAAAATTAATTTAATAATGGGCTCTCGAGTTCGAATCCTACACCCATTTGCCAACGAGATTTTTCATGAGCAATTCACTAGTACTGGTCCTTAACGCGGGCAGTTCCTCTCTTAAATTCGCATTGATGAACGCACAAACCGGAGAAGCGATTCTTTCTGGTCTGGGCGAGTGCTTCGGCCTAGAAGATGCGCGCATTAGCTGGAAACGCGAAGGCCAAGACAAGCAAGAAGCCATGCTGGAACAAGGTGGTAACCATCACGAGAAAGCAGTAAGCCTGATTGTTGAGCTGGTGGAGAGCATGGATGTTGGCAGCCAACTGGTTGCAATTGGCCACCGTGTTGTTCACGGCGGCGAGAAATTTGCTGATGCGACGCTTCTGAACGAAGACGTATTGGCAGAAATTGAAGCACTGAGCGATCTTGCGCCGCTGCACAACCCAGCTAACGTGATGGGTATCCGTGCGGCAATGAAAGCTTTCCCAGCGCTGCCTCAGGTGGCAGTGTTCGACACCGCTTTCCACCAAAGCATGCCGCAGAAGGCATTCACTGGTGCCATCTCTAACGAGTTGTACACGGACTACGGTATTCGTCGCTACGGTTTCCACGGTACCAGCCACTACTTCGTGACTCGCGAAGCAGCAAAACAGCTGGGCAAACAAGTTGAAGAAGCTAACTTCATCTCTGTTCACCTGGGCAACGGCGCTTCTGTGTGTGCGGTTCGAAATGGTCAGTCTGTTGATACTTCCATGGGCTTCACTCCGCTTTCAGGTCTGATGATGGGCACCCGTTGTGGTGACCTTGACCCAGGTATTATTGAATTCCTGCTGAAGAAAGGCTGGAGCCAGGAGCAAGTGTTCGAAGCTCTGAACAAGAAATCAGGTTTCTTGGGTGTATCAGGCCTGACTTCAGATGCGCGCGGCATTCTGGAAGCGATGGAAAGTGGTCATGAAGGTGCGAAACTGGCGTTCGAAGTCTTCACTTACCGTGTAGCCAAGTACATTGGTTCTTACATGATTCCTTTGGATAGCATCGACGCGATCATCTTTACCGGTGGTATCGGTGAGAACTCACTGCCTATCCGTCGTGAAATCCTGAAGAACCTGAAGCTTCTGGGCTTTGTGGAAGATGAAGCAGGTAACGAAGCAGCACGTTTCGGCAACGGCGGTGTTATTGCTAAATCTGACATGCTTGGCGCGGTTGCGATTGTTATCCCAACCAACGAAGAATTCGTGATTGCCTCTCAAGCCGCTGAATTTACAAAGTAATTAAGCGCGAGAAGCTAAAAAAGAAAAGCCGCTGATTGAACTGACCCCCAATAGTTGGACAACCTATTATTGGGGGTCTTTTTATGTCCAAATACAATCGCGGGTATCAGTGGTTTTCGGTAGAGAATGCCTCGACCAAACACAGTGTCAACATCCGGAGGATCTCCAGCTTCAAATCCCGCATGCGAAGATTGATATATACATTTGGCAGTTTGGGCAGCTGCGCTGAGACCGGGGCCTTGACTAATCCGTCTTGAAGCACGGAAGACAATGAGAAGAAGAGACCCTCATCACCCGCTACATACAACACGGCTTCATCGGTATCTCTTGCTTCGTGCACTCTATCTGTTGAAATACCTGAACGGCGAAGCGTGTTTTCAACCAAGACACTAATCTCGCACTTCTGCCGATAGATGATGGGCAGCGGGCGCTGATAACAACTTTCGCTGTCCTGAGCACATAGCCATACGAGTTTTCGAATAGCTAACACTCTGCCATCAGGTATGGGAAAGGGGTCAATTGAAAGAACAATATCTAACTCTGACTGCTCGAAAGCCGCTTGCAGCTGGCTTGCGTCTGAAGTCACTACGTTTACCTGGTGGTTGCCTGAGCGTTTGAATGCACGAACGGCTCTGGGTATCGAGGGATGAATGATTTCCGCCGGTACCCCCAAGGATAGGATTGTTGGCTTGTTGTTTTCGCGTGTTGCAAATAGAGCTTCGCGATTAGTCTCCAGCAATCGAAGGGAGTGAGGGAGCAACCTTGCGCCAGCCGGTGTCAGGCTAACACCATGAGATGTACGTTGCACCAATTTGGTTCCGACGACTTCCTCCAGTTTTTTGAGTTGCAAAGACGCGGCAGCCTGAGATAACGCCATATATTTTGCAGCTTCAGTGACTGAACCGTACTGAGCAACCGTAACGAAGCATCTCACCCAGCAGAGGTCCAATAAAGGCTGCGAAGCAAATGACGCTTGATTTATCCTTCTCTCCATCTTCCCTGCCCTTACCAATCATACCTATTCGCTCAACGGGTGAGCTAAAAAATGGCTGTACAGAGTTGGTTTCCTTAAACCAACAATTGTCGATTTGAAGTTGAACGGCTCCCAGTAAGGTGGCGCAGCAAAAAGCATTGGAACCGTTCCCAATATAGCGTAGCACAAGTACACGGTAAAACAATTGAGAACGGTTCACAGCCAAGTCGCGGCTAAAAAAACACCAATGACTGGCAGCATTGATGAACAAAGCCTGTCCTGTCTGTCGCAACGGAAAGGCTATTGGCAGTATGAAAACGATGAATGATTAGAACCAGACTTCCATTTGAACACCAGTAACGAATTCAGAGTCGCCTTTACTGCCAAATCTATTGCCATCTCTGTCGGTCATGTAGCTGCCATAGAATCGGATTTCGGGTCTTGCCCAAAAGCTATCACCCATTGACCAGGCCTGAGCGAGTGTGAACTTGCTTCCACCTTGGTCTTGTTTTCCGTCCTCAGTTTTTGAGAAGTAACCAAGTTCAGCAATGGTTCTTTGTGTATCGCTCCATTTGTACATTGGACGCACGACCGCCGAAAACAAATCAGAGTTCCCTTTGCCATTGTTCAGGTCTATGCCACGGTGGTAGGAGAGTTGGTGTCCCATTTCCCACGCTTCGCCAAAACTCACCACACCCCAGTTAATGATTCGAAAGCCACTTGCATCATTTTGCACATCACTCCCGCGCGCGTAGCCTGTTCCCTGGCCAAAATTAGCAAGCTGATCACCATAGCCGGCAGTACCATATTGAAAGGCTGTTTGGTTGAAGCCGTTCTTAAGGTTTTGGTGGATGATCCCAGTGAGGAAAATGCCGTCGTCTGACACTTCATTTCGTTCATCCTGTTCTGTGGCAAAGTTATAAACGCCAATCAATTCGAGTGTCGCGCTGTCCCAAAGCGGGATATCAGCCAGACGTGCGTCAACTAAGTAGCCTGTCGAGTTGTCGGTTTTTCCATCCTGAATGAATGCCAGAGACAGTGATTGATCGCCGACTCGAATATTCTCGATACCGCCACCCGTGCCTGAATTATTGAGGAAGAAGAAATCTGTGATGTGTACGTCTTTACGTTGATAAAAGCGTTTTCCACCCCAAAGTACAGCTTCCGGCGCTGACGCAAACAACCCGGACGCCGTCACGTAAAATTGCGGCACATTGACCGAATCATCACCGTCAGAGACGTCGGTTTCCCAGCTGCTGCGGCCATCATCCCCTTTCGACAACATCGCTGTCAGTTGCCAGTTTTGTGCACCTTCCTGCAGCATTTGAACGAAGCCAAACTCGTAGTAATTGTCGCCCTCATTGCCCAAGCGACCGATAGCATTTTTCGCGAATGACTGGTCACCTACACCATCACCGCTGATTGCGGTACCAGCACGCGCGTAGCCAGTGAATTCTACTGCTGATGCGGACGCACTGGACAAAACACACATAACAGCAAGTGTTAGGGGGGTTACTTTTTTCATGCCTTACTCCTTGTTATTTTCTTTTCACATTTATGCTCGTACAAAGCGATCTAAATGAATATTTTTAAATTTGCTAAAATTGGGGTTGATAGGGTGAAAAGGTGACAAACATCAACAAGGAAATAAAACCGGTCACAAAGTGAATTGGTTTTCATGGTCTAATTTTCTGGGCGGAATTACAATCTTGATATTAGGGTGGTGAATTGTTTGTTAATGTAATTAGTTGCGTGCAATTAGTAGGTGTTTTATATAATAGGCAAGTCAAGACATTCTTGAGGAATTTTTACTTTGTCAGTGATATTTGAATTTTTTATATCACGCATTAATTATTATCATAATGTTCGCCATTATTAGCGATTTATCTCTTTGGTTAATGATCAACAAATCCTTGGGTGTAAATGATGACAACGATTGCTGCGCGAGGGCAGGCGACCAACGTTCGAGAGCGCAAATGAAGCAATCGTAGAAAGTTGCTCTATCATGCTGGCATTTGGGATAAATTCAAGAGGTTACACTTTGTCTCTTAGGAGGCTGTGTTGGCGTGTGATTTTAGAAAATTGAGGAAGGCATCCGGCGGAAAGAACTTATCATGTGGAAAGTAACCGCCGGAAATTTTCGAAGTGAGAGCATTGATTATTTATACAACGATATTTGCCGTCTTTTTTAAAATAATATAGCGACGCTCTCGAATGGTCTCAATGTCAAAGATGATACGCTTTCGATATTTACGAAATCCTTATAGTTTTGAATAAGTACATCCCCGCCACTCAAGCTTATACCGAAATTATCCAGGGTGACATGGTAGGGTCTGAAATTATTGAGTACAACCATTTCGTTTTTATCATTCTTTCTTCGATAACAAAAAATGTCGAGATGGTATGGGAGAAGATCTTCATAATCCCCATCTGTAATGATGCTTATTGACTTTCTTAATCGAATTAAATCCCGATAATGATAAAAAACGGACTTATTATCTTCGATCGACTGTTTTGCATTGATCTCAACTGAGTTACTCGCGCAATTGATCCAAGGCGTGCCAGTTGTGAACCCTGCATTTTTGCTATCATTCCAGTGCATCGGCGTACGCGAATTGTCCCGAGATTTAGCGCTCAGTATCGTTAAGACCTCCTCCTTGGGCAGTCCTTTCGCAATGAGCATATGATAGGCATTGAGGCTTTCAACATCCCTGTAATCGTCGATATTCTGGAAGTTGGGATTGGTCATGCCCAGCTCTTCACCTTGATAAATGTATGGTGTCCCTTGCATAAGGTGGATAGCGGTGGCTAACATCTTCGCGGATTCGACGCGAAACTTCTTATCGCAACCAAAACGACTAACAATTCTGGGTTGGTCATGATTGCACCAAAAAAGCGCGTTCCATCCCTGATTGAAAAGTCCCTGTTGCCAATCACGGAAAATTTTCTTCATTTGAAGGAAATCGAAAGGCTCCAACTGCCATTTTTCGCCACAGGGATAATCTACTTTGAGATGATGGAAGTTGAATACCATCGATAACTCTTTGCCCGACAGGGATGAATACTGTCGACAGTGCTCCAATGAGGTTGATGACATTTCACCGACGGTCACTACACCATATCGCTGGAAGATGGCTTTGTTCATCTCTTGAAGGTATTTGTGAACCTTTGGACCATCGGTGTAAAATCGTCGTCCATCCCCCTCGTTGTCATCAGGGAAATCCTGCTGTTTGGAAATAAGGTTGATGACGTCGAGTCGAAAACCATCTACTCCTTTCTCGGCCCAAAATTGCATGATGTTTTTGATATTTTGGCGTACTGCCGGGTTTTCCCAGTTTAAATCCGCCTGCTCCTTCGCGAATAAATGTAGGTAGTACTGCCCGCTATGGGCATCAAGCTCCCAGGCACTGTCACCAAATTTGGACTGCCAGTTATTGGGGGGCTGCCCATTGACCGGATCGCGCCAAATATAGAAATCACGATAGGGATTGTCTTTTGACTCAAGTGCAGATTGAAACCAGGGGTGAGCCGTCGAGGTGTGGTTGAACACCATGTCCATGATCACGCGAAGACCACGGCTGTGCGCTTGAGCCAGCAGGTCATCAAAGTCATCCATGGTGCCGTATTCTGGTGAAATGGTGTAAAAATCAGATACATCGTAACCATTATCGATTTGTGGTGATTGGTAGATTGGCGTGATCCAAATTGCATCAATACCCAGATAACAGAGGTAATCCAGCTTGCTGATAATTCCTTTGATATCGCCTGAGCCTGAACCTGTAGTGTCGCAAAAGCTCTTTGGGTATATTTGATAAATGGTGGCTGAACGCCACCATTCATTTGTCTTAGACATGGCTTCTCTCTTCGTATTCATTGGGTTCTGCATTAGGCTAATGCCAGTTTCCCAGTTCGTTCCTGTTGCTTGTAAGTCATGATTGTCAGCAACATAGGGACAAAAATGGCTATTAACATGGCGATGCCATATACACTCCAGTACTGACTTTGTATTGATAAGATGGCCGGCAATCCGCCCACGCCAATGCCGTTTGCCATCACACCAGCAAAGCCACATAACGCTGCTGCCATCGACGCCCCAATCATGGCTGACAACATGGGGAAGCCGTATTTAAGGTTGATTCCGTACATGGCGGGCTCTGTGACACCGAGGTAAGCGGAAATGGCCGCCGGGACCGAGATTTCGCGTTCATTTTTTTTCTTACTGATAATGATAATTCCGAGTACCGCCGAGGCTTGTGCCATGTTGGAGAGGGCAACGATAGGCCAAATAGGTGTACCTCCCATTTCCTGCATCAGTTGAAGGTCGACTGCATTGGTTGTGTGGTGGACACCGGTGATCACTAAAGGGGAATAGAGGAATCCAAAGATGGCTGCACCAATAAACGCATAGTCACCCGTCATGGCGGCGCGAGCTAAAAAGGCAACACCACTTCCAATTTCACGGCCGATTGGACCAATGATGCTGTGAGCTAGAATGACAGCAGTGGTCAGGGCAAGAAAAGGCACGACAACGAGATAGAGGTAAGACGGAATAATGCGCTTTAGGTGTGTTTCAATAAACGCGAGGGCCATACCGGCGAAAATAGCGGGTATTACTTGTGCCTGATATCCCACCTGTTCAATAGCGAAGGCGCCAAAATCCCAGACTTCAGGGGCTTGTGTGCCAATGAGGTAGGCGTTCATCAGTTGTGGAGAAACCAAGGTTACTCCTAAGACAATTCCTAATATGGGTGTGCCACCCAGCTTGTTGACGGTGGACCAACATATTCCGACAGGCAGGAAGAAGAACACGGCTTCACCAATCAACCATAAAAAGCTGTGTGAGGTTGCCCAGAACTCGCTGGTTTCGATGAGTGTTTTCCCTCCGAACATTTCCACATCGCCGATGACATTGCGAAAACCGAGGATCAGTCCCCCCGTGATAATAGCGGGCAGAAGGGGAACAAAAATTTCTGCGAGGTGTGATATGGCACGCTCCAACACATTCATGTTCTGTCGGGCTGCTTTCTTTGCTGCTTCCTTTGATTCACCTTTGATGCCAGCTTGTTGCTCCAGTAGCTTGAATGCTTGATCGACGTCCGTGCCGATTACGACCTGAAACTGCCCGGCATTGGTGAAACAGCCTTTCACCATTGGCAATTTCTCTATTGCTTTGGCATCAGCCTTCTCCGTCTGATTTAGCACGAACCTAAGCCTCGTCAAGCAATGACTCACTGTTGCTATGTTCTCTCTTCCGCCGACTAAACGGATAAGGTCGTCAACCCCTTTTGCCGTAATGCTACTCATAGTCTTAATCCCTGCATGTTGATATTCATGGTTAGCTTTTGGAACCGTTCCCAAAAATATATCAGGCTTTGCTCAGGATGCCGTGGGAACATTCCCAAAACAGGATTTAGCTCACAAAGCAGTCGATCGGGATAAATGGGGAACAGCGCTTAGTCGTTGTCGGTCAGCAAGAGTCTACTGGGCTGTAAAAAATGGTAAGAGTTTGCTTTCTTTGGGTTTTCGAGTTGAGTGAGAAGCTGTTTCGCTGCCGCCTCGCCCGCTTGTCGGTAACCTAAGTCCACACTAATAGATTGTGGAAATACAAACCGAAGCAGTTGGTGGTTACCAATGCCGCCGAGACGAATGTCTGAACGGCCAATATCCTGTAATCGTTTACCCACGGCGAGCGCCAATGTGTCAGACGCGCAGACAACGGCTTGGGTTTCTCTTCGAATTAGCGCGTCGGTGTTCTGATAACCACTGTCCAGTGTCACCTCAGCGGTATTCCATACGGGGTCAAGCCCGTGTGAGTGGCAAAAACAGAGGTAGCTGTCGAGTCGCGCTTTACCCGTTGTTAAGTCTTTAGGGCTGACCCCCAGGTAGCTGATGTACCTCAAGCCTTCGTCATAAAAATGAGTCATCAATTGTTCGACAGCGCCACGGTTGTCATAGCTGACAGAGCTGAAGCGATCGGTATCTACCGCCATTACTACACATCTTTCTTCAAAAGGAGAGAGCTGGTCGACATCAAAATCCGAGAAGCCAAACATGATAATACCATCAGCATTCCGGCGTTTGAGTACCTCGATATGCTCTGCGGTGAGGGCTGCATCGAACTGGCTTTCCATGATGGCAGCATCATAACCCTGCGCATAGAGCGTTGAAAGAATACCGCTTACCGCTGCGTTTTCGGCACTGGAATCGAGTTTAGCGACAATAACTCCAATCAGGCGGGAACGACCTGCCCGCATGGATTGTGCTGACTTGGAGGGAGAAAAACCATGTTGAGCAATAACGGACTGAACGAGATCACGTGTCTCATCTTTAACGCGAGAATCGTTGTTCAACACACGGGAAACCGTCGACTTACCAACGCCAGCCAGTTTTGCGATATCCAATATGGTGAGCTTTTTTGTCATCGATGACTCAATCAGAGGGCTAAAAAAGGCATTTTGCTGGTAAACACGACAAAATCAAGCCCAAGCCTTGTTGGATGTGAGATTGCAACCAGCTATGAGGCATTTTTGATACCAGTGATATGAGTGATGGGACTGATAAGTGAAAGAGCGGTTTCTATTCACTCCTCTTTAAGTCAACCCGTGCTTCGAGGCGTTGAGTATGTTATTAGAGGAGTGATGTACAATAGAAATAGAGCAGCACAGCCTAGCGTTTCACACAAACGAAAATAGCGTTACCTGACGCGTTACCCCACATCTCCAGCTTTTCGTAGTCGTGCTCGAATACCGTCACTTCAAAGTAAGGCGCTAACAGCTCAGTGAGTTCTTGGAAGGTTATCGCGACCATTGGGTGCTCGTCGTGCCATTCTTCGGTGACTTTGTCTGTGGTCTTTTCAATGCTGAGCTTGAGCGCTTGCTTGTCGCCCTCACCGCCGTAGAACCAGCCCGATTTGAAAGCAAACTCACTGCCTTCATGCTGAACAATATGACGCACGAAGGAGCCGTTGTTGATCAGATTTTTCGCGACCGCGTTGAAGCAGAACACACCACCATCTACCATTGCAGCGTGCGCGCTTTCAATACATGCGCGCAGGTTTTCAATACTGCCGCTGTAATGGATGGAGTAGAGGAAACAAGTGATGAGGTCGTACGGTTGGTCAACCACGAAGTTACACATGTTCTGCAGCGAAAAAGCCGCTTCTGTCCAAAAACCATTCAGCGCAGCCATTGGCTGCGCTGGTGGTTTTATCAATTGGTCGGGTAGTGGGTGACAGGATGCCGCTTGAAAAATTCGGGATTCAATGGCTTCGCAGTCGCTTAGAGCGACTAACTAAATACATCGTTTATTCAAGCGATACGAATAGAAATCCAACCAACGAAGAATTTGTTATTGCCTCACAAGCTGCTGGGTTTTCTAACTAATCCACAATAGCTGAATTGAGTACGAAAAGCCGCTGATGAGAGTCAGCGGCTTTTTTTCAAAACTAACCTCAGAAAATCATACAAACTATTCGTGGCGTTGAGGCCAACGGTTAAATCGCCAAATACGGGCTTTCTCTCCCAATGCTGTATCTCCCGTCCAACATTGAAATTGAGTGGGTATTCAGGACTCAATGTCTCAATTATTAGCGTTGTGTTGGCGATTTTTGTGTCCAATTAATAAAATCAAGATAGTTTTATATTTCATTTCTCGCGTTCCTAAAAAGAACAAACAACAAACGGAGGGGCAGAATGAAGGAAACACAATCAACGCTTATTCGTGGCTTTCATATCCTTGAAAAAATTGTGAAGGCTGAAAAGCCACTTTCCAGTGTCTATCTTGCTGAAGAGTTAGATCTACCAAAACAAACCGTTCATCGTATCGCGCAACAACTGGAAGAGGATGGATTGTTGCAGCGTGAACCTGATGGAAAGCGTTTCACCGCTGGCACTCGTTTGTTAGATTTGGCCAGAGCCACTCTTAAAAATTCTTCTATCAATGCACATCGCTATACCATTCTGAAAGAGCTCTCTGACGAGATAGGTGAAACCTGTAACTTGACGATTTTGGATGGCTATGAAATTCTCTATCTGGAACGTGTTGAGACTAACTGGCCATATCGCATTCATTTGCCTGTCGGTGCGCATTACCCACTGCATTGCACAGCATCGGGTAAGCTGTTCCTCGCAGATATGAAGGCTGCAACGCGCAAACGACTGTTAAAAAGCATGAACCTGACTCGCGAGACGTCGCAAACCATCACGGATCTCACTCAGTTGGAAGCGCATTTGGCGAAGATAGCCGAAGATGGCGTGGGTGTGGATTCTGGTGAGTTTCTTGATGATATGGTGGCAATCGCGGTTCCCGTGATCAACAACGATAACCGCGTCGCTTTTACTGTCGCCGTTCATGCACCTTCTGCGCGTAAAACGACAGAAGAGTTAAGACAGTATTTGCCGCTACTTCGCCGTGCTGCCCAGCGTCTAGCTGTCGCGGAATTTGGTATAACTGACGATTGAGTAAAACTCGCTAATTTAGAGTCTGGTGAGCGAAAAGGGTAAACTGAAACCAAATAGCCAGCAGACTCTCCCCATTCTTGATGGCGAACACTTTCTTCGGCGCAGTCTGAACAGCCCGTTACTGCGCGAAACCATGGTCTTCCAGAATCATGTCAGAGGCCTTTTCTGCAATCATGATAGTGGGTGCATTTGTGTTACCTGATGCTATTTCCGGCATGATTGAAGCATCTACAACACGTAAGTTCTTAACGCCATAAACCTGCAATCTTGGGTTTACCACAGCCATCTCATCAACCCCCATTTTGCAGGTACTGGTTGGGTGATAAATGGTTTGGCTGTATTCTCTGGCTGCTGCCAACAACTCTTCATCTGATTGGAATTTTTCACCTGGCACATATTCGCTTAGCACATGCTCTGAAAGCGGAGGCGTACTCGCTATCTTTCTAGCAACTTTAATGGCATTGATAATCACAGTCTGGTCGCGCTCATCAGACAGATAGCAGGGCTGAATGGCTGGATGTTTTAGAGGATCTGTCGACGTGATTTTTACACTCCCGCGGCTATAAGGTCGAAGTTGACACACTGACGCAGTAAACGCTGAAAAGGGGTGTACGCCATCCCCGGGTTTGTCGGCGCTAAGCGGTTGCATGTGAAACTGAATGTCTGGACGCGATAAGCTTGGGTCGGACTGTGTGAAAATGGTGACTTGGCTTGCTGCCAGAGTGAGTGGACCTGTTCGGTTAAAGAGGTATTGCAGCGCCACCATCACTCGTTTCGTCAGACTATTCAATTCGTCATTGAGTGTGCGCTCACTGGTTTTAAAGACCAATCTCACCTGAAGATGGTCTTGCAGATTTTCACCCACACCAGGCAAGTCTTGAACAATCGCAATGCCCAGAGCGTTAAGCAGAGAAGCTGGACCGATTCCTGAAAGTTGAAGTAACTGTGGCGAGCCAATGGCACCGGCGCTCAGAATGACTTCCCGACTCGCCATAATTTGCTTTTTAGCACCCTCTTTGAGTACTTCAACGCCGGTGGCAGTTTTGTTCTCAAAGAGCACTTTTGATACATGGTGATTGGTGAGAATATTCAGGTTTTCTCTATGCTTAGCGGGGCGCAAGAAGGATTTTGCTGTACTCCAGCGGAAGCCTTTATATGCGGTTTGTTGGAAGTAACCGACACCCTCTTGGACTTCGCCATTGCAGTCAGGGTTATAAGGTATACCCAGCGCGGTCGCGGCGTTGATGAAGTGATCGGCAATCGGGCGGCGTAAGCGCAAATCGCTGACTTTCTGTGGGCCATTTACACCGTGATACTCGTCGGAACCGCGTTCCTGATCTTCTGACTTTTTGAAGTAGGGAAGCACCTCCTGATACGACCACCCCTGGTTTCCGAGCGCTGCCCAATGATCATAATCTTCCGCTTGTCCGCGAACATACAACAGCCCATTCAGAGCACTGGAGCCTCCTAACACTTTTCCTCTTGGCCACTGCAATTGGCGAGAATTGATACCCGGATCAGGTTCTGTGAGATAGCACCAATCTGTTTTTGGGTTGTGCATGGTCTTGAAATACCCCACCGGTATATGCAACCAGGGATTGTTATCCTTCCCTCCAGCTTCTATCAAAAGGACCCGGACCGATGGGTTTTTAGACAGACGATTGGCAAGAACACACCCGGCAGATCCAGCTCCAACAACAATAAAATCGTAATGATTTGAAGATAATCCCATCTTTTCCCTTCTCCCTGTTCACGAGTAACTGTCATGTATTCAAGGCGAGATGCTCCCGATCCAGCGCGAAATCGAAAATTCTCAAACATTAAAATATGAGACTAGTTATCTCGATTTTTATAGTCAAGGCTTGAATTTTGATTTTTCTATGCCATAAATGGAATGTTCCGGTTCATTTTTTAACCATTCTTTAACATGGGGTGGTTGAAGCGTTACCAAAAACACGGAGCAAAAATTTTCCACTGAACGTTGGATTGCTTGAATTTCAGAGCGTGATGATTGAACGCAGAAGGCTCTGTTTGAGAACGCAAATGTGGGCATGCCAGCGTAAACGTTTGAGCGACAGCCAACACAAAGGAGTGCGAGCATGAGCAAAAATCGGGAAAAACTCACGCGGCGAGATTTTATGAAGGTGTCAGCCCATTTTGGGATGACCTCCACCCTTATCGCAGCAGGTACTTTGGGAGCAGGTGCCACGGTATCTTCACTGGCACGAGCAGCCGAAAATACCCAAAAGGAACGCTATTCTGCGCCACCTAAATTTCAACTTAAATTTGGTGCATCCGGGTTTAATGAGAAGAACCTCGATATTCAAAAGTCGGCGCAGCTTTTCTTTGCAAGAGATCTGGAGGAGCGGACAAACGGCGCAATTCGCGTTGAGTTCATTGGCAGTAATCAGATATGCGGGCAAACCAATTGTGTGAAGAAAACACAGCAGGGCATCATCGATATGTATTCTGCTTCAACCCAGAACTCAGCGGGTGGTGCGCCGTATCTCAATGTATTGGATTACGCCTACATGTTCCCTTCCCGCGCATCTCAGTTTCATTTTTTCTACAGCAAGAAAAGCGAGCCCCTGTTTAGAGAGCCGTTGCGTCAGCGTCATAAAATGCAATTCCTGTTTACCCATTGCGAGCTGCGAGGTATCCAGCTTGGCTTGAAATGGAAAGACAAGCCTCTCGTCACGTCGATCGACCAGTTAGCGGGCACGAAAAACCGTGTAACGGGTACGCAATTGGGGCGTATCGCCATGCAGTTGATGAACCTCAACCCAGTACCGATTGCTTGGGAAGAAACCCTGGATGGTCTGAAACAAGGGCTTATCGATGGGGCAGAAACTTGGATGGGGGCGGTGGCTTATGCGGGTATGGCACCGGTGGTGTCGCAGTGTGTTGACCTCAAGTTTTTCTCCGGTACAGAGCACACCGCAATGAGTCTACCGGTGTTTGATAAGTTGGGCTCTGATCTTCAGGATGATGTCATGGAATCAGCGTATGTCGCTCAGATTTTCACACAGGGCATGAATGAGGCGGCACTGACTGACGTCATCGGTGCAACGAACCCGCCACGTGCGGGCACCATCTTCGCTGAAAACAATACCCGAGTTGCCACTTTGTCTGATGCTGAACTTCGTAAAGCGGAAGAAATGTGTTCGCCAGAGTTCAATCCAGAACCTTGGGAACAGTGGCGTGACCGTTTGAATAAGTGGTCCGGGGGACACGATACCTACCAAGAAATCTACGATATTGCGCGAGAAATTCCGCGCGACACTTCCGCTGTTAATGTGCCGCCACAACGCTGGTGGATGAGCTAAATAGGGTCGCACAGTGTCTGCTTGCTGATGTGAAACCACATCCGCAAACAGGCCTGTGCGTGTCTTTACTTCAAACTCTGTGAGGTCAGCATGAAACCGCTACAAACCTTGCTCAAATGGTTAGATGAAAACTCGGAAAAGGTCATCATCTTGATCACCTACTCAAGTATGGCTGGGATAATTTTTGTAGAGGTTGTTCGGCGGTTTCTGTTCAACCAACAAGTGCCCTGGAGCACGACAGTGCCTGTACTGCTTTTCTTGTGGGTGACGTGGTTTGGTGCTTCATACAACATCAAAAAACGTACGCATCTAGCCTTAACCGAAATTCGTTCGCGACTCTCCTACAAACATCAATTTTACTGCTTGGTTCTGGATGCGGTGCTCTGGATTGCCTTCGCCATCATCGTGATCTATCACGCAACGAGTCAAACCTACATTGCTTATGACAATTTCGCCATTGTGGGTGGAACGGATGATGTCATGGAATGGTGGTTTTACCTAGCAACGCCGCTTGCCTGGGGGCTGATCGTCATTCGTGTGCTGCAGAATCTCGCTCAAGACATTAAGCAATATCAGCGTAAAGAGCCTTTCGTGCTCCAAGCATCACTACTGGATTAGGAGCAGGATATGGAAGACGGCACTCTCATTACGCTGATTTCTCTCGGTGTCACACTGCTATTTATCATCGGCGTTCCAATTTTTCTTGTGATTGGTTTTTGGGTTGTAGGATGTAGCCTCGTTATCGATTTTACCCTTGCCAACATTGGCGTGACATTATTTGAAGGTTTGAACTTCTTTGGCTTACTGGCCTTGCCACTCTTCATCATGACAGGAGACTTAATCAATGCTGCCGGCATCGCCAAACGTATGTCTGATTTTGCCTATTCCATTTTAGGATGGGTGAGAGGGGGCTTGGGAATGGCCACCATTGGTGCGTGCGGAATGTTCGCCGCTATTTCCGGTTCCAATGCAGGGACGACTGCGACCATCGGTTCCATCATGCAGCCAGAGATGGCGAAGAATAACTATGATGAACGTTTTGCTGCTGCCACCGCTGCGGCGGGCGGCACAGTGGGTATCATTATTCCGCCAAGCATCATTTTCATTGTTTATGGCTTCCTGCTCGATCTTTCGATCAGCGACTTGTTCGTTGGTGGAATGTTACCTGGCTTACTCATGGTTATTGCAATGCAGTTGGCGTGCTACATCGTCTGTAAGAAGAATGGATGGGGTAACCTAATCAAGTTTGAGCCCAAGCGTATCTTTCAAACCGGTTTAAAAGCCTACCTCGGCTTAATTGCCATCGGAATAGTGATATACGGCATCTATTCCGGAGCCTTTTCTCCAACGGAAGCAGCCGGTGTCACGGTGGGTTTCTGTTTGATAGCGGGTGTGCTGATCACGCGACAAATCAAACTGCGCGAGTTGCCGAACATCTTACTGCGTTCAGGGCAAATCACGGGCATGCTGGCACCACTGATCGCGATATCCGTTGTGATGCAACAGTTGCTTTCCCTATTGGGTGCTGGTGAAGTGGTGCGTGGATGGATGTCTGCCATTGGTGACCCAACGTTTGTTTTGATTGCCTGCATGATGTTGGTGTTGTTGGCCGGAACGGTGTTAGAAAGCCTGCCCAATACCATCATTCTTGCCCCTATTCTGGCGCCAATTGCTTACAGCGTGGGGGTGGATCCGATTCATTTCGCCGTGATCTTCTTGGTTGGTGATGCCATTGGGTTTATCACGCCACCTTATGGGTTGAACTTGTATGTTGCCAGCGGGATCACGGGAATACCGTATTTCACCATTGTGAAATACGTAATGCCGTATCTGTTTGCACTGATGGTGGCATGGATGATCATCGCTTTCTGGCCGCCGCTTTCGACCTATCTTGTGCAGTTTTCAGCTGTGGGTTAGGGAGCCCGACCTTAAAATCTATTGCTGTTCTGACAAATAACAACGGCGCTGTTATATAGCGCCGTTTTCACTTTTTACTGTTAATGGGGGCATTTATTCTCAATACGCTATCTTGAGGGAACCCTGATAAATGAAGCTACCTCCTGGATCTTAGGGAAAACCTCTTTGATTAAGCGATTTTCATCCCATTCGCTCGTTTTAAATATGGCGACAATGCAGGCTATTATTTCCTTGTCGTAATTCAGAATGGGTACAGAAATATTTATCTTTCCATGGCTTATCTCTTGATTGGTTATGCAATATCCATTTTGCTTAAACTTCTGCACTTCATTCTTAATGTCTTCTTCATTTGTCATCGTCAGCGGCGTGAATGGTCTTTTGATTTCCTTCTCCAAGATAGAGTCGACCTTATTATCATCAAAAGTGGAAAGGAAAATTCTGCCTGAACTTGTACAGTAAATGGGGACAGTAAAGCCAGGATAATCGTTGGGATAGGCTTCGGTGATGCTTTGTAACGGAATGAGATAAACCACTTTTTCTTGATGGTAGACACTGACGCCAACGCGCGCATCCAGGTTCTGACGCAGATTGACAATGTGTGGGTTGATGGCGCTCACCAGATTGTTCTGACTAAGGTAACTACTTGCTGGAAGTAGCATTTTTAAGGAGAGCTCATATCGCTTTGAGGTTGGATTTTTCGTCAGGTATCCCAGCTCCTCAAGGGTATAAACATATCGTTGGACTGCGCTTTTCCCCATCCCCGTGACTTGAACAAGTTCGGTCAAACTCATGCTTTGCGTGGTCACATCAAAAGCTTCAATGATTTCAAAGGCTTTCTTAACTGAGCCAACAAATAAGCGATTCTCCATCCTCTAAATCCTCAGAAATAAGACATTAGAACGCAAGATCTGGTTTGCGATCGTAACCTGATCGTTATAGGGTTGTTAACGAAGTAACACAATACACAACAAAGTATTGCAATGCAATATTTATATGGAGGTAAATATCATGAAGTATCTATTCGCTACGCTTTTTGCTGTGCTTTCTATTGTCGCTAGCTTTACTCAAGCTGCTGAATGGCCGAAGAAAACAATCAAATTAACCGTTGGTTATGGAGCCGGTGGAACAACGGATACGGTGTCGCGCGTATTATCCACCGAACTTGAGAAAAGTCTTGGTAAGAAAGTTACCGTCATCAATAAGCCGGGAGGTGGCGGGTCTGTCGCGGCTGCGTTGTCGAAAGCGCAACGCCCTGACGGATATTCTATTTTTACACTGACGACAGGCGCGGCAGTACTCTCTCCCCATATGCAAAACCTGCCTTATGATCCGTTAAACGACTTTTCTTTCATCTCTCAAATTGCCCAATGGAACCTTGGAATAGTGGCCCCCAAGGATGCGCCGTACTCATCTATTCAAGAGCTTGTTGAATATGTGAAGCAACATCCGGGCGAAGTGAGTTACGCCATTGCTGGTGCCGGTACTCCACAACACCTTGCTATGGAGCGTCTCGCGCAACAAGAGTCGTTGAATTGGAAGGCGATCCCGTTTAAAGGCGGTGCTGCAAGTGTTACGGCACTCTTGGGTGGGCATGTTGATTTGATGGCTGGAGCGACGGAGTGGCTGCCTCAAGTCCGTTCCGGTGAATTTAAACTCCTTTCAATCATCACAGACAAGCGAATGGCTGAGTTCCCAAATGTGCCAACCTTGATTGATGCAGGTTACGACATCTCCGCGCCTTCTATTTTGGGTATTGCAGGTCCAAAAGGGATTCCCGATGAAGTGGTAGAGAAGCTTGCCAGCGCAATACAAGTTGCGACAGAAAGTGGGGATTTCAAGGAGATTATCGAAAAACTGGCTATGCAGGTGAACTATCTTGACGCGAAGAAATTCGAGAAGAACGTGACAGAGACGTTCCACAAGCAAGGCGAAATCATTCAGCTCTCTGGGCTAGGGAAATAGCCCGGTATTTAGAGCAGGAAGAGTAGAGCAGGAATTCAGGAAAGAATGATGAATCAAAAATCAAAGGACAGATTGTCAGCAGTGGTGCTTGCCATTATTGCTGTGTTGATAGGTGCCACATTAATACCAGGACAGGTTGAAGATACTCAATCTATCGCGTTGTCACCGAGGTTCTTCCCATACTTTGGTTGTGCGTTGGTTGGTATTGGCGCAGTTTTTCTGTTTATAAGCAGCTTTGATAAAGCCGCTGGTGAGCACGAAACTGCAGCTCCAAAGCAGAGTGTTGGGACTTGGTTTCGACCTCTTCTTACTGTCCTTGTGATAGTTCTGTTTATCAGTGTGTTTGAAAAATACGGCTTCATCCTTTCTGTATCAGCAATGATGTTTCTGCTCTTTCTCATCAATGGAGTACGACGACCAGCGACGCTAATCATCATACCGGCTCTGGTCACTCTCGCGCTCTATGCACTGTTTGTCATTGGACTGGGAATGTCCGTTTAAACCAAGGAGGGTGGTATGGAAGGCGAGATCCTTCAATCTGTTGTTTCAGTTTTTTCTGTACTTAATCTTGTCGCTATTTTTGTTGGTGTTGCATTTGGCATCTTTATGGGGGCAATCCCGGGGTTAACTGGCACCATGGGTATTGCATTGATTATTCCATTGACCTATGGATTTAGCCCTCTAACTGCGTTTTGTGTTTTGCTAGGGGCTTATAAGGGGTGTCTTTTCGGGGGGAGTATCCCCGCCATTTTATTAAATACACCGGGTTCTCCTGCAGCAGCGGCGACTGTTCTGGATGGCTATCCTTTGGCTCAAAAAGGACGAGGAAGCGAGGCGATGGGAATGGCGCTATGGGCGTCCGTTATTGCCGATGTTATTGCCACTGTCATATTGGTTTTGGGCGCTGTTTCCCTTGCCAAGCTGGCAACTAATTTTGGACCGCCGGAGTTCGCAACCCTAGTACTTTTTGCGCTTCTTGTTGTTGCTGGTGTATCGGGTAATTCACTTTCCAAAGGTCTAATTACCGCTTCACTCGGCTTTCTTTTTGGGACCGTCGGGCTAGACCCGATGGTGGCCACCCCAAGATTCACTTTTGATAACGTCAATTTGATGAATGGTATTTCGCTGATGGCGATGCTGATCGGTTTATTCGCCGTTTCTGAGCTCCTGATACAAGCAGAAAATTTGGTTGAGAAACAGACAGCGAAACAAGCCCACGACAAAGCCAGTTCATCTATTTCATGGTTTCAAATCAGGGGGAGCTTAAAGACCATCTGCAGAGGCTCATTCATTGGTGTTGTGCTGGGGGCGATACCCGGATTGGGAGCAACGCCCGCGGCGTTTCTGTCTTATTCCGAGGCAAAAAGGAAATCGGCGACACCCGAGAAATTTGGCCAAGGAGAGTTAGAGGGAGTCGCTGCCGCAGAGTCAGCGAACAATGCTACCTGCGGTGGTGCTTTGATTCCTCTGCTCGCATTAGGTGTGCCAGGAGATGTGACAACCGCTGTTCTGATGGGAGCCTTCCTGATACATGGCTTGGCGCCTGGTCCTGCGCTTTTTAGTGAAGATATTTCGTTGATTTATTCACTGTTCGTCGTGCTTTTTATCGCATCACTGTTTCTACCTCTTGTTGGTAAGGTCGCGATAAAGCTGTTTTTTCAGATTACGAGAATACCCCAAAGTGTCTTGTTGCCCATCATTGCTGTGTTTTGTGTTGTTGGCGTTTATGGGTTCAACAACAGCACGGTCGATCTTTGGATTATGTTGGGGTTCGGCTTGCTGGGTTACGTCATGCGAAAGCTCGATTTTCCGCTTGCCCCAATGATGATTGGCTTTGTTCTTGAGCCAGTGGGTGAACAAGCAGTGCGTCAGGCGCTCACCCTGTCTGAAGGGAATTGGCTCATCTTCGTCTCTACACCACTTTCTGTGTTGTTTTTAGCTTTATCAGTCATATCTGCGGTGGTGATTTTCCGTCGTAATACGAATAAAAATGGAGTTTAACAGTGAGTTTGTCTCAATCATCCTCGTGGAATATCAAGAAGAAAGTTGTTCGTACGCACCGAGGTGTGGTGACGTCACAAAGCCGTATTGCGTCAGAAATTGGTGCTGAGGTTCTAAGAAAAGGCGGAAACGCAGTGGATGCGGCAATAGCAACATCGTTCGCCTTAGGCGTCGCGGAGCCCTGGATGAGCGGTATCGGTGGTGGCGGCTTTATGGTGATTCGTTTAGCTAAAACTGACGAAGTTAAGGTGATCAACTTCGGTATGAAGTCCCCTAAGAATCTTAACGTCGAAGATTATCCGCTGGTTGAAGGTTCAGCGACAGATTTGTTTCCTTGGACTCGCGTCCATGAAGACAGGAATGTGACGGGGGCGCTCGCGGTTGCCATTCCTGGCCAAGTGGCTGGAATGGGGTTGGCTGCTGAGCATTTTTCATCTCTTCCCTGGAAAGCACTCATTGAGCCTTCCATAGACCTTGCTAAGAAAGGGCTGGTCGTTGACTGGTATGCACAGTTAGTTATTTCTTCCGTCGCCAAAGATCTGGTGCCGTTTAAAGCGTCTGCGGAGACGTTTTTGGATTCTGGTCTTTTCCCTAAATCTTCAGCGTGGACGTCTCATTCATCAAACGTCTGCGATCAGTCACGTCTGGCTAAAACGCTGGAAACCATAGCGGAAGAAGGCCATCAAAGTTTTTACCGCGGGGAGTTAGCAAGAACTATTGTCAATGAACTCGCTGCAGCAGGGGGCCGGCATAGTTTGGAAGACTTTGAAAGTTACACAGCCACTCTGCAGACTGCGGATAAATACAGTTATCGCGGCCATACCATATTTGGTACGCCATCAATGACTGCCGGTCCAACCTTAAAACGCACTTTTTCACTGATGGAGAATTGGCAGCCAGAGGGCAATTCTCCTGACTCAAAAGCCTACCAGGTCTACGACACTGCAATTAGGTTAGCCAACGAAGAGCGCTACCGCTTTATGGGAGATGAACGTAAGGAAGTAGCACCTAGTTGCACGACACATTTTAACGTTGTTGATTCTGAGGGAAATTGCGTATCGGTGACGCAGACACTGCTTTCCATTTTTGGCTCCAAGTTGATGTTGGGAGACAGTGGCATTCTTATGAACAATGGGATCATGTGGTTTGATCCGGAACCTAATAAGCCAAACTCGCTCGCTGCGGACAAAAAATGCCTGGCGAATATGTGTCCCACCATTCTCAAACGCAACGATGGTCACTGTTTCGCGTTAGGCGCATCGGGTGGACGTAAGATCATGCCTGCTGTAGCGCAACTTTCCTCGTTTATCTTGGATTACAAGATGGATATAGAGAAAGCGATGTGTATGCCAAGGATAGATACCAGTCTCAATGAGCTCACGATTGTGGATGACACAATGGATGAAAACCTCATTGAAGATTTAAGGGGAACAATACAACAGGTCAAATTAGCCCCGAGGACGATATATCCGTTTAACTTCGCTTGCCCAAGCATCATTTCGAGTCAGGTTGTAGGTGGCCAACTTGAGAATGCTGGCATCACAGAGGTGATGTCAGCCTGGTCAGATGCGATCAAAGAATGAAAGGCGTGATGGGTGGCAGAGGATGAGTGAATTCTTACTAAAGCTAAACGACGGAGATTTGGTTGCACTTGTTGTTCTCTTTTTGTCTCTATTTCTTTATGAGCCTATAAGTAAGGCGATATTTGGGAAGAATATTTCCAGCCAAATGATGTTGTGGAGAAAAGCGTGGGCAACCCAGATGCTCTGGCGCCATGAGAGAATTACGGATGTCAGTTTGGTGCGAGGATTGATTCACAATGTGTCTTTCTTCGCGACAACGACCGTTTTTGTTATTAGCGGCTTAGTTGCGCTGTTAGGTGCAAGCCACTCAATCACCGAAAAGTTAAACTCTTTTTCTTACTTGAATGGCACGACAGAGGAGGCAGTGGTTTTAAAAATAACGAGTTTGTTAATTATCATGGTGATTGCGTTTTTTGAATTTGCGTGGTCTATGGGTTTACACGCGAACTCTTTGCTTATGCTGGGGTCAGCGCCAGAGCCTAGTGAAAAGGATTCAAAAGCGACGAGCCTCGTTGTCAACAAACTCTCCGAAATGAGCGTGCTGGCCTCTTACCACTTTCAATATGGTGTGCGAGCTTATTACTTTGGAATATCCTCACTGGCTTGGATTATCCATCCTTATGTTTTCTATGCTGTTTTCCTGATTGTTATTCTTATTATTTTGAGAAGAGAGTTCTTTTCAAGAGCTTTCGATATCACGTCAATGGAAGACATCGAATGGCCAACCTCAGACTCCTCAACGGGGAGTCGTTAGGATCGGCAAGTAGTTGGAATATTCGTATTTTTGGTGTGTACCAGTAGCATCAAGAATCTTCACCCCAGCTTTCTTCTTCTATCTTCGCAAACGCGAGAGATGCCCTTTGCAGTGCAGGGAGGAAATGTAAGGCTTGGTCGGCTTTGAGTCGCATGATAGGTGCCTGAATGGCGACAGCGAGATTGGATTTTCCGCGCTTGGATGGCACAAGAACCGCGACACACAACAATCCGGGTAGGAACTCTTCGTTGTCGATGGCGTAACCGCAGGCACGGACGTTTTCCAGTTCTTCCTCCAACGAAGCCAGGTCAGTGATCGTTTTCTCAGTGAAGGCGGTCATCTCAGAGTTACCAAGCAGCCTGCGGCGCTGGGAAGGGGTCATATTTGCCAGAAACAGTTTACCTGTTGCTGAGCAGTGAACGGGGACTCGGGAACCAGGGTGTAAATGGAAACGCAAAGGAGCTTCCGTTTCAACGCGGTCAACGTAAATGACTTCGCCGCCTGACAGGGATGTCAGGTTACAGCTTTCACCCACTTCATCTCTTAATTGGCTCAACAGGTTGTGTCGTGCGCTGTGCGTGGTGGAGTTGAGCAAGACATTCTCTGCCATATGACGCAGTCTTGCCCCTTTGCCATAGTGTCTGTCGTCACCGTCGCGCTGGATGATACCCGCACTTTCCAGCTGTTGAAGCATTCTATGCAGTGAAGGCTTGGGGATGTTGGTTTCTTCGGTGAGATCTTGTAGCGAGAAAAATTCGTCTTTTTTAGCGATAAGTTCCAGCAATGAAAATAGACGTAATGTTGGCGTGTCGCCGTCCACAACAGCCAGATCAGATTTGTTCTTCGTTTTCATGGTTCTCCCTTATTCCATACCCGCCATATATATCAAAATTCTGGAAAATGACAACAAACCATCTTGAAAAATGAAATCCTCTGCCATTTATCCCGCTTCTGCGTTCATGACTAAATCACGGTTTTCATGACCTCCTTTTGCCATAAGATCTTCGTACTGACTCTGCAATCAGTGTGATGATATCGTTGAACGTCGCACTATCAGGTTGGAAGTCGATATCTAAGGTTAAATTGAGTGGGTAAAAGCGGCTAAGGTCTACACCTACACCCAGAGCAGTGATGATATCCCCCTGTTTTTCTCGGCTTGCTATGACTTGCTTGAGGTGGTTATCCAAATAGAAGTCGTCATTGGTCAGGTTGGTGGCGGTATCCATCGGACTTCCATCAGATATCACCAGCAATAGATGTCTCGAGATGTCTATCTGATGCGACCTTGCGCATGCCCATTCAATCGCTTCGCCATCAATACCTTCACGGAAAATATCTCCCTTCATCAATGCCGCCAAGTTTTTAGAGCCTTGGCGCCAATGTGTTCCAGCATCTTTGAAAATCAAATGGCACACTTCATTCATTCTGCCTGGCATGGCTTGCCTACCTGTCATTAGCCATTTTTTGTAAGGCCGCCCGCCATTCCAAGCACAGGTCGTGTATCCCAGAACTTCAGTAGGCACGCCACCAATGCCAAGTGCCCTGACCAGCCCATCAACGAGATGGATTATGTTTTCCATGTGTTGCCTCATCGAACCTGAGCAGTCAATCAGTATGGTGACAGCGCTATCGGGACGTTCAACGAAGTGTTCTTTGATAAATACGCGCCTTTCCATAGGGGATGAGACAACCTGTGGAAGGCGGCTTCCATCGATGTAACCTTCCTCCTCCTCAAATTGCCAGCCGTCGCGCGTTTTTTGGTTCAAACAAAGCAATAGGCGTTTGGATATTTCCCGAAGGTTCACTCCCAGATGAAGAAAGCCTTTATCAAGATGTGAGCGAAACTCTGCAAGCTGTGCTTTTCTCACCAAACTGCATGCGTCGATCTCGGTATCGAATTCACGGTTAAAAACCCGATATTGAAGACGGTGCATTTCAAATGATTTGCTGTTTCCCCCTACGACTGAAGAGTAGGTATTGTCGGCTTCTATATCCGTGTTGAGTAACAGGGGAAAAGCACTGAGGATCTGCTCACTCCTTTCACTGTCATCTTCATTGTTCTCACACTCACTCACCATGTTGGACACTTTCTCAGCCAGTGATAGAGCGTATCGGCCGTAAAAAGTTTGATGGTCTTTATTGCGACGAAGACCTGCCAGTTCTGAACCCAGACTGGGTGTGATACCGGCGCGGGTCGCCTCTATTAAATCTTCAATTTCTGGGTCGATGGGCGTTGAAAACAGGCGTGAACGGACAATCTGTATCACAGTGAAAATTAAGATACCGAGCTTTGATTCCATCAGATTCGTGTGCAATGCGAGCCTGCTCCAAGCGTCAAACCGATAGCGAATATTTTGTTGTGTGCCTGGCTGGTGGTTTCCGCTGAGAAGAGCTTCTGTGCGAAATTGTTCCAGTAGGTCATACAGCATGCCCGCGACAGGGTCTGCAGGCATGGTTGAGCGGTGAACATCAGCATTGCTAAACAACAGACGCGCTGATATAGCATCAGCACGTCCGCGCTGTGCTTGCGCATCATGGTAAAGATCATGAGCCTGTAAGTGAGCGGCCGAGATCGGCACATACACCGCTCCATTGTAAAAATGCTCACCACGAAGTTTGAGCTCCGAGTTGCCCGTTTCCGATCGGATGGTTGCCAGAATCAGTTCTCGTCTGCGCTGCTGGGCTCGGGTAAAAGGTGCGGGCGCGGGGTGGTGAGCACGACTCATCTTTCAGCACCCGTTAAAGCGGAGTCTTCCTCTATGACTTCCTCATTAAAACAGCGTTGATAAAGCTCGTTGATGATTGGCCATTCAGCTTCATCACATTTATTGAGGAAGGTGAGGCGGAAGGCAGTTCTAGGGTCACTGAATATTTCACAATTCTCCGCCCACGTAATCACGGTTCGTGGCGACATTAAGGTTGATATGTCACCGGTTGAAAACGCTTTGCGTGTCAGGTTGGCAATCTCAACCATTTGAGCCACCAGCTTTCGTCCGCGTTCTGTGTTTTTTGATGGGACACGCGCAAGAACAATCTTGGCTTCTGTTTCTGGCTTGAGGTAGTTCAGAGTGACAACCAGATTCCATCGGTCGATCTGGGCTTGGTTTAATACCTGAGTGCCATGATAAAGGCCCTGCAAATTGCCTAAACCGACTGTGTTGGCTGTGGCAAACAGGCGGAATGAAGGGTGAGGTTCTATCACCCGGTTTTTGTCAGTCAGGACAAGCTTTCCGTCTTTCTCAAGTAGGCGCTGAATAACAAACATGACATCAGGTCTGCCGGCGTCATATTCGTCGAGGATCAACGCAATCGGTCGGGCCGCAGACCAGGGCAGAATACCGTCCTGGAATTCGGTGACCTGCTTTTCGTCTCGGATCACCAAGGTATCTTTTCCTACCAAGTCCAATCGACTGATATGCCCATCAAGGTTAATCCTCATGCAAGGCCAGTTAAGCCGGGCTGCAACTTGCTCAATATGGGTGGATTTACCCGTGCCATGTAGCCCTTGAATCAGTGTTCTCCGGTTATGAGCAAAGCCCGCGAGAATCGCACTGGTCACTTCTGGATTGAAGACATAGTCAGGGTCGATTTTGGGCACTAACTCGCTGGTGCTGGAAAAAGCGGGTACAAGTAGGCGGGTATCGATACCGAATACTTCTTTGGCTGACACCTGGATATCGGGTCCTTGCATCATTGTCCTTTCCATTTTTCCTCCGTTATTAAACCTTGAGCGAGCCTCTATTGAATTGTTTTTACCAACGAGGCGATTTCTCGCTGGTGAGAATTTCGATATCAATAATTCCGCTATTTAAATTTTTTATTGACCAATCCCGAAACATGGCATTAACTAAATTTAAAATTCCGTATAACGAAACATTTAATTCCATAATATGAAATTTAGCAAGGAGAACGTTATGAGTGAATCATCGATGCGCACTGTTGTTGAAGGTCCAACCAAGATGACGCCATCAGAAGCATTCGTGGAAACATTGGTCGCAAACAACGTCACAACGATGTTTGGCATCATGGGTTCTGCATTCATGGATGCGATGGATATCTTCGCGCCTGCGGGTATTCAAATGATCCCGGTTGTTCATGAGCAAGGTGCAGCGCACATGGCAGATGGTTACTCACGTGTATCAGGGAATCATGGGGTGGTGATTGGACAGAATGGCCCAGGGATCAGTAACTGTGTGACTGCGATAGCGGCGGCTTACTGGGCACATAGTCCAGTGGTGATGATTACACCGGAAACAGGAACCATGACAATGGGCTTGGGCGGATTCCAAGAGTGTAATCAGCTGCCAATGTTTCAGGAATTCACCAAATACCAAGGACATGTTACTCACCCAGCAAGAATGGCGGAGTACACGGGTCGCTGTTTTGATAGAGCCATGAGCGAGATGGGCCCAACGCAGCTGAATATTCCGCGCGACTATTTCTATGGCGAAATCACTTGTGAAATTCCAAAACCTGCCCGTTTAGACCGTGGTCCTGGCGGTGAGAAAAGCTTGAATGAGGCCGCTGATATTCTCGCAGAAGCCAAGTTCCCTGTGATCATTTCTGGTGGCGGTGTGGTGATGGCTGATGCTGTAGAAGAGTGTAAAGCACTGGCTGAGCGTTTAGGTGCGCCAGTGGTAAACAGCTATCTGCACAATGACTCTTTCCCTGCTTCGCACCCACAATGGTGTGGTCCACTGGGCTACCAAGGCTCAAAAGCGGCGATGAAATTGATCGCGCAAGCAGACGTTGTCATTGCTTTGGGTTCCCGTCTGGGTCCATTTGGCACCTTGCCACAACACGGTCTCGATTATTGGCCGCAGAACGCCAAAATCATCCAGATTGACGCTGACAACAAAATGCTGGGATTGGTGAAGAAAATTTCAGTCGGTATCTGTGGTGATGCGAAAGCGGCAGCGGTGGCACTGACTGAACGGCTAAGCAGCCGAGAACTGGCATGCGACAGCAATAAAGAAGAGCGTCTTGGCATCATGAAACAGGAAAAAGATGCCTGGGAAAAAGAGCTGGATGAGTGGACGCATGAAAAAGATGCTTTCAGCCTCGATATGATTGAGCACAACGCGAATGAAACGCCATTTTCCGGCGGCGAATACCTCCATCCGCGCCAAGTCCTGCGTGAGCTTGAAAAAGCCATGCCTGAGGATGTCATGGTTTCTACCGACATTGGCAACATCAACTCCATTGCTAACAGTTACCTAAGATTCGAAAAGCCCCGCAGCTTCTTCGCAGCAATGAGCTTCGGTAACTGTGGTTACGCTTTCCCAACCATTATTGGCGCAAAAATGGCGGCACCAGACAGACCCGCTATTTCTTACGCTGGTGACGGTGCGTGGGGAATGAGCCTGGTTGAAACCATGACCTGTGTACGACACAACATCCCAGTCACCGCAGTGGTATTCCATAACCGTCAATGGGGCGCAGAGAAGAAGAACCAGGTTGATTTTTACAACCGTCGATTTGTGGCGGGTGAACTGGATAACCAAAGCTTCGCAGAAATTGCACGTGCGATGGGTGCGGAAGGTGTCACTGTGGATCGTTTGGAAGATGTTGGCCCAGCACTCAAAGCAGCCATCGACAAACAAATGAACGAAGGGAAAACCACGGTGATTGAAATCATGTGTACTCAGGAGCTGGGAGACCCATTCCGCCGTGATGCGCTTTCTACACCTGTTCGCTTCCTCGAAAAGTATCAGGATTACGTTTAACCGCGTGTCGCGAAGTCGACAGCACCGAGAAAGGAAATTCTTTAAATAAAGAGTGAGTGTCTGGCTGAGTGCGCTTAGCCAGACCTCTCTTAAAAATTAACCCGAGACAGATTTCAAAAATAACAAGGTTCAGCTTAAAGCGCTGACCGCGGATGAAAAGGAGTTTTAACGTGAACAACCCTATGACTCAGGCAAAACCGGATTCCATTACCACCGATTTTTTGGACGCGTTTTCGAAAGCGTGGAATGACCATGATGTTGAAGCACTGATGACATTTATGACGGATGACTGCGTTTTTCTTACGGCAGCCGGTAGTGAACTGCAAGGCACCACTATTTCAGGGTTTGATGCCGTCCGCGATGCATTTGAGCAAGTGTGGAAAACCTTTCCTGATGTGTGTTGGAAAGATGCAGAGCACACGATTTTATCCGGGAGCAAAGCCATCACTGAGTCTACTTTCTGTGCAACAAAGCCTGATGGCAGCAGGATAGAAGCGCGCATGGTGGATGTGTTTACGCTCCGTGACGGCAAGATTGCAGTGAAAAATGCCTTCCGCAAAGACAGACCTGCCTTAGTGGTTTGATTGTTTTAGCAATTGATATCGGAGCAAGCAATGGAATCAGCCACTCAAGAGATATCTGGTGTCGAAAACGAGCTCTCCCGCTCCCCGACGCCAGCAGTTGATGCTTATGACCCCGCCTACGATCCCCTAGTGGATGCGACGCCAGGAAAAGGTAGGGACTATTCTCCTTCATATTGGATTGGTACGGCGGGTACGCCACCGGAAGACGATGGCCCGCTGCCCGGTGATACTGATGCCGATGTGGTGATCGTCGGTTCGGGGTTTACCGGACTGACCGCTGCTATTTTTCTGGCAGAAAACTATGGCATTAAAGCGACTGTTCTAGAGGCGAACCGCACCAGTTGGGGGTGCAGCACCAGAAATGGCGGCCAGGCTCAATGCGCTTCCGGCCGGTTAAAGCGCTCACAGTGGATAGAACGATGGGGGTTAGATACGGCGCTTCGCATGCATCAAGAGTGTGTAGATGGCATGGAAACGTTCAAATCGCTGATCAAAGACATCGATTGTGATCCCCAGCCAGGCGGACATCTCTATATTGCCCACCGTGCGAAGGTGATGCCAGGGCTAGTCAAAGAGGCGCAACTTCTTCGTAAAACGTTTAATTATGATGCTCAAATTTTTGATGCCCAGACCGTCAAAGAGCAATACGTCAACGATGTAGAAGCAGCAGGAGCGCTGCATGAGCCGGAGGGGATTGGCATACACGCAGGCAAGCTGGCCTTTGGTTACTTGAAGAAGGCACGGGCTCTAGGCGTCAAAGTGCACCCTGCAAGCCCAGTGACCGGGTGGGAAACACGAAAGGGTATCCACTACCTTCAAACACCGCATGGCACGGTAAAAGCGCAAAGCGTAGGCATCGCAACGGGGGGCTATACCTCTCAATCGCTGCATCCTCAGCTGAAAAACCGCTTGTTGCCCATACTGTCTAATTCCATGGTAACCCGGCCTTTAACACCCTCAGAAATTGAGGCATGCAATTTCAGAACAACGCAGATCATCACAGACACCCGTGTTCTTCGGCATTACTACCGGTTACTTCCTGATAACCGGCTACAGATTGGCTCGCGTAGCGCCATTACCGGTTTTGACGCGCCAAAACAGAAGTATGAGGACAAGCTCTATACGGACATGGTTCGAAAATTCCCTGCTTTACAGGGCATAAGTATCGACTACTCGTGGTGGGGTTGGGTTGATGTGAGCCACGACATGATGCCAAGAATTTTTCAGCCAAACGAATCTGAGACCCTCTATTACGCATTGGGTTATGGCGGCAATGGCGTGATGTACTCCGCGCAGGCTGGCAAACGGTTAGCGCAGTGGATTGCGGAGGATACCAAAGACCTCAATCTCCCTATTTTCCAGTCAAAGTTGCCTTATCCAAATGTGAGAGAGCTTGTTGAATCCGAATACTTTGCACCGTTTCGACGGCTAGGGCAGCGATTCCTATACCGTTGGTATCACTTAAAAGACGAAGTGCTTTAGTGATGTAGGCGCATGTATTCGAATCAGAAATTGATAGACGCTCGCTGCAGCGCACCTGCTTGATGGAGCCAAGCATGACGCCAAACCAGCTGTAAACGGAGAATTCAGTTGGTTTGGGACAATAACACCGAAATCTAAAGCAACGTTTTGCCGCCTGCATTGGGTGGCTAGCACCCGAGGAAAGTCAGAACCAATACATTAATTAAAGAGGTTAAGATCATGAAATTAATTCGTAGTAACGTCCTCGCTATTGTCACCGCTTTCAGCATGGCGCTGACCACTCCGCAGTTATACGCTCAAACATTCAAAATGGCGCTGGGTGATGCTGCTGGTGGTACACAATGGGAACTGGGTAAAACGTTTGCTGAAAAACTCAGTGATAAAACGGGTGGTAAAGCTAAGGTTGACCTCTTTCCCAATGGCCAGTTAGGTACCGAGCAAGACACAGTTAACAATGCAGCTATCGGCTTGCTTGATTTCTCTGTGTTGGCCATCAACAACGTGACGCCTTTTTCTCCCACTGTTGGCCTGTTGACTATGCCGTATGTGATTCAGTCAGCTGAAGAGGCGAGACTATTGACGCAAGGCGATATTGGTAAAGAGCTTGTAGAGAACACCATACGTGATGCAGGCGTCAGAATTGTTGGTTGGGCGTATTCAGGTTTCCGCGTTCTCACCAACTCTAAACGCCCTGTCAAAACGCCTGAAGATCTAAAAGGTCTGGTGATCCGCGTTCCCCGAAATGAAATCATGATTGCTTCCTATCAGGCGCTGGGTATTAACCCTACACCCATGGCGTGGTCAGAGACCTTTACCGGCCTCCAGCAAGGTGTGGTTGATGGTCAGGACAACCCTTACATCACTATTTCTGCCATGAAATTCAATGAAGTACAGAAGTACGTGACCAATATCCGTTACATTTTCTCGATGGAGCCCCTCATCATCAGTGAGTCGGTCTTCCAGGACCAATCACCCGAAATGCAAAAGGCGATTTTAGAGGCGGGTCAGGAAGCGACGGTACATAGCTTTGAGTTTCTTAAAGATACCGAAGATCGCATCAAGAAAGAGCTGGTAGCAAAAGGCATGGAAATCGCCGAACCGGCTGATAACGAGAAGGAATGGATTGAGAGTGTAACAACTGTTGTTTGGCCGAAATTCTACAGCAGTATCGGTGGTAAAGAAAAACTGGATAACGCACTGAAACAGCTCGGTCGATAATCGAGATACCCGTCGGGCACGGAACGTGTCCGACGGGTTAGCTATTGAACTCACCCTTGAAGCCTGAACGTTGAGAGTAAGAGCATGTCGATAATGTTACCAGTGCGTCGTCACCTAAACAGGATTGAAGAATACATCTGCTGCTTGTTTCTGGCGGTATTTGTCACGCTTTTGTTTACGCAGATCTTGGTTAGACAGTTTTTCCAATACTCCATTCCTTGGGGTGATGAAGTCGCGACCTATTTATTCGTTTGGTTTACCTATTTAGGTGCTGTTGTCGCAGCAAAAATGTCTGCTCATAACCGAGTCTCTTTCCACTTTAACTACTTTCCACCCATCGTAAAAACCGTCTGCGAGACGATCGCCGATCTGCTCTGGATTGCTTTCAATCTGTATTTTGTTTACCTGAGTTATGACTTTGTTTTCAACAAGATGAACTTGTTTTGGAAGTCTCAAACCACCGGTATCCCAATGAAGTACATCTACATGATTCTGCCCATCGCGTTTTTGCTGATGTCGATACGGATTCTATGGAATGTCATCGATCGCTTAAAAGGTATTGAACACGATGACCCAGAGGCAGAAGAGATCCGCAAGCTCAGCGAAAAAAAGATGGATATTCCCAAGCTGCCATAGGCCCGGCGGTGAAAAGATAGCGAGAAGGGATTCAACCTTATGGAAGCCTATTTAACACTCATTTTATTTGGTGGTTTTTTAGTTCTGCTGGTGCTTGGGGCACCTATCACCGTTTCTTTGGCTGGCGCATCGATGGCGGCCTACCTGATTTTGGATAAAAACCCTATTGCACTGGTGCAAATCGCATTCACGTCTGTCGGGAACTTTCCACTGATGGCACTGCCATCTTTTGTTTTGGCCGGAGCCTTGATGGAGGCCTCTGGTATATCACGCCGATTGGTCGATATTGCAGAAAACATGGCAGGCCCGGTAACAGGCGGACTTGGTGCCGCAACGGTTTTTGCCTGTCTTTTCTTCGGTGCGATATCCGGTTCAGGGCCAGCGACCACGGCAGCAGTGGGCATGCTGATGATTCCTGCAATGGTAAAACGCGAATATGAAGCAAGCTACGCGTCAGCGGTGACTGCCGCAAGCGGCGGCTTAGGAATAATCATTCCTCCGTCCATACCTATTGTCATCTTCGGTATCTCTGCGATGGGGTTGATGGCACCGCCAGAAGCGATATCCCTGCATGGCGAGTTTGATACTGTCTCCATCCCCAAATTGTTTATTGCAGGTGTTGTTCCCGGACTGATCATGGCGACAACCCTGATATTGACCAACTACTACATCTCAAAACGTCGTGGCTACAAAGGCTTGATGGAGTCCTGGTCTCTTCCTGACATCAACCACTCGTTGCGTCGGGGTGTTTGGTCGATTCTTGCGCCATTTCTGATACTGGGCGGGATCTATAGTGGCATTTTCACGCCAACCGAGTCGGCGGTGGTGGCGATTTTCTACTCGCTATTTGTGGGGTTCTTTTTACATAAAGAACTGAAATTTAGGAATGTGCTTAAGTCTTTGACCACCACAACATGGATAACCGGCCGTGTTCTTTTGATTCTCTTCGCTGCCACGGTTTTCGGGCGTCTTCTTATCGAGCAGCGAATTCCGGTTCATGTGGCTGATGCGCTATTGAGTGTCACGGACAACATGTATCTGGTTTGGGCATTGACCATCATGTTACTGCTCTTTATCGGCATGTTTATGGAAACGCTGGCGGCGATAATGATCATTGTGCCTGTCCTACTGCCCATCATGTACATGCTAGGCGCGGATCCAACGCATGTTGGGATCGTGGTGATTTGTACCTTATCCATTGGCTTTGCGACGCCGCCATTGGGAGAGAACATTTTTGTCGCGTCCGGTATCGGCGGTTCGAGCGTCGAGCAAATTACTTCAAGAATTCATCCCTTCGTTTTTGCCTCTGTGCTTGGCGTGTTTGTTATTGCCTTCTTCCCACAACTCACCCTATGGCTTCCTTCGCTGGTGGGCTCATAAAGAGGAGTAGACAAACGAAAGCTTTGTTTAGAGATATTCGGATGAAATCCCATAGGGATATTGGGTTTTGAAAAGTGACGTTAAGAGAGCAGTAAGTGATGAAAGCACTAAACAATATTATTGAGAAAGCGAAAAAGTTGGACTCAAAAATTGTGCTATGTGAAGGCGATGATAAACGGATTCTCATCGCCGCCGCTCAGGCTCAACAAGACGGAATTGCAAAGGTCGTTTTGGTTGGTGAAAGAGAAAAACTACAACTGGCCGCTGACGAAGCTAACGTTCGACTGGATGATTTTGAGGTGATTGAACCTCAATCCAGCCCGCTCACCGCCTCTCTGTCGGAGTTGTATCTCGCGCTTAGGGAAAAGAAAGGCATCACGCCTACGCAGGCGTTGCAAGAGACGCTTAAGCCACTCAATTTTGCCAACCTTATGGTGGCCAAAGGACTCGCAGACGGCTCAGTCGCTGGGGCAGTGCACACAACGAAAGATGTCGTTCGCAGCGCAATACAAATCATTGGATTGGATGGCACCAGCACGATTGTGTCCAGCTTCTTTCTGATGATGCTGTGCCAGCCCTTCCACACCTTGAAAGGAGGACTGATTTTTTCAGATTGTGGGCTGGTGATTGATCCCTCCGACGAAGAACTGGCGAGCATTGCTATTGCAGCAGCGAAGAATGCAGAAACCTTACTCATGGAAGAACCGAAAGTCGCGATGTTGTCTTTTTCAACCAGCGGCAGTGCACAGCACGAATCGGTCAGCAAGGTCGTCAGGGCATCTCAACGGGTAAAGCAGCAGTTGCCGGACATTGCTATCGATGAAGATATCCAATTGGATGCGGCGATTGTCGCGGATATCGCGAAGAAGAAACTGCCTAACTCCAACGTAAAAGGGAAATCGAATGTCCTCATTTTCCCTAACCTGGAGGCGGGCAACATTTGCTACAAGCTGGCAGAGCGTGTTGGAGGAGCGGTTGCGATTGGTCCTTTGTTGCAAGGCTTGGCAAAACCAGCGAATGACTTATCGAGGGGTTGCAGCGTGGATGACATTGTTAACGTTATCGCGGTGACGGTCGTACAAAAAGAGATAAACAGCTCAGTTGGCTACTCCAATGCGAGGAAATTATGAATCATATTAACTATATAGACTCACTGTCTGCCTTTACGGCAGCGGTTGAAAATATCACCGAAACTAACAAAACCATGCTGTTTCGAGGTCAGCCTAATATCCGCTGCAAATTGCTCCCTCAGGCGGCTAGGGGTCATACCAAAACCGTAGAAACGGAAGCCAAGATGTTAGCGCATATCGCAGAGTATGGCCGGGACTACATCGACATTGATAATCCTTCGACATGCCACTTACTGATGAAAGCACACAACGCCGGCTTGGAAACCCGTTTGTTGGACTGGACGATTAATCCTTACGAGGCGCTATGGTACGCCTGTCATAGTTCAGGATCTCAGCCTCTTGTTTATGTACTGAACACGGAGAGTATTCCGCAACTGGGTATGGACGATGATCCTTTTGCGATTACGCAAACACACATCATGCCTGTCTACGGGAAAGCCGCAGACAAAAACAAACGGCTAACTGTGCATGCCTCCACCCTTATTCAGGGTCGTCCTCAATTCACGGCGTTGGAGGAGGAAGAAGGAATGCATTCCGCGTTGACTGAGCTTCCGATCATGCCAGATCTAAAAGTGAAAATTATTCAAGAGCTTAATGAGTTTGGGGTCAATGAACACTCTATATACAACAACCTGTTCGGGCTGTGTCGCCATGTGAACTTAATGTACGACAACAACCCATACGGTTGGATGCCTATGGATAACCGTTCTGCTGGTGCCGAGATGCAGGGCGAGGTAGGTGAGAGTTTGCAGCAATTTAAGAAAAAGTACGTATCTGATTTTGATTTCGACTGAAAGACTTGAGTCTCGTTTTCTCTCCTCAGAATAACCCTCTAGCCGCTGACGACAGTCAGGGGCTAGAGGCAGCCATCTTTATATCCAAACAACCTGAAGAAGCTTGTATTCAGAGATCATCAATGTATTCAATTCGATGCAAATTTCACATGGAATAGTGGTTCTATTTACCCATGATTTAACCAAGAAGTGGGCGCATTGAGGCCCTCCCTTCGGACGAGCCGTGCTCATTGTTGTTCCTTATTGATGGAGATGGCTACACCTACAAAAACGCTGCGATCACAACCCCAGTCAATCTCGCTGCTTCCTGCATCTTCGGGTTGTTTGGGTATATAAAATGTCGCGATATCGATATCTAACTAGTGCAGTCCGACACTGCACTGGTGTTTGCCTTTCTTCACACCTAACATGCAGTAAATCAACAAGTGCAGTTCGACATTTGAAAGGTGAGGGAAGTGAGAAAGACGGACAAAAAAATAGATAATTCGCTTAGACATGCGCTAACACGAGTCTGTGATACTGCCCAATCGGAACATCAAGGATTCGAGTGGCTGACCCATTTTGTTAACTATGATCGATTCCCTAATTCGCTTTCTATCGTATGTATTTTTGACACTCAATCTAGCTTGGCCCAAGCCAACCAGGAACACATTCGCCGTCTCATCAAAGATGTGCTGGCTTCCATCGATATCAAGCTGAAAGATATTGGCAAGCACGTATATTTTGATACCGAAGAAAGCTGCGAAAATGACGATAACGGTAAATGGAACGTACGTTTCGAAAAACAGGGTTGGCAGTACTAAATAGACAGCAAAGCAATACATGCGGCTAGTTTAAATTAACGGCAAAAAGGGATTGGAGTGAGATGGTGTTAGATAACCTTTATATTTACCTCGGCACAGTCAGTGTGGTGGGGGTTGCTGTTATCTGGTGGGCGACATCGGCCTTATTGAAGTCAAAGTCTAATAGGGAAAAACGACTAAGACGCCTGAAGAACTTTAACAGTGTTCAGACATCCTTACCCAAAGCAGAAGGTCAGATTGGGGAGATTGATGCGGCAGTTGAAAAAATCGAAAACCGTTTTTCGATTATCCGAAAGATCACCTTTTTCTTCATCTTTATCGTGTTAGGTCTCGCATTATCGCTGCCATTTCTGAATTCGATGCCAGCAGCAATGGTTTCGCTAATGGTTGCTGTTTCCACCACCGTTCTCGGCTTTGCCGCAAAACCTGTGATTGAAAATATTATTGCGGGCGTCGTACTTTCTCTTTCCAAAGCGATCCGTGTCGGAGATACGGTCGTGATTGAAGATCAATATGGAACGGTGGAAGACATTAGCCTTAACCACACGATTATTAAGCTCTGGAACTGGAAGCGACTAATTATTCCAAGCAGCAAAATGCTCTCTCTGGAGCTGGAGAGTTTTACCTATAACGACACTTATATCTGGGTGCATGTGGAGTTTTACACTTCTTACGAAAATGATTTAGAGCTTGTGCGGCAAATGGCCATTGAGTCCGTTCAGAGCAGCAAGCATTTTATCTCCCAAGAATCACCAGATTTTTGGGTGATGAACCTTGATAAAGATGCCTACCAATGTTGGGTTGCAGGTTGGACAAATTCCGCGACAAGGGCTTGGAACCTTGCCAGTGATATTCGCACGGGGATTGCTGTACGATTCCAAGCAGCTGGAATTAAGACACACAATGTTCAGGTAAAAATGGAGCCACGCGCAAAATCTTCAGAGGACTCAAGTGAGTTGCATACATTAAGCCGTTCTAACCGTGTTGGTGGCGTTTCCTGAGCCTGCTATTTGTGTATATACCCAAACAACTTTGGGGTGAAGGAATCGCAAGGTTGACTGGCGTTGTGATCGCGGCGTTCCTTTGCAGATGTAGTCATTTCCATCAAAAAGGAACAACAAAGAGCACGGCGTCAGTCAACTCGCCCGAAGGTAGGCCTTCAATGCGCCCACTTCATCGTTAAATCCCACGGAAATAGAACGACTTTTCCTCGTGAAATTTGCCTCGAATTGAACGCATTGATGACCTCTGAATTCGCGTATCCTTAGGTCGCCTAAGTATACCCATCCGTCGTTCTTACCTTTTCACTGATCATTTTAATTTGTCTTTATTTTATACAGTCTTTCGTTCCGTAATATCAATGTGAGATTAAGTACGAATAGTCTTTTATCTATCGTTTTATCTAAGTTGTTATTTTTTATTTTATTTATTATGTTTTTTCTGTAAATGGTACTTCGTTCTTCATTTTTTGTAGAGAATATTGGTCATAACTATTTATTTTATTTCAATGAAAAAATTAATTTTATTTAGTCTAGTATAAAGGTGTTGGATATTTTTCTGTCAGTTAATTATTTGTTGTATGAGTATTCTTTTTTCTTGTATGGTTTTATTTGCATTGATTATTGGTTCCTCTGAATACTTGTATGGGTAGTAAGTTTGGAGGCGGAGATGAAGTATTTAAAAGGTATTTTTCTGTGGAGTACATTAGTCTTTCTGAACGGGTGCAATATAGACTATGTATTTGATTCAGGAAGTGGAGCTTCGGAGTCGATAACGTCACCGACAATGTCACCGCCATCAGCATTTAACCTTCAGTCATTGTCTGCTTCTGTTTCCTCGGGGGGAGGTTCTTGCCCGATTACTTTCTCTTGGGATGCTGCTGAAGGTGCTTCGAGATATACGGTTTGTCGAAAAGACGAAACGCAACCTGATAACTGCGAATCGATGGGGGTTGTATCCGGAACAACGGCAACTATCAATGTCACTGGCGCTCTCAAAGATCACCTCTCTGAATTTTTCGTAAAAGCCAGTAATGAAGTTGGGAGTACACTGTCTAACGAGTTATCTTTGTCACCTTCAGACATTACCGCGTTAATCACTTACATCAAAGCATCTAATACGGATATTGACGACAGTTTTGGTCGGCCTGTGTCCCTATCATCTGATGGGTCGACACTGGCAGTGGGTGCGTATTCAGAAGCCTCTAGCTCGTCAGGCATAAACAGCACACCTGACAATCTGGCAGCAATAGCAGGAGCGGTATATGTTTTCCGATATTTGGATGGGCACTGGGCAGAGCAAGCCTATTTGAAAGCGTCAAACAGTCAGGAGGGGGACAGATTTGGTTGGGCTCTCGCATTGTCAGCAGATGGTAATACAATTGCAGTTGGCGCCTACGCAGAGGACTCTTCCTCCAGTGGTGTTAACAGTATTCCGAATGAGTCAGCAACATTATCGGGCGCTGCTTACATTTTCCGTAATGCTGGGGGGAGCTGGAGTGAAGAGGCATACATAAAGGCTTCTAACCCGGGTGCTAGCGACTACTTCGGCTGGTTTGTGACCCTTTCATCTGATGGCAACACCCTTGCGGTGGGGGCATATGCGGAAGACTCGTCAGCCACTGGCGTTAACAACGCAGAAAACAATTCGTTATATAATTCAGGGGCTACGTATGTCTATCGTTTTACCGGAGGCAGCTGGGCGCAGGAAGCTTACATCAAAGCCTCAAACCCTGACGCGTCTGACTATTTTGGCTATTCGGTATCTTTGTCAGGGGATGGCAACACCCTTGCAGTGGGGGCTACTTGGGAGGATTCAGATACAACAGGGATTAACAGTACCCCCAACGATTTGCTGAGTGCCGCTGGGGCTGCCTATGTTTTTCGCTACTCTGGCGGTGTCTGGTCGCAGCAAGCCTATGTGAAAGCATCCAACACAGGGATTGGTGATCGATTCGGTTGGTCGGTCTCCTTGTCAGGCGATGGCAATGTAATGGCAGTGTCCTCAAGATATGAAGACTCGAGTACAATCGGTGTTGACAGCGTACCCGACGAAGGTGCGACAGACGCAGGCGCGGTCTATATCTTCCGCTATTCGGGCGGAAACTGGGGTCAAGATGCCTACATTAAAGCATCGAATACCGGTGCAGGTGACTATTTCGGTTGGTCTGTTGATTTATCTTCTAGCGGTAACACACTTGCAGTAGGAGCTCGGGAAGAAGACTCTGGTACCTTGAGTATTAACAGCACGCCTGATGAAGGGGCTGTAGATTCCGGTGCAGCCTACATATACCGTTACGAGAACGCTATTTGGGCCCATCACGCGTATTTAAAATCACCTAATACTGGGGCTGGAGATAATTTTGGCGTGTCGGTGAGTCTTGGAAAAGACGGAGACATGCTTGCAGTGGGCGCATTTCTTGAGGATTCAAGTACCACTGGCGTTGGAAGCACACCTGATGAGGGAGCAAGTAACGCGGGTGCGGCATACATTTTTTAAGTGGGAATGAGGCACGAATGCTGTTGCGCCTAGTTATAATTTGCTTTGTCTGTAATCTCTGGGTGAACAACCGAATTGGTCTCGGAAGGTGCGAGAGAAATGTTGAAGGTTGTTCTGCCCCCACTTGAATGCGATTTCACTGATCCCCGCTTTTTGAAAGCGCTCATCCACTAGATCACTGGCGATTTTCTGCATTCTGCTCTCTCGGATAAAGCCACATACCGTTTCTCCATTTTTCGTAAACACTTCGCTAAGGCGACGTACTGACAACCCCAGGCTTTTCGCAATGTCTTCACGGTTAAGGCTGGCATCTTGCAGGTTTGTGAGAATAAAAGACTTGGCGCGAATCAGCAGTTGCTGCTCTGGCTGAGACAACTCGAGACGAGAGCCTCGGAGTGGTGCTAATGACGTGGCGATCAAATCTATCAATGTCTCTTGCAACAGGAGTTTACAGTCCGTGGTTTGGCTGTCGATAAGCGAAGAAATATTTAACGCCGTCGTTGCCACTAAACTGCCTAGTTGAGATGTCCCGTTGACGGGAATTGCCGTGAGCATATTGGCGTCAGGGAGCCGGCTTAATAGTGCCTTCTTTGGAAACTTGATGACTAACTGTTTGAAGTCTTCTTCGAGGTCAATGGAGTAGGTTTCTGTACTGCTATACAGAGTAAAATCGTAGCGGGATAGTGGAGCCGCACGGCCACATTGTTCGATAACAGAACGGTTGTTAAGTTGAATACTTAACAGGAATTCGGCTTCTGATGTGCGCCCAATGTCTTCCGCACGCCTGATGACCTTGTGTTTCGACCCAGACACAAAGGAAAGGTCAATAACGTCATGTTTGGAGAGTTCAATTCTTCCTTTAAAGTCTTTTCGAGATAGAGCTTCACATCCTAAGTTGACATAAGCATCGCACACCGACTCCCGCCAAAAAGCGAACTTTTCGCTAGGTTGGCAATGGCTTGTGTCATAGGTAAACCTTTTGACGGTACTACTCATCCGTGTGCTCTCTTTTAAACCCTACCTTTATGTTGTAACACCAAATGCAAAATTGACACTGTCTCAAATGTGAGTCGGTTTGGCCGCTGCCTTTTACGACAACTAAGGCCGCCTTCTTACGCAAGCAATCCTCCCGTTCGCCTCTTAGTGTTTTAGAAGCCCGCCGTAAGGCTCTGGTTTTCATCATTTGCCAGACATCACTTATGAGTGGGTGGCTAAAACCACATTACTACACGCGAAGAAGGAGAACGCGCGATGTCGGAAGTATTTAAAGTGGCTGCGGTACAGGCAGCACCATCTTTTTTAAATCTCGCAGAAGGGATACAGCGAGCCGAAGCGTATATCGATGAAGCCGCTTCCAAAGGGTGCAAGTTGGTGGTCTTCCCGGAAACCTGGCTTCCAGGTTATCCCAATCATATCTGGTTAGGCCCAGTTGCATGGCAGATGCAATTTGTAGGGCGTTATTTTGACAGCAGCATTGAAGCGGGCAGCGAGGAAGACAAAGCCATTGCTGAAGCGGCTCGTCGAAACAATATTCAGGTTTCGATCGGTGTGAGTGAGCGTGACGGCGGCAGCCTGTATATCTCGCAGTGGCACTATGGCGAAGATGGCGAAATTATCAGCCGTAGAAGAAAACTCAAACCTACCCATGTAGAACGCACTGTGTTTGGTGAAGGTGATGGTAGCGACCTGGCAGTAAAGGAAACGTCAATTGGCCGCATTGGACAGCTTTCCTGTTGGGAGCATCTTCAGCCACTCTCTAAGTATGCGATGTACGCTCAGAATGAACAGATCCATTGCGCGGCATGGCCGAATTTTTCCCTCTATCGTGGAATGGCCTATGCCCTTGGCGACGTAGTGAACAACGCAGCCAGCATGATGTATGCCGTGGAAGGTGGCTGTTACGTTATTGCGCCATGCGCCACGGTGAGCAAAGCGCAGCAGGAAATGCTTTGTCAGGGTGATCCCGAAAAAGAGGCGATGTGCCAGATCGGGGGTGGTTACACCAAAATCTACGCGCCGGATGGGCAGTCTATTGGTTCTGAAATTGGAGAGACGGAAGAGGGCTTAGTGATTGCAGATATTGACCTCAGCATGATCCCTTATGCCAAAGCTGTCGCTGACCCTGCGGGCCACTATGCGAAGAAAGATGCTACACGTTTACTGATAGATCGTGAAAAACGACGTGCAGTTGTAGAAGTTACAGACCTTGATGCGTCAAAAACGGCAATGTCAGAGCTGGCAACAACGGGGCAGGAGGAAGCGGTTGAAGTTGTGAGTGAACGTTCTTCATTGTTGCACCGACTTAAACCTTGGTAAGGCCTAGACAACCGATGTCACCAATTTGAAGTCATAAGCACAAGGAGTACTCACCATGGCGAATAATACAACCAACAGAAAACTGCCTCTGAAGATGCCACCGGATTGGGAGCCACCCGTACCAGCATGGAGTTCGGTATTTGCCGAAAACCAACAAGACGTCAGCATGTGCATTATAGGGTGTCAGCACAAATCTGATGCTTACATCAGCGAGTTTGTTGGTGCACTGAATGGCCTCGCTAAAAACGCGGATGTTTGCGATTTTGCAACCTGCGAAGACAAAGATGGGCTCAGCCAAACCATTGCGATTATCTATTGGATGGATGCGCAAGCCTGCGCAGATTGGCTGCACAGCGATGTTGTGACCTTATTCTGGGAGTTATATTCGGATGACAAGTGGGGGTTTGGGATTTTCAGGGAGGTGTTCAATGTACCTTTTGAACGTCTTGAGACCCTGTTCTCTGGCCCGGTACACAATCATGGCTTTAGTCAGATACGCAAGGACATCGAAGGCCCTATTCAACGTCATGGCTATTGGGGAGGGATGCGGGATCGTATTCCGCTCTCGGCTGAAAACCCTTTTGAAGCGCATCAGACTTTGGAAGTGATTGAGCAACAGGGAAATCGTGTTGTGGTTCGTGCACATGAGAACCTTTGCATTATCCGATCTGGTCAGGATTGGAGTCACACTACAGGTACCCAAAGGGAAGAGTACCTAAATCAAATTGAACCAGTGCTTAAAGCGGGCATGAATTTCCTGCGTGATGAAGGTGATGAGGTCAATTGTTATAGCTGCCGTTATATGACGCAGTTTTTGCCCTTTAAAGGCAAGCAGGAGTGCACGTTTGGTCTTGCCTTCTTCCGCACGATGTCAGACTTAGAGGCATGGTCTGAAAGCCATCCTACTCATGTAGCGATATTTAATACTTTCCTTGAAATTGCACCCAAGTATGGACCTGATCTTCAGCTACAACTTTGGCACGAAGTATCTGTATTACCAGCTGGCTCTCAGTATGGGGAATATATTAATTGTACTGAAGGAACGGGTTTATTAGCAGGCGTTAAATTGTCATAGATGTATAAGTTGGACAATTCTCCTTAATTTTGAGGATTGTCCAACTAGGCTCCAGTGTCCACTCTATTTAAATAATAAAAATAATCCCATGAATCTCCGTTTTTGCGGGGACTGGTTTCGTCTATTTGTTCTTTTAGTTGGCTAATAAATGAATTTAAAAATCAAGGAAAATTATCACCGCTAGATGTGATAATTAAACCATCAAAGGAAAGCAGTATGAGATTAACAAGGAATATATTGGGACTTTCAGTCTCTTTGGCATTAATGGTACCTACAGTGGGGTTAGCGAATGCTGAACCTGCTGGCGGCTCGCTGTTTCGTGCAGCGACAAACAACGCGCTAGATGAATATGAAATCACTGTCGCAGGCTGGGCAGAAGCGACGGCACTTCATGCTTCAGACACGATTGGCGATGGCAATATCAGCAACGGTGCCTTTTTAAACCAGAAAGACGGTGTAGGCCTAAACCAAATCGGCTTAATGTTGTGTAAGGGCATGGGTTGTTTGCCGACTGGTGCTTTTGCACCGGCTCAGAACGTCTTGAGTCGGGTAGGTCCATTCCCAGGTCCGGTTGGTGAAGCGCGTATTGATTTCAACGTGACAGCTATGTACGGCCAGGATATTCAGTTTTTCCGTACTGCAGGCATTGACGACTACACCTTCGATAACGATGACGACAACAAACTCGCCATTCCGCAGTTTTACATTGATGCGTACCTGCCAGTATTAGATGGTATGACATTGATGGTAGGTAGCTTCTTCACTTTCATCGGCAATGAAGTCGGTGCTCCTTTTACGCCGCCTAACTGGTTTGTCACGCACACTTACGCCACGCAACATGGCCCTTCAAAACACGTTGGTGCGCTTGCCAGCATCAAAGTACCGACGGATGAAGACTTTGGGCTTTTGAGCTTTGATGCCGGTCTGGTGGCGGGTTGGAATAACTGGGATGAAAAGCGTCCAACCTTTATCGGTGCAGCGCGCTGGCGTAGCCCGGATTTAGCAACCTGGTTAGATTTCGAGTTTATCTACGGTGATGGCGAAGGCGATGCATTTGGCGCTGCCAAAGGCGGTTCACCCTACATTGCTGTTAGCTCTACCGATGAGAAGCTCGACCGTTTTCACTCTTCTACCACGCTGATCCAAACTGTCAATCCAGACCTGCAGTTGGCCGCAGAGTTTGTTTATGGCTTTCAGGAAGGTGGCGATGTAGCAGCGGCACCTGTATTTATCACTAAAGACAGTGACTGGATGGGGTTGAATCTGGGCGCGAGATATAAACTGGACGATAACCTCTTCTTCGCAGCCCGTGCCGAATGGTTTGATGATGAGAATGCAGCGAATGTGCTGTGGAGTTCAGTAGGGGCAACAGGTGGTGATGTTTACTCCCTTACTACTAACCTCGACTGGAGTGTGAATCAGCACTTAAAGATCCGTCCTGAACTTCGCTATGACACCTATAAAGGCAATGGTGCGGGACTGTTTGCTGGTGGTACATCAGACGATCAATTTATCGCACTGCTCAATGCAGTTGCTTATTTCTAAGTCTTCCGTTTAAAAATATAGGAAAGCTCTACTGATTAATCCCTAGCAATTGGTACTTACCATTTAGTACACGCCTAGTATTTGGCCTTAACGTTAGTTAAGGTCTTTTTTTAGGCATAAAAAAGCCCGCAAATTAATGCGGGAAAAATGGAGTTGCTAGTGCGTAAGATGAATTTAAATAGTTTCTAATTTCTCAGAAGGTTGCCACCATGCTTTATTTGTTTCACGGTAAAGATAATTGATACTTTCAATCGTGTTACTTATTCCTGCTGCTTTGGCGTAATACATTGGACCACCTCGAAAACGGGGGAATCCGTAGCCATTTAGCCAAATGGTATCTATATCTTCACTGTTTCTGGCAATTCCTTTTTCTAATAAATTTGCCCCTTCATTGACCAATGCAAGCACCAGTCTGTTCTGAATTTCCTCATCACTGATTCTTCTGGCTTCAATGCCTAAACGTTCTGCTTCAATAGCAATCAGTGCCATTGTTGTTGGGTCATTGGTTTTCTTACCATTTTCATAACGGTAAAAGCCCACACCCGTTTTTCGGCCGAGTCGTCCATGTTCAACCATGGTATCGGCTGCGAGAAAGTAGGCAGGATCATCGTAAATCGGTGGGTACTCGCGGCGCGCTTTGTAGGCGATATCGATACCGGACATATCGTTCACTGCCAACGGTCCCATCGCCATGCCCCAGGATTCCATCGCCGAATCTATTTGTTCCGGGCTTGCGCCTTCCAGCAATAGCATATTGGCTTCCCGGCCGTAAGCGGCATACATCCGGTTGCCAACAAATCCAAAGCCAACTCCAACACAAACCGGTACTTTGCCCAGTCGCTTGGCGGTCTTCATGACTGCACTGACAGCTTGTTCGGATGTCGAACGGGTTTTGACCACCTCAACCAGTTTCATCACGTTAGCGGGGCTGAAAAAGTGCATGCCGATGACTTGCTCGGGTCGGGTGGTAGAGGTGGCTATCTCGTCAATGTCCAGATAGGAGGTATTGGTCGCGAAGATGGTCGACGGCTTACAGACTGCATCTAAAGAAGAGAAAATGATCTTCTTCACCGACATTTTTTCAAATGCTGCTTCGACCACCAAATCAATATTGGCAAGGTTGCCATAATCACTGGTGCCAGAAATCAGCGAGAGGGCATGTTCTTTTTGCGCTTCTGATATCCGGCCTTGATCATACATTTTCTGATATTGGTGACGAATGCGCTCTAAACCCAAGACGCACAGATCTTCATTGGTTTCCACTAAAGTGACGCTGTAACCACTATTTGCAAAAGCGATGGCAATACCGGCGCCCATTGTGCCTGCACCAATGACGGCGACCGATTGAATATCATCGTCAGACGTCGATTTGGCATAGCCGGAAGCTGCCTGTTTTTCAGCAAAAAAGGCATAGCGCATCGCATTGGATTGTTCGGAATCCCGGCAGGCCAGAAACAGGGTTCTTTCCAGGGCCAAGGCTTCGTCAAAGGGGAGCTTAGTGGTAGCTTCAATGGCATCAATGGCTCTTTGAGGAGCGAGCTGACCTTTGGCCTTTTTGGCGAGCTTTTTACGCCAGCTTTCGAAGATATTCTCTTCGAAAGAATCCGGAATATCCCGCTTGTCCGGTGCAACAAAGACATCGTTAGCTGTGCGTTGGGAGAAAAGAATCGATGCTTGGTTAACCAGAGAGGCGTGCTCGGGTAGCGGTGAAGATGCTTGTCCTAAACTGCCGTCATCGACCTTCATATCGATAAGATCCGTTAAGGAATCTGTCGATACCATTTTACCGGATGTGATCATGGAAAGGGCCTTCTCTACACCTACATAACGGGGTAAAAGCTGAGTGCCGCTGGCACCCGGAATAAGGCCAAGGTTCACTTCGGGCAAGCCAACCTTTGTGCCTATCATGGCAACCCGGTAGTGGCAGGACAGCGCCAATTCGAAACCGCCGCCAAGCACGGTGCCATGAAGTGCAGCCGTCACGGGTTTCACACTGTTTCGAATCGCCTGCAACACATCAGGAAGGTGAGGTGTTTTGGGCATTTGGCCGAACTCTTTGATATCAGCGCCGGCAATAAAGGTGTTGCCGTCACAACCAATCACAATCGCGGAAATATCTGGATTGGCATTTGCCTGTTCCAGTCCGGCCAAAATGCCAGACCGTACTGAATGGGAGAGGGCATTTACCGGTGGGTTGTTTACCCGGATTACCCCAACCCCATCCTCAATGAGAAGACTCACGGTGTCAGAAAGAAGCATAATTTTTCCTATCCTTGGTCGAAATCATCGCTGATCGAAGTCAACGGTCACATCATCAGTAAGAGGGTGCGCCTGACAGGTCAGGATGTAGCCCGCATCGATTTCGTGTTGTTCAAGCCCGTGGCTGATATCCATCTCGACTTCTCCTTTAACCAGCTTGGCTTTGCAGGTGGAGCAGACACCGCCTTTGCATGAATAGGGGAGTGACATGCCATTCTCGATGCCTGCATCGAGAATGTTTTCACCCACAGTCGCCAGCTTGAAGGTGATAGAGCGACCATCAGCGGTGACGGTCACTTTGCTCATCTTTTCTTCGCCATAGTTGGCGACACGCTGTTTGGCTTTTTCCAGCGCTACTTGCGCATCTTCAGACGATGAAGAGAAAAGCTCATAGTGAATTTGATCATCAGAAAGCCCCTCAATACGGAACCCTCTGGAGACTTCCGCCATCATGGATTCAGGGCCACAGATAAAGGCATGGTCGGTGCTGTTGATATCAATCAGGCGATGTTTTTGCAGTGCGGCACCTTTCTTCACGTCAATGTGGCCGGATAACAGGTCTGAGCCCTGATCTTCCTGGCTCATGATGTTTATCCAACTGAATCGGGTCATGTAGCGGTTTTTCAGATAACCCAGGGTGTCAGCGAACATCATGGTGTTGCTCTGACGATTGCCGTAAATCAAGGTGATACGGCTATTGGGCTCCTGAGAAAGTACGGTTTTGATGATCGACAAAATCGGCGTGATCCCGCTTCCGACGGCGATGCACATGTAATGATGCTGGTTAGATGCATTCAGCTCTGTATAGAAGCTGCCTTGTGGCGGCATGACATCAACCGTAAGACCTGCCTCAAACGTGTCATTGGCGAAGTTGGAAAACTTACCGCCATCCACGCGTTTGATCGCGACTTGTAACAGGCCTTCATCGGCGCCGGAACAAATCGAGTAAGCACGTCGTACTTCTTCACCATCTATGTTGGCGCGCAATGTGAGAAACTGCCCTTGAACAAAGCGGAATGTCTCAGTCAGCGTGTCAGGAATATCGAAAGTGACGCACAAAGCAGAGTCAGTCTGGGGCTGCGTATGTTTTATTTTTAATGAATAGAAATTGGTTTCACTCATGGTCAATTCCCTTTACTACAAGCATTTAAAGAAATCGAAAGGCTCATGACAGCTCTCGCAACGGAATAGCGCTTTACAGGCTGTTGAGCCGAATTCGCTGATCCTTGTTGTGTTTGATGAGCCGCAGTGAGGGCAGCGCACTCCTTGCTCGGGCGTCAGTCGAAGGCAGCTATCAGGTGCATCTGAGGGCGGCGCAATACCATATTCCCTCAGCTTTCGTTGGCCAGACTCTGACATGTCGTCGGTTGACCAAGGAGGGAAAAGCACGGTGTTGACTTCAACGCTGCCATAACCGGCTTCAGACAGGAGAGTCAGGATATCTTCCTTGATCGTCTCCACCGCCGGACAGCCGGAATACGTGGGGGTGATGGTGACAAGGAGCTTACCGTCCTGCTCGCTGACATTACGTAGGATCCCGATATCCCAAATAGAAAGCACCGGGATCTCAGGGTCAGCAATTTCGTCCAGCAACTGCCAAACCTCTGGCAGTGTAGACTCTGCCCGCATCTTCACTCGCTCAAACCGGGCATGTGGTGTTACTGGGATGGTTTCCATACCTCACCACTCACAACCGGGATAAGCGCGGTGTACGCTTTGCATCACGCCTAACAAATGACCGAGATGTTCCGTGTGATAGCCTTTACGGCCTCCGCGCACTGCCCATTCATCAGCTGGAACCTCAAGCGTAGCTTCTTCCAAAACGCGGCTTAACTGGGCGTCAAAACTGGCTTTAAGAGCAGAAGTATCCACGGCTATGCCAGCGGCAACCAATCGCTGTTCTGTGTCATCCGGCTCAAATATCTCTGGGATATAACCCCACAAATCGTTGAAGGCGGTCTGCATGCGCTGGTGGCTTTCTTCAGTGCCGTCCCCTAGTTTGATGACCCAATCTTTGCTGCGCATCAGGTGGTAACGGGTTTCTTTAATCGACTTATGGGCAATGGCTGATAACACAGGATCGTTGGACTCCAGCAACTGGGTCATAAACAGTTGGCTGTAGATGTCGACGATAAGTTGCCTTGCCATGGTGAACGCAAAATCCCCGCGGGGAAGCTCGTTGATGAGGTGATTGATGTAATCACGCTCTCCGCGAAGAAAGGCAAAATCATCTTCGCTTTTCTCACCGTTGGTCAGTTCTGAGGCATAGCCATAAAACATGCGGGCGCGGCCAATGTAGTCCAGTGCGACATTACCCAGAGCAATGTCTTCTTCCAGAAAAGGCCCATTGCTCGCCCACTCGGACAAACGGTGTCCGAGTGTTAATGCGTCATCGCCAAGGCTCAACACGTAGCGGAGCAAATCTTGTTGTTCCATTTTCATGCCTCCTTACATGTTGCCGACTTCTTTCGGAAGTGGGTAATAGGTGGCGTGGCGGTATGGTTTGTCGTCTGACGGGTCGAAGAAAGCTTCGTTATCATCTTCCTGTGAAGCAGAAATATCGGCCGAGCGAACCACCCATATGCTCACACCTTCACTTCGGCGCGTGTAACAGTCTCGTGCATATTGCAGAGCGTGGGCGGCATCTTCCGCGTGAAGACTACCAACGTGCTTATGGTCAAGGCCGCGCTTACCGCGAACAAAGACTTCAAACAGTTCGAGATTTTCCAGAGTCATAGCGCTTCTCCTTAAGCCACAGCATGTTGTTGACGTTGTTTGACTTTCTCTGCGTGCGCATTCTGCGCGTCACGCACCCAGGCGCCTTCTTCGTGAGCGTTCACATGGTGCTGAATACGCTGGCGATTACAGTGTCCGTTGCCATTAATCACGTTGTAGAATTCTTCCCAATCGATTTCGCCGCTGTCGTAATGGCCGCGTTCTTCGTTCCATTTAATGGCTTTGTCTGGGTGTTCCAACCCAAGAAACTCAATTTGCTGCACGGTCTGGTCAATGAACTTCTGACGAAGACTGTCATTGGTTTCGCGTTTTATTTTCCATTGCATTGAACGTGCTGAGTGCGCAGACTCTGCATCATGCGGGCCGAACATCATCAGTGATGGCCAGTAAAAACGATTTAGTGAATCTTGCGCCATCTGGCGCTGCTCTTCGCTTCCATTGGCGAGTGCCAGCATGATTTGATAGCCCTGACGCTGGTGGAAACTTTCTTCCTTACAGATGCGGATCATGGCGCGTGAGTAAGGGCCGTATGAGGTGCGCTGTAAGGAAACCTGATTACAGATAGCCGCGCCATCAACCAGCCAGCCAATAGCGCCAATGTCGCCCCAGGTCTGGGTGGGATAATTGAAGATAGAGGCGTATTTCGCTTTTCCAGTTTGCAGTGCTTCGATCATTTCTGCGCGGCTGATTCCGAGCGTTTCGGCAGAGCTGTAGAGATACAAGCCATGGCCTGCTTCATCCTGTACTTTGGCGAGCAGCACGGCTTTGCGGCGCAGCGATGGCGCGCGGGTGATCCAGTTGCCTTCTGGCTGTTCACCAATCACCTCTGAATGCGCGTGTTGCGAGATTTGACGGATCAGGTTCTGTCGATAGGCCTCTGGCATCCAATCTTTTGGTTCGATCTTTTCTTCACGATCAATCTTCTGCTGAAAGGCTTCCAGCAGTGCTTTTTCCTGGGCTTCCTGTCTTAGTTTTTTCATTGTTATTGCTCCGTTTTCAGGTGCAGAAAGTCAAACACGTTCAATCACGAGGGCGATGCCCTGACCGACACCAATACACATGGTGCAAAGGGCATATCTACCTTGCGTGCGTTCAAGTTGGTTCAGGGCGGTAAGTACAAGGCGCGCACCACTGGCACCCAAAGGGTGACCCAACGCGATAGCACCGCCATTGGGATTCACTTTTTGTGAATCATCCGGCAGGCCAAGGTCGCGGGTTACTGCTAACGCCTGTGCGGCAAACGCTTCGTTGAGCTCGATGGTGTCCATGTCATCGAGGGTCAGACCCGCCAGTTTCAGCACTTTCTTGGCTGCTGGAGAGGGGCCAAAACCCATGATGCGAGGTGGTACGCCAGCGGTTGCCATAGCAAGAATGCGGGCTCTGGGTTTGAGGCCATGTTTCTCAATGGCACTTTCTGATGCGAGCAACAGTGCTACCGCACCATCGTTCACACCTGATGCGTTGCCAGCGGTGACGCTGCCAAATTCACGAAAAGGCGTGGGCAATCCCGCCAGTGCTTCAGCAGTGGTAGCGCGAAGGTGTTCGTCTTTCTCGAAACAAAGCGGTTCTTGCTTACGGCGTGGGATCATGACGGGTGTGATTTCAGCGTCGAATACACCCGTTTCCTGTGCTTTGGCGGCACGTTGTTGGCTTCGAAGGGCAAAGGCATCTTGATCTTGGCGGTTAACCTTAAAATCTTCCGCGACGTTTTCTGCTGTTTCAGGCATAGAATCGACGCCGTATTGCTTCTTCATTTTGTCGTTGATAAAACGCCAGCCAATGGTGGTATCGAAGATTTCCGCCTGACGGGAAAAAGCGGTCTGCGCTTTGCCCATCACAAAGGGAGCTCGGGACATGGATTCCACGCCGCCGGCAATCGCCAGTTCAATCTCTCCACAGTCAATGGCGCGGGCTGCTGTGCCGACGGCGTCCATACCTGAACCGCAAAGGCGGTTGATGGTGGTGGCGGGGACAGAATCTGGCATGCCTGCCAGAAGGGCACTCATGCGGCCCACATTGCGGTTATCTTCACCGGCCTGATTGGCACAGCCATAGAAGACTTCTTCGATCTGGGACCAATCAATTTGCGGGTTACGCTCCATCAGGGCGCGAATAGGTACTGCGCCCAGGTCATCGGCTCTCACTGCGGAGAGCGTGCCGCCGTAGCGGCCAAATGCGGTGCGAATGCCATCGCAGATATAAGCATGCTTCATGAATCACTCCTTTGATCTGGTGGGAGTACGGCTTGGTTCAGGCGTGCTGAGTTGCCCTTGAAAATGGCGACAAGCTCCTGGTTCTGGTTAGTAATATTGACGATGTAGATGCCAGCTCTTCTGCCTTGATGCATGACATGCGCCCTTGCAGTCAGCACATCGTTTTCTTTGGCGGGGCGTAGAAAATCGATAGAGCAGGCTGAGGCCACGGCAGATTCGTTTTCTGAATTGCAGGCAAAAGCAAATGCTGAATCCGCCAAGCTAAAAATCTGGCCGCCATGACAGGTTTGGTGACCGTTCAACATCTCTTGGGTGACACGCATGGTGACTTCACTCTGCCGACAGGCCATGTGCACAATTTCCATGCCCATATTGCGGGAGACACTGTCATGACTGAACATTTGCTGCGCGCAGGCTTGCGCTATTTGGTCCGCATCCATGCTCATTTCCCCTTAAACTTCGGTGCACGCTTTTCAAGAAATGAAGCCACGCCTTCTGCGTAATCCTTTGAATAGCCGAGGTTACGCATAGTCTCTTTCTCCAGCTCAAGCTGGTGGTCGAGCGTGTTGGCAAACGATGCATTCAACAGGCGTTTGATATTGGCGAGAGCAAGGGTCGGCTGGCTGGCTAGTTTTTCTGCTACTGCATTGGCTTCTTCCATCAAGGCTTCATCGTCAACACAGCGCCAAATCATTCCCCAAGCCTCGGCTTGCTCTGCCGGAAGCTTTTCACCCAGCAACGCCAAGGCTTTTGCTCTTGGCAGGCCAAGTGCGCGGGTAAGGTTCCAGGTGCCGCCGGAATCCGGGATCAGTCCGATTTTGGCGAAAGACTGAATAAAGCTTGCAGAGCGGGCAGCAAAGACAATGTCACAAGCCATGGCGATATTGGCACCAGCGCCAGCGGCTACGCCGTTAACGGCGCAGATCACGGGAACATTGAGCGTGCTGATGGCGCGAATCAATGGGTTGTAATTGCGCTCGACAGATTCGCCCAAATCAACGCGGGCACTGGCGTCATTCACGGCGCGATCATTCAGATCTTGTCCGGCACAAAAGCCCCGGCCATTACCCGTGATGAGCAAACAGCGGATCTCACTGTTTTCACGCACTTCTCTGATGGCAGCTTTCACTTCTTCATGCATTTGTGCATTGAAGCTATTGAGCGAATCCGGTCGGTTCAGCACCAAGGTCGCGACACCATTGTGGACGGTGAAAAGTATGGTGATGAAGTTTATTGGCTTCTTCATGCTTAGCCCTCCTGACGCTCGACCAGAGTCATGATGTCGTACACCGCGACGGTCTCGTCATTCTGGTTGCGTACCAGCACATCCCACACCACCACACCCGTTGCGCGTTCCTCATCCGGGCGGCGGGTTTTCTTGATCTTCTGCTTCACGGTAATGTCCGCCTGAATGGTGTCGCCAATCGCGACCGGAGCAATAAAGCGCAGATTCTCTAAGCCGTAGTTGGCAAGTACCGGGCCTGGCGCGGGATCGACGAACAAGCCTGCGGCTGCTGAAAGCACGAAGTAACCGTGAGCCACGCGCTGACCAAACAGTGAATCTTTCGCGGCAATCTCATCGAAGTGGGCATAGAAATGATCGCCCGAGAGACAGCCAAAATTCACGATGTCAGCTTCAGTGACCGTGCGTCTGTGCGTGGTCAGACTTTCACCAATTTGCAGTTCATCAAAGTACTTACGGAAAGGGTGTACTGGCGTTCGGGTTTTCTCAGCGCCTGCGGTGTACTCGCGGGTAATCGCGGTCAGCATGGTGGGTGACCCCTGTAAAGCTGTGCGCTGCATATAGTGTTTGATGGCACGGACGCCACCCAATTCTTCACCGCCACCAGCGCGCCCAGGGCCACCATGAACAAGCGGCGCGAGCGGCGAACCATGTCCGGTTGAGGATTTGGCGTTGTCACGGTTCAGGATCAGCATACGGCCATGGTAGGCGGCTGCTTTCAGCACAAGCTCTGATGCTTCTGATGCATTGTTAGTCACGACTGAACCCACCAGACTGCCTTTACCCAGTGAAGCAATGGCAACCGCTTGGGAAATGTCGTCATAAGGCAATAGCGTACAAACCGGACCAAACGCTTCAACGCTGTGGACATAGCCCTCTTCGGTTGGTGCTTTGGAGAGCAGCACGGTCGGCGGATAAAAAGCGTCTTGAGAACAGTGGTCGCCGACAAGTTCCATTGCCGCGTCGTTCCCGCCCAACAGCACATCGCTTTGCTCGCAAAGCTTGCTGACCTGAGCCGTCACATCATCCCGCTGGCCTTTACCAATCAGAGGACCCATTTTGACGCCTTCAATAGAAGGGTCGCCCATCGACACGCGGGCAAGGCGCGCTTTAAGCGCTTCACTCACTGCGTTGACTTTGGCGCGTGGCACCAGAGCACGACGGATGGCCGTACATTTTTGGCCCGCTTTGACCGTCATTTCCCTTGCGACTTCTTTGATGAAAAGATCGAACTCTGGATCGTCTTCACTCACCGTTTCACCAAGAATGCTGCAGTTCAGCGAGTCTGCTTCCATGTTGAATGGAATGCTGTGGGCAACGATATTCGGGTGCACTTTAAGCACCTGGCCGGTAGAAGCTGAGCCAGTAAAAGTGACGCTGTCCTGTTCGCTCAATTGATCCAACAGATCGCCCACGCTTCCGCAAATAAGCTGCAGAGAGCCGTCAGGAAGGAGACCGCTTTCGACCATATCCTCGACCATCGCTTGCGTCAGGTAAGCCGATTGTGTGGCGGGTTTAACAATCACGGGCACGCCTGCGATCAAGCTAGGAGCAATTTTTTCCAGCATGCCCCAGCAAGGGAAGTTAAAGGCATTGATGTGAACTGAAACGCCGGGTTTTGGTGTGAGAATGTGCCGCCCAACAAATGAACCATCTGCAGAAAGTGGTTGGGCTTTGTCCTCAACGATGAAAGGCTCATTGCCCAGTTCACGACGGGCAATACTTGAGTAGCTCAGCATGGTGCCAAGACCACCTTCAATATCAACCCAGCTATCGGCTTTGGTTGCGCCCGTCCATTGAGAGATATCGTAAAAGCGCTTCTTGTTATCCAGTAACTTCAAACCCAAAGCCTTTAGCATTTCTGCGCGTTCATGAATGGTCATCGCGCGCAGCGCAGGGCCGCCTACTTCACGGCCAAATCGCACTACTTTCGCAAAATCAATGCCGTCAGAGCTGACAGAACAAATCGGTTCTCCCGTGATGGCATTGGCAACAGAAACCCCTTCTGCAGCTCCTTCATGCCATGCGCCGTAAACAAAACTTTTTGCCTTCATGTCACGTGTCCTTCTACGTGGTCGCATTTGCGTTCGACCCAAATCAATCCCTGCGAAAGCGGTCAATTGTTGTCGAGGTTTAATAAAAATGTTTATGAATGGTTAAATTTTATGATACACAATAAATGTAAATGATCAATAATGTGTAACATGAATAAATAATCGAATTGGCGACTACGCTTTAAGAGGCGAACCTTGAAAAGCGATGGAGCTGGAAGTAAAGCCTTGAAAGGAGAGAGCAAGATGAGCAGTAAGGTAGGGATGCACGCGATTGAAAATGCCAGCATTGATGAGTTACGCGGACTTCAGCTATCACGTCTTAAAAACACGTTGAACCACGTCTATGAAAACTCGCCGGTTTATCGCGAGAAATTCAAGGCCCATGGTGTCCATCCAGACGATTTGAAAACACTGTCTGACCTCAGTAAGTTCCCTATGACCACAAAAGCTGACCTTCGCGATAACTACCCATTCGGCATGTTCTGTACGCCAATGGAGCAGGTGGTTCGCGTTCACGCTTCGAGTGGTACGACGGGCAAACCGACGGTGGTGGGATACACACAAAACGACATAGATATGTGGGCGGATGTGGTTGCCCGTTCTATTTACGCAGCGGGTGGCAGGCCTAAAGACAAAGTGCATATTTCATACGGCTATGGACTTTTCACCGGCGGCCTCGGTGCCCACTATGGCGCGGAAAGGTTAGGTTGTACTGTGATTCCAATGAGTGGCGGACAGACCCAGAAGCAAGTTCAGCTGATTCGGGATTTTGACCCAGACATCATTATGGTGACGCCTTCCTACATGCTTAACATCGCCGATGAAATGGCGAGGCAGGGTATGGATCCAGAAAAACTTGCCCTACGGGTAGGTATTTTTGGTGCAGAGCCCTGGACAGAAGCCATGCGTGAAGAGATGCAACGTCGCTTGTCGATGGATGCGGTAGACATTTATGGCTTGTCTGAAGTGATTGGCCCAGGTGTCGCTCAGGAATGCGTGGAATCCAAAGATGGCCCAACCATTTGGGAAGACCATTTCTATCCGGAAATTATCGACCCACTAACGGGGGAAGTATTGCCAGATGGCGAGGAAGGGGAGTTGGTATTTACCAGTCTCACAAAAGAAGCGATGCCTATTATCCGCTATCGTACCCGTGATTTGACCCGCCTTCTGCCCGGCACATCGCGCACCATGCGCCGAATGGGGAAAATCACCGGTCGCAGCGACGACATGCTGATTATTAGAGGTGTGAATGTTTTCCCCACCCAGATAGAAGAACAAATTTGTAATACCCGTGGCCTGGCGCCCCATTACCTGATTGAGCTGTTTAAGCAGGGCAATATGGACTGCGTGACAATAAGGGTGGAACAGCAACCTGAAGTTCATGGTTCTCAGTTAAATGGTTTGGCGAATGAGCTGGCAGGCAAAGTGAAAACCTTTATTGGCATTTCATCCAAAGTGGAAGTAGTGCCGGCCGGTGTATTGCCGCGTTCAGAGGGCAAAGCCAAGCGAGTGATCGATAAGCGATAGAAGCGGTAACAGAGAATCGATGCAAGAACGCGACAGACCCTAATTAACAGATTCATATTTTTGCTGTTTTGTTGTGATTGTGTAACATGAAGCTAAGTGCCCTGAAGGTACAAAATAACAAAGCGCTATGTTTATGGATAAAAACGTATGAACCAAAAATTAGGGAAGCTGCTTTCTGACATTCTCGCCGCTGACTCGGTCAGCGGCACCTCGCTCATCATGACGGTCTTTGGTGACATCCTTGCCCGTCGCGGTGGCTCAATCAGTCTTTCCAGCCTGATTGAGCTGTTAAGTGTGTTCAATGTGTCTGACCGGTTTGTCAGAACGTCGGTGTTTCGTTTGGTTAAAGATGGCTGGCTGACGGCTGAACGCAGTGGTCGTTACAGCTTCTATCACGTCACGGAAGAAGCGATGGACCGATTCACGGCAGCGGAAGAGCGGATATACAGTGCACATGATGCTGAGTGGAACCGCCAGTGGCAGATGATCGCCTTGCCCTCACTGAGTGGCAGTGAGTTGATGGAGGCAAGAAAGCAACTGGAGTCGGCAGGTTATGCCATTCTTTCGACCTCCGTCATGCTGTATCCGCGCGCAGACAAAGATGCGACACGACAGCTGTTGAGCAAACATGAGCTGAACGATAAAGCACTGGTGTTCGAAGCCTCCTCTTGTGACCTTTCGGAGGGTAACGAAGCCAACTTGAAATCGCTGGTGGCAAAGCTGTGGCAACTGGAAGAAGTGGAAGGCAGGTTTCATACCCTACTCAGCCAGTTCAGGCCAGTTCTGTCGTTGCTGGAAAACGGTGAGCAACTGGAGCCTGCACAAGCCTTTCAGGTACGCACACTGCTGATTCATATCTATCGTCGTGCGCTGTTGAAATACCCGCCATTACCCGAAGAGTTATTGCCGGGAAACTGGCCAGGTAAGGCGGCACGAACATTGACACACAATATCTACAACCTGGTGGCGTATCCGGCCGAGCAACACGTCGATGCTGTTGCCCGCGCGGCGGATGGGCCTCTTCCAAAAGCCGATAAACAGTTCTGTGAACGCTTCGGAGGCATCACACTGAACTGACACTAAACAGACTAAGGAGTAGTCATGCCCTGTTATGCATTGGACGGTATTTCGCCTGTGGTTGAAGAGGGTGCATATGTTCACCCGGAAGCGGTTTTAATCGGTGATGTCATTGTAGAGCGGGGCAGTTATATTGCGCCATTTGCCAGCTTGCGCGGCGATTTTGGCCGGATACACATCAAAGCCAATGCCAATGTGCAGGATAACTGCGTGATTCACGCTTTCCCGGGCATCGATGTGGTGGTTCATGAGCGTGGTCATATCGGACACAGCGCCATATTACACGGCTGTATTATTGAAGAAGGCGCACTAATTGGCATGAATACCGTGGTGATGGACGGTGCGGTGGTTGGTGCCCATAGTATCGTCGCCGCTCACTCCCTTGTGGCCTCCCAACAACATATCCCCTCAAAAATGCTCGCCCTTGGCAGCCCCGCCAAAGTCATTCGTGAACTTCGAGAGGAAGAAGTGACCTGGAAGAGTCTAGGCACGGATGGCTATATCGAACTCACCGAACGTTGCCTTGCGACCATGCAGCAAGTTGAGCCGTTAAAAACGGTTGAAGCAGACCGAAAGCGCATGGTGATTGATGAAAGCATCAAGCCGAAGTTTGCTGATTAGATTTTCTATGACTGGAAACGAGTCGTTTTCACTATCCTGAATGGGTAATAAGCGGGTAATTATCAAAATTGACACTGCTTTCGCGCACAGTATTGAATGGTGTTGACCATAATACCGAGGTACTCCTGTTCTGGGACGTTTAGATACACCACTTTGGTGTCCAATACGCTGTTATGCGCTAAAACGAAGAAGATGTTGTGAGTTTAGCAATAATTTTTATGCCATATAGATATATCGGGTGTTTGTCATTACTAGGTTTGGTTACCATTCAGCATGAGCATAACAAATACATGAAACATCGTGCCATTAGATCCAAACTCGCATAAACGCTCGCCGCTTATGCGAAAAGTTAGAATCAAGGGTATAACCATGAAGAAGTTTCTACTACTGATTTTTGCTCTTAATACAGATCTAGCATATGCAAACACTGAAGTGTTTTCTTATATGCGGCAGTCTTTATCAAGCAATGAAATGAGACTTCAAGAAGTTACCGATGCACTTTTTCAGTACAAGCCTGAATCTCTAAAAGCTATATACTGCAAAGACATAGCGAACAAAATGACTGACAATGATCTGGACGTAATTTTTAAACACGTTCCTAGAGAAGGCTTCGAGGGTTTTACTCGCCTAGAGACTGAGAGAAAGCAATACATATACGAAGAGCATGAAGGAAAAGATGTTGGGATCCTTTTATATCGAATTCGGCTGTATGATCAAACAGGATCCTTTAAACCAGGAGTAATCCAGTTCAAAGATAATCCAGTGTGTTTATATACAATCTGGTTTCAGCCGGTAACCATAACTGGCGAATTTAAGTTTAACAAAGAAAAGTGACTCCGGCTGTGTACTGACAAAAGACTTTTAATGTGTCGTAAATACAAAGGATTAAAGCGTTTTTTTGCGGTTTTGTAAGCACCCGTTTTGGCGAGGTTATAGGCATAATGCTAGGGAAGGTTTATGTTCAAGTTCTTCTGGGCTCTTTTGCTAGTGATTATTACATCGAACCCATCTTATGCTAGCACAGTTGAAGTAGAGCAGGCGGAATTACGCGAGCGACTGGGCTGTAAGGCTAGTGGATTGGAATTATGCTATGTAAACGCGGTGTATAACGCGAATAGCAAATTACACGTGCTGAATTTCAACGCAAACGTCGAAGAACTAAATCCCGATGTTTCAATGCCTGATGATTTCTTACGAGAGTTAGCGATTCAATTGCTGGTGAAATTCAATCCAGACGCCGCCAGTTTCTATGGAATTGAACCAACACTAAGACATATCATCGATGAAAGTACATACGCTGCTGATAAAATTGCGATTGGCATTTCGGGGTCCTACAAAGGAAAACCTTTAGTTGGCTATGCAAAGCACGGAAGTGATGAAGTCATAAGTTCTTTTATCTCTTCCAAGGTAGAGTATGGCTCAATTACTCCTCTTGAATTATTGTTGTCGCCATGTAAGAGAATAGAATCATTGGAAAATACTGGTGAAATAAGTAAGTTATCTCCAGAGCAATATAAAGAAGTTTGTGGTTTTGAGCGAGAGAGAGAAGTGCCATAACAAGGCTACAAACGGAGTGCATTTGTCAATGCGGCAGCTTTTCAAAGTCATTCGTGAACTTAGTGAAAAAGAAGTCTCTTGGAAGAGTTTAGGTACCGATGGTTACATTGAACTCACCGAACGCAGCCTTGCGACTATGCAGCAAGTCGAGCCGTTGAAAACGGTTGCAGTAGACCGAAAGCGAATGGTGATTGATGAAAGCATCAAGCCGAAGTTTGCGGATTAGAAACTGTGTAAGCGAGAAAAAGCGGGCTTTTTGTCGCTTTGTTAAGCACTGCTTTTACAAACAGAATTAAACCTTCTTACCTCTATGCAACAAAAGGGACTCCTAGTCCTTTTTGTTCGTCACAGTTTTTCAATTTTCGATAATTTTCTTTTAAAACAACCCGTTAGTCAGTGATAGAATCAGTGCCATTGTTGTTAAAAGACAAAGTGTCGTATTTGATTCCGACATTTTGTCATCTAATACACTGTTATGCCTCTTTAATTCGGTACATTCGGAGATTATATGCAACAGAATTGGGCTTCTTATAAACAATGGATTGCCGAGGCAACTCGTAACAATCGAAAGCACTATTATCGAGGACAAAGCGATAGTAAGTGGAGGCTTGAAACTACATTCCATCGCAGTGCTAAGTTCAAGAGTATTTCTCTTTCCGACTATTTTGGTTCGATAATTAATGACGTCAACTACCAACTGGCTGCTTTTGAATCTCCGATCAATCTTGAAAATAACATCGAATATGGCGCTTTGTTAGGGAAGTTGCAGCATCACGGATTCCCGACTCCATTATTAGATTGGACTCTTTCCGGATATGTCGCAGCATATTTTGCATTTAAAAATGCTCCATTAGAGCCAGAACCAACAGATAAAGTCACAGTGTATATCTTCGATATTGACGGTTGGAATAAAGCATTTGGCTCACAAACTAACTTTTTAGGTGCAGAGCATTTTGTAAGTAACTTCGTCCCATACGCAACAGGTAATCAGCGGATGGTTAGGCAGATGGGTGTTACTACTTCAACGAATGTCGTCGATATTGAGGGTTTCATCATGAGCAAAGGCACTGAAAGCAATCAGACGTATTTATGGCGTTATGACATGCCAGCTAGTGAGCGAACGATGGTAATGCGAGAGCTTAATTCTATGGGAATAAATGACATGACTTTGTTCCCAGACTTTGATGGTTTGTGTCAGCATCTGAAAGAAGTGCACTTTACAAGTCAGCAACGAATGATACCGCCGCCACCGCCACCATCGGTGCATGAAACCAAGGCATAACACATATGAGCCCTTCTCCGGTCAATAGGCAATAGTATTCTTTTGGCTGCGCCAGCAGCCAATTCTCTCGAACA